>JBGOUY010000134.1:0-11070 GCA_041477795.1 bacterium
CGCGAGGTAGTCGAGGTCCACCTGCTCAACCGGCGCTAGAGCATTTTACGTTTATCCGAATACAATTCGTGAGACGCAGCCTGCATCAATAGGGCGGTCGTGGGTCGCAAAGTGTAACCACTTAACCAGAAAACGCTCTAGCACCGGAAGGGTGCAGGCAGGGCGGAGCCCGGTCGTGCGCCCGGGTCGCCCCTGCATCGGGACGCCAACCACGCGGCCCGCGCTCTCCGGTGCGGCGCCTGAGCCGGATAGGGCTTGCTCTCGCGTGGGGTCTGTGAGTTCAATGCGGAGCCACGGCCCACCGCACCGGTGAGCGGGCTCCGGCACAGCGCGGATGCAAGTCAGGGGGTCGACGCGATCACGGCGGGCGGTCATGGATGGGGGCGACCGGATTGCGCGCCCGACGGCCACCGACGGCAGAGCACTCCATTGCGGGGAACACCATGCGGATGAAACGAATCGCGGCCGCCGTCCTGGCGGCTGGGCTGGCCTGGGCGCTGCACAGTGCGGCGGCGCCCGCAGCGGTGGCGCAGGACGTCGTCAAGATCGCGGACGTCGCGGAACTCTCCGGCGGCGGCGCGGTCTCCGGCACGAACTGGCGGGACGGCGTGATGCTGGCCGCCAAGCACATCAACGCCTCGGGCGGCATCCTCGGCCGCCAGGTGCTGGTGACGAATTACGACTCGCAGTCCAATCCCGGCATCTCGCGGGCGCAGGTCACCAAGGCGCTGGACGAGAAGCCCTACATGCTGTTCGGCACGGTCTATTCGTCGTCCACCAAGGTCAACATGATCCTGGCACAGGAAGCCGGCGTGCCGCAGTTCACCGGCTCCGAGGCTGCGGAGATCACCGAGCAGGGCAATCCCTCGATCTTCCGCACGTCCTTCGGCCAGCAGGCCTCGATGCCGCGGGTGGCCAAGTACCTCCAGGAAGGCGAAAAGGCCACCTCCGTGGCCATGATCTGGGTCAACGACGCCTTCGGCAAGGGCGGGCGGGACAACGCGGTCTCCGAGTTCCAGAAGCGCGGCATCAAGGTCGTGGCGGATCTCTCGACCGAGGTGCAGCAGGTGGACTTCTCCGCCGAGATCGCCAAGGCCAAGGCCTCCGGCGCCGACGTGCTCTTCCCCTACCTGCACGAGGAGGAGGCTGCGCGGCTGCTCAAGGAGGTGCGCAAGCAGGGCTGGAGCCATCCCATCGTCGGCGAAACCACGCTCACCAGCAGCAAGACGATCGAGCTGGCCGGTGGCGCGGCCAACGGCGTGCGGGCCTACGTGGGCCTGAGCCCGGACGCGCCGGAGCCGGCGGTGCAGAAGATGGTCAAGCCCTTCGAGGCCGAATTCAAGTACACACCCGACCCTAACGCCCTGAAAGGCTACATCGGCCTGTACGTGGTCAAGGCGATCACGGAGCGCATGGGCAAGTTCGACCAGAAGAACTTCGCCAAGACCCTGCACGGCGCCACCATCACCACGAAGCAGGAGCCGGGCGTGCTGATGGACGTGAGCTATGACAACAACGGCGATCCGGACCGGGAGAGCTTCCTGGTGGAAGTCGTGAACGGCGACCAGAAGATCACCGGCGTCCTGCCGGCGCTGGGGCATTAGGTGCTGCCTGAAAAGTGCGTATCCGGCAGCCTGCGGAGACGCGACGGTCTCCGCGCGCTTCGAGACGCGCGCTACGCGCGCTCCTCAGCAACGCGGAGCCCTTCCGGATCAGCATGTTAGAAGAATCCGCATTCCTGCGGAGCGCCTCGCAGAGGCGCGTCTCGAAGGGTGCGGATTCCGGAGGCGACGTTTCGGACAGAGTCTAGCCGGCGTCCATCCTTACCGGAGGGGGCAGCCGCGCCCGGCAGGAGTGTCGTGGGCGCGGCTGGCCTCGCCGCTGGAGTCGGGGAGCCATGGCGCAGTTTCTCCAGCTCATCACCTCGGGACTGGCCACGGGGGCGATCTATGCCCTGGCGGCGATCGGGTTCACGCTGCTCTGGCAGACCTCGCAGACCATCAACTTCGCGCAGGGCGAATTCGTGATGCTGCCGGCCTTCCTGATGCTGGGGGGCATGCAGGTGCTCGGGCTCTCCATCTACGCCAGCTTCGTGCTCTCGCTGGCGCTGTCGGGCGTGCTGCTGGGGTGGCTGTTCAAGCGCCTGCTGGTGGACCGGCTGATTCCGCACGGCTACCTGCCGCTCGTCATCGCGGCCATCGGGCTGAGCCTGTTCCTGAAGGAGCTGGTCAAGGTCACCTTCGGCCCGGAGGCGCGGCCCTTCCCCAGCGCCTTGCCGACCGGCCTGCTGCACTGGGGCAGCGTGGTGCTCTCCAGCAACGATCTGGCCGTGCTGGTCCTCACCGCGGGGGTCGTGCTGGCCCTGCACCTGTTCCTGGCGCACACGCAGACCGGCCGCGCCATGCAGGCCGTGGCGCAGAACGCGGAAACGGCGCTGGTGCTGGGCATCCCCGTCTCGCGCATGGTGCTGTACACCTTCCTCATCAATGCGGCCCTGGTCTCCCTGGCCGCGCTGCTGGTGACGCCGCTGTACCTGGCCAAGTTCAGCAACGGCGAATCGCTGGGCCTGGTGGCTTTCATCGCCGCCATCGTGGGCGGCTTCAACCGCGTGCGGGGCGCGCTGGTGGGCGGCCTGCTGCTGGGGGTGGTCGACAACCTGTCCGGCGCGTACATCTCCAGCGCCTACCGGCAGGCGGGGCCGCTGGTGGTGCTGATCGCGATCATCCTGTTCCGCCCGCAGGGGCTGCTCGGCAAGGCGGAGGAGCGCACGGTATGAACGGCACCCGCAGCCGCATCGGCCAGGGGCGCCTGCTCTCGGCGGGGATCGTGGCGGGCCTGCTGCTGGCGCTGGTCGTGCTGCCCTTCGGCTTGAAGAATTACGGCGTGTACCTGCTGTCCCTCTGGGCGGTGTACTGCATGGCCGCGCTCGGCCTCAACCTGACGCTGGGCTACGCCGGGCAGATCTCCCTGGCCCAGGCCGCCTTCCTGGGCATCGGCGCCTACGTCACGGCGCTGCTCACCAAGGCGGGCCTGAGCTTCTGGCTGACCTGGCCGCTGGGCGGCCTGCTCTGCTTCGCCCTGGGGCTGCTGCTGGGCTTCCCCGCGCTGCGCGTGCAGCACCACTACCTGGCCTTCGTGACCCTGGCCTTCAATGCGCTGGTGTTCCTCGTGCTGCGCAACGAGGAGTGGCTCACCGGCGGCGTCTATGGGGTGGACAACATCCAGCGGCCCCTGTTCCTGGGTCTGTCCAGCAAGAGTCCGATCGCCTTCTACTTCCTGAGCCTGGGCCTGCTGACCCTCGTCAGCGCCGGGCTGTGGTGGCTCATCCGCTCGCCGTGGGGCCGCGCCTTCCAGGCGCTGCGCGAGAACCCGCTGCGCGCCGCGAGCCTCGGCGTCAACGTGCGCACCTACACGCTGCTCGCCTTCGCCATCGGCTCGGGCATCGGGGGCCTGGCGGGCGGCCTCTATTCGCCGCTGGTGGGCTTCATCGACCACACGCCTTTCGAGCTGGGCACGTCCCTGGCGCTGCTGCTCATCGTCGTGGTGGGCGGATCGGGCCACTTCGCGGGCCCATTTTTAGGCGCGGCCGTCGTGATGCTCCTGCCCGAATGGCTGCGCATCAGCCAGGACTACTACCTGATCCTCTACGCCCTGCTGGTGATGGTGCTGATGGTCGTCTGCCCCACGGGGCTGATGGGCATGTGGGAGCGCGTCCTGCGGGATCGCGCCCTGCGCGCCGGGCGGGCGGGCGGCCCATGAGCGCTCCGCTGCTGGAAGTGCAGGGCCTCAGCAAAGCCTTCGGGGGCATCCATGCGGTGCAGGACGTCAGCTTCACCGTGGGCGAGGGGGAGATCGTGGGGGTGATCGGCCCCAACGGCAGCGGCAAGTCCACCCTCTTCAACTGCATCCTGGGTCAGCTCCGGCCGAGTGCGGGAGCGGTGCGCTTCGCCGGGCGCGAGGTGACGCGGATGTCGCCGGCGCGGCTGTCCACCCTGGGCATCGGGCGCTCCTTCCAGCTCCTGCAGGTGTTCGACAACCTGAGCGTGCGCGACAACCTGATCCTCGCCGGGCAGGAGCACCAGGGCACGCTGCTCGCGCGCTTGTTCGCGCCGGGCGATGCCGGGCTGGCCGAGCGGGCGGAGCAGGTGCTGGCGCGCTTCAATCTCGCGCCGGTCGCGCGGCAGCGTGCGTGCGAGTGTAGCTACGGCCAGCAGAAGCTGCTCGACATCGCGATGGCCTTCATGGCCGGCCCGCGCCTGGTGCTGCTGGACGAGCCGGCGGCGGGAGTGAATCCGACGCTGCTGGTGTCCCTGAGCCGCCTGTTGCGGCAGGTGCAGGCGGAGTCCGGCGTGGCCTTCGTCGTGATCGAGCACAACATGGAGTTCATCATGCGCCTCTGCAGCCGCATCGTGGTGATGGCCGAGGGCCGCGTGATCGCCGAGGGCTCGCCCGCCACGGTGCAGGCGGACCCGCACGTGATGGAGGCCTATCTTGGCAACTGAGCGCCAAGCGCCCGCCGCGGCGCCGGCCCATGGCGCCGACCCGGACGTGATCCTCGCGCTGGAGGGCGTGGTGGCCGGCTACGGCCCGCTCACGATCCTGCACGGCACCACGCTGGCCGTGCGCCGCCACCGCATCACCACGCTGATCGGCCCCAACGGCGCGGGCAAGTCCACCGTGTTCAAGGCGGTGTTCGGGCTGCTGCGCGTCGCGGCCGGCCGCATCCGCTTCGCTGGCGAGGACATCACCGGGCGCAAGCCAGCCGAGCTGCTGGCGCGGGGCATCACCTACGTGCCGCAGGGCCGCAACGTCTTCCCCGAGCTGTCCGTGCGCCACAACCTGGAGCTGGGCGGCGTGACGCTGCGGGAGCGCGCGCTGCTGGCGCAGCGCATGGAAGCGGTGCTGGCGCGCTTCCCGGTGCTGCGCGACAAGGCCGAGCACCAGTGCTCGACGCTGAGCGGGGGCGAGCAGAAGATGCTCGAGGTGGGCCGCGCGCTGCTGCTGCAGCCGCGCCTGATGCTGGTCGACGAGCCCTCCAGCGGGCTGGCCCCCAAGGTCGTGGCCACCGTGTTCGAGACGCTGCAGGAGCTGCGCGCGAGCGGCGTCACGATCCTGATGGTGGAGCAGAACGCCCGCAGCGCCCTGGCCGTCTCGGACGATGCCCTGGTGCTGGAGCAGGGCGTCCTGCGCCTGGCCGGGCCCGCGGCGGAGATCCTGGCCAGCCCGCGCATCCGCACGCTCTTCCTCGGCGGCACGCTGGAGGAAGGCGCAGCCGAGGGCGGCACCGCCGAGGGCGACGCGGCCTCCGCGCGCGAATCGCTCCCGGCCGCCCTGTGGAGCAAACGATGATCGCCGGCGCGGCCGCGCATTCCGCGCGCGAGGCGGCCGCGCCGCCAGCCGGGCGGCAGGGCCCGCCCGCGGGCGGGCCGAGTGGCAATGTCCACCCACCAGCGGGCGGGCCGGGCAGCAATATCCGCCCGCGGGCGGGGGGGGTGCTTCCCTTGCGAGGAGAGACGCGTCATGAAGCCCGTCGCAGCGCACAACATGAAGTTCCTCGGCCATTCGGACCAGGGCGGCCGCGGCGATGGCGTGCAGATCATGGTGCAGCGCGGCCATGCCTACATCGGCCATGGCTTCAGCAACGGCATCAGCGTGATCGACGTGCGCGACCCCAGGAAGCCCAAGGTCGTCAACTTCATCGCCTGTCCCCCCAACACGCGGGCGATCCACCTGCAGACGCACGAGGACCTGCTGCTGGCCGTCAACGGACCCAGCGTGTGGACGATGAAGGTGAGCGAGCAGGAGTACTTCAGCGGCTCGGCGCCGGACAAGCTCAAGCAGCAGGGGGCGCAATACACCGCGGGCCTGCGCGTGTACGACCTCTCCAAGCCCGCCCAGCCGCGCGAGATCGCCTTCATGCCCACTGCGGGCATCGGCCCGCACCGCCTCTGGTACGTGGGCGGGCGTTACGCCTATATGTCCGTGCACACCCCGGAGTACACCGATCACATCCTCGCGATCGTCGACGTGTCCGACCCCACCCGGCCCCACGTCGTCGGGCGCTGGTGGATTCCCGGCATGTGGGCCGGCGGCGGCGAGCAGCCGGGCTGGCCCAGCGGCGGGCGCTTCGCGCTGCACCACGCGCTGGTCACCGGGAACCTGGCCTACGGCGCCTGGCGCGATGGCGGCCTCACCGTGCTGGACGTCGCGGACCCCGCCCGGCCCAGGCTGCTGGCTCACCGCAACTGGAACCCGCCCTTCGGCGGCGGCACGCACTCGCCCCTGCCCTTGCCCGACCGCAACCTGCTGATCGTCGCCGACGAGGCCAATTTCTCCGACTGCAGCAAGGGCCTGCGTTACATCTGGGTCTTCGACGTGCGCGAGCCCAGCAACCCCATCAGCATCGCCACGTTCCCGCAGCCGGCGGAGGCGGACTACTGCGCCAAGGGGGGGAACTTCGGCCCGCACAACCTGCACGAGAACCGGCCGGGCTCGTTCCAGAGCTCGCGCATCCTCTTCGCGACGTACCGGAACGCCGGGGTGCGGGCGTACGACATCGACGATCCGTTCCGGCCGCGGGAGATCGCCTACTTCGTGCCGCCCGACCCGGAGCGGATGATGGACCCGCGCCCCGGCCGCGCCCAGGTGATCCAGTCCGCCGACTGCTACGTCGATCCGCAGGGCGTCGTGTACATCACCGATTCCAACGCCG
The DNA here is from genome assembly GCA_041477795.1 of bacterium. Lineage (GTDB taxonomy): Bacteria > SAR324 > SAR324 > SAR324 > JACQKK01 > DATFMP01. The sequence goes on from JBGOUY010000134.1 coordinate 6,713, forward strand.
GGCTGTATATCGCGCAGTTCGAAGGCTAGCAAGCGAAGCAGCCAGCAGTCGAAAAACCTAGCAGTCGAAGAACACGGTTTCGCGCGCGCCCTGCAGCACGATGTCCCAGCGGTAGGCGCCGGGCGGGCTCGCGTCCTGGCGGGCGAGCAGGGTTTCGCGGCGCTTGGCATCCCGCACGAGCTGCAGCACCGGATCGGCCGCCAGCAGGGGGTCGCCGTGGAAGTACATGCGCGTGACCAGGTGCCGCAGCAGGCCGCGCGCAAAGACCAGCACGTTGATGTGCGGCGCCTGCTGCCCCGCCTCGAGCCAGGGCACCGCGCCCGGACGGATCGTCTCGATGCGGAAGGAGCCGTCCTTGCCGGTGAAGGTGCGGCCGAAGCCCGTGAAGCCGGGCGTGGTCTGCTTGTCCTGGCCGTCCGCCGGGTGCGCGTACTTGCCCCGGCCGTTCGCCTGCCACGTTTCCAGCAGGCCATCGCCCACGCCCGCGCCCGCGCCATCCAGCAGGCGCCCGCCGATGACGATGCGCTCGCCCGGGATCTCCGGCGCGCTGAGGGGCGGGATGGGCACCACGCCCCTATGGAAGAACGGGCCGACGGTCTGCGACGCGGTCACGATCCGCTTCATCTCAGGTCTCCCTGGGGGTCGCGTCGCGCCCGCGCAGCACGATGTCGAAGCGGTACGCCAGTGCGTAGCCGGACTCGGTGCGCTGCGGATCGAAGGCGCTGACGAGCCGCTCGCGCGCCCGCTTGTCGGGGATCGCATTGAAGATGGGGTCCAGCGGCAGGAGCGGATCGCCCGGGAAGTACATCTGCGTCACCAGGCGCGTCGCGAAGGCCGGCCCGAAGAGCGAGAAGTGGATGTGCTTCGGGCGCCAGGCGTTCTCGTGGTTGCCCCAGGGATAGGCGCCCGGCTCGATGCTGAGGAAGCGGTACTCGCCGTTGTCGTCGGTCACCGTGCGGCCCATGCCCGCAAAATGCGGGTCCAGCGGGGCGTCGTGCTGATCCGCCTCGTGGCGATAGCGCCCGGCGGCGTTGCACTGCCACACCTCCAGCAGCGCGTCGCGCACCGGCTCGCCGTCCGCGTCCGTCACGCGCCCGGTGACGATGATGCGCTGGCCCTGCGCCTCGCCGCCGGCATGGTGCGTCAGGTCGCGATCCTCCGGGCGCACCGCCTCGTGGCCGAAGTGCGGGCCGGTGATCTCCGACAGGCTGTGCGGCAGGCGCACCAGCGGCTGCTTGGGCGAGCGCCCGACGGTCGACTTGTACGCGGGGTGCAGGTAGGGCGCGTCCTGCTCGGGGGCCTGCCTGCGATAGCCGGATTGCTTCGCCATGCTCCCTCTCTTCGCAAAGGGTGGCGCCGACCAGCGCGGACGGCGTGCGATCCGAGTCTATACCATCGGGTGGGCGCGCCGCGCCAGCCAGCGCGCTGCCCTGTCCGTGCGCGGTCGCCCCTGCCTCGCGTGCGGCCAGCGGTGCGATGGGCGGCACTCGCGTCGGCGGGGCCCGCCTAGAAGCGCAGCCCGTACCCCAGGCTGAGCGAATACACCTCGTAGGTATAGCGGTCGGTCTGGGCGCGGCCGGCCAGGTAGAGCGAGCGGAAGGCGAGCAGCCAGTGCTCGACCTGCAGCTCCCAGATCACGTTGATGTACTCGGCGAGCTTGGCGCCGTGGGTGTCCACGCTCTGGGGCGTGTCGCCGGCCGTGCCGTTCCTGGGCAGCACGGAGCCGCTCAGGCGCACCAGCCCGGCGCCCAGTCCGGCCCCGAACTTCCAGAATACCGCGTGCTCGGGGTAGAGCGGCCCCATGCGCACGAAGAGCTGCGGCGCGCCCACCAGGTAGTCGCCCTGCACGACCGTGCCCAGGCCCTGCCCGACGAAGGCGCTGCCGGCGAGCTGGCGATCCACGCGGAGCTGGGAATAGCTGCCCACGAAGTTGTAGCCGAAGGCGGCCTTGCCGAAGCGCAGCGGGTACTGGGCGAAGTAGCGCTCCTGCGTCTCGTAGCGCAGCAGCAGCGTGATGCGGCCGTTGTCGGTGATCTGCGGGCTGGCGCCCAGTTCGCCGCGGAAGCTCGGGAACTTGAGCGTGCCCTGCTCGTAGCCCGCCCCGAGCACCAGCGTCTGCCCGGCCAGGTTGTCCCAGGCGGCCTGCCAGAGGCGCTCGCCCAGCTCGCGCTCGGGGTTCAGCACGATCTCCGCCCGCCCCCCTTCCGCGGGCGGCACGGCCGGTGCGACGGGCGCCGGTGCCTGCGCCTGGGCGGCCACCGGCCGCGCCGGCAGCGCCAGGGCCATGCCCAAGGCCAGCGTGAGCGCCGCAACGGCGAGCGCGGAGCGAGGTGCCATGGCCGGATGCTCCGCTAGCGCCAGCGCCAGCCGACCTGCAGGCGCAGGCCGACTTGCGTGGAGTGGGTGGCCAGCAGCAGCGGCAGGTCCACTTGCAGCGCCCAGCTCGGCCGGCCGCTCGGCTCGGCGCCGATCGCCGCGCCCAGGCCCGGGCCGTAGCGCGTGCGGGAACTGCCGGGGGTGGCCAGCAGCTCCACGTAGTACGCGGCGTGCACGGCCACGAAGGCCGAGTCCCACCAGCGCCGGACCTGGAACCCGGCGGCCTGGTGGCTGGCCACGACATTCCGGTCGCCGTGCGTGCGCTCGAGGGAAAGCTGCAGGAAGGGACTGAGGCTCCAGCGGTCGTCCACCACGAACTGCAGGTCACCGGCCAGGCCCACGCCGGCGCTCGTGTAGCGCTCCTCGGAGCCGTCGCCAAGCTGCGTGCGCACGCTGTGCGCTTCCGGGCCCAGCGCCAGCCCGAGGCCCTGCTCCGGCGCGGCCAGGGCGACCGCCGGCGGCAGCGGCAGACCCGCCAGCAGCATCGCCAGCAGCACCGCCAGCGCGGCAATCCAGGTGGCCCTGCGCATGCGCCTCCTTGCGTCCCGAGCGGCGCTCCGACCTACGCCGGCCCGCGCCGGCCCGGCCGCCCTATTCCGCGCCGGCTATTCCGCACCAGCCGGGGCGAAGCCCTGGCGCAGCGTGTTCTCGCTGACGGTGCGGGGCTCCATGAACTGGAGCAGGTAATCGGGCCCGCCGGCCTTCGAGCCGACCCCGGACATGCCGAAGCCCCCGAAGGGCTGGCGCTCCACGATGGCCCCGGTGATGCCGCGGTTCAGGTACAGATTGCCCACGCGGAAGCGCCGCCGCGCCTGCTGCAGGTGCTCCGGATGGCGGGAGTAGACGCCGCCGGTGAGGCAGTATTCCGTCCCGTTGGCCAGTTCCAGGGCCTGGTCGAAGTCCCGCGCCGGCAGCACCACCAGCACGGGGCCGAAGATCTCTTCCTGCGCCAGCCGGGAGTCGGGCGCGATGCCGCCGAAGACCACCGGCGGCACGTACCAGCCCGTCGCGGGCAGGCCCTTGGCGCGGGCCAGCACGCGGCCCTCCGCTTCCCCCAGGGCGATATAGCGGCGCACCTTGTCCTGCGCCGCGCGCTCGATGAGGGGCCCGACGTCGGAGGCGGGGTGCTCCGGCGGGCCCAGGCGCAGTTCCTCCACGGCCGGCACGAGCCGCGCCAGGAGGCGCTCCAGCACCCCTTCCAGCACGATCAGGCGGGAGCAGGCGGAGCACTTCTGCCCCTGGAATCCGAACGCGGACTGGAGGATGCCGCGGGTCGCCTCGTCCAGGTCGGCGTCCTCATCCACGATGATCGCATTCTTGCCGCCCATCTCCGCGATCACTTTCTTCACGGCGCGCTGGCCCGGCGCCATGCGGGCCGCCGTCTCGATGATGGCCAGCCCGACCTCGCGCGATCCGGTGAAGGCGATCAGATTGACGTCCGGGTGCGCCACCAGGCGCGCGCCGACCTCCTCGCCCCAGCCGGGCAGGGCGGTCAGCGCCGCCGCCGGCACGCCGGCCTCGTGGAGCAGATCGACCATGGCCAGGCCGGTGAGCGTGGAGGCCTCCGCGGGCTTATAGATCACGGCATTGCCGGTCACGAGCGCCGCCGCGGTCATGCCGGTGGAAATGGAGAGCGGGAAGTTCCACGGCGCGATCACCACGGCGACGCCCTTGGGCCAGTAGTGATAGTGGTTGCTCTCGCCCGGCACGGGCTGGGTCAGGCGCTCGCCCGCGAGCCGCTCCATCTCGGCGGCGTAGTAGGCGAGGAAGTCGATGGCCTCCACCACGTCCCCGTCGGACTCCTGCCAGGACTTGCCCACCTCCAGCACGATCAGGGCCGCCAGGTCGCAGCGGCGTTCGTCCATCAGGCGGGCGGCGTTGCGCAGGATGCGGGCGCGCTCCTGGGCCGGCGTGCCCGCCCATGCCGGGGCGGCGGCGCGGGCGGCCAGCACGGCCGCGTCGGCCTGCTGGGGCCCGGCGAG
>JBGOUY010000272.1:0-5938 GCA_041477795.1 bacterium
CGCTTCGGCGCCACCCCGGCCCTCGACGCGGTGTCCCTGGAGGTGCGCCCGGGCACCACCCACGTGCTCCTGGGGTCGAGCGGCTCGGGCAAGTCCACCATGCTGCGGCTCATCCTGGGCCTGATCTGGCCGATCGTCATGCGCGGGTTGAGCGAGCTGTAAGGGTCCTGGAAGATCACCTGGATCTTGCGCCGCACCTCACGCAGCCCCGCCTGGTCCAGTTTCGTGATGTCCTGGCCATCGAAGCGGATCTCGCCGGCGGTGGGCTTGGAGAGGCGCAGGATGCAGCGGCCCGTGGTGGTCTTGCCGCAGCCGGACTCGCCCACCAGGCCCAATGTCTCCCCCTGGTGGATGGTGAAGGAGACATCGTCGACGGCCTTGACCTGGCCGATCACCTTCTGAAACAAGATGCCCTCCGTCACCGGGAAGTACATCTTCAAATGACGCACCTCGACCAGCGTCCGTCCGTTGGAAGCTGCTGTCTGCGCAGGCATTTCCGCCACGAAAGAAACTCCCCCGAGGGTCCGTCCGCCGCGCCCGGCTGGGCCGCGGCGGAAGGCGGCGATTCCCATCGCCGCCCATGGCGTTGCGCGGCCTAGCTGGCCGCCTTGTGCACTTGCTCGAACTTGAAGCAGGCGCTCCAGTGTCCCGGCGCGATCTCCTGCAAGGGCGGAAACTCTCGCCCGCAGGTCTGCGGGTCGCCGAAGCGGCAGCGCGGCAGGAAGCGGCAGCCCGGCGTGTCCAGGCCCAGATCGGGCGGCTGGCCCTCGATGGGCTCCAGCTTGTGCTTCACGTCCTCGTCCAGGCGCGGCACGGAGTTGAGCAGCCCCAGGGTGTAGGGGTGCTTGGGGTTGCCGTAGATCTCGCGCGCAGTGCCCTGCTCAATGATGCGCACGGCGTACATGACGTTGACGCGGTCCGCATAGCGCGCCACCACGCCCAGGTTGTGCGTGATGAGGATCATCGCCGCGCCGTAGCGCTTGCTGAGCTCCGTCATGAGCGCCAGGATCTGCGCCTGGATCGTCACGTCCAGGGCCGTGGTGGGCTCGTCCGCGAGGATCAGGTGCGGATTGCAGATCAGGGCCATGGCGATCATCACGCGCTGGCGCATGCCGCCGCTGAACTGGTGCGGATACTGATCCAGGCGCCGCTCCGGGTCGGCAATGCCCACCTGCTGCAGCACCTCCACGGCCCGTTGGCGCGCCTCGTCGTGCGTCACGTCCAGGTGCGATTCGACGGTTTCGGTGAGCTGGCGCGCAATGGTGAGAACGGGATTCAAGGAGGTCATCGGCTCCTGGAACACCATCGAGATCTCCTTGCCGCGGATCTGGCGCATGGCCTCCGGCTCCATCCGGAGCAGGTCGCGCCCGCGGTACAGCACCGCGCCCTGGGTGATCTTGCCCGGCGGCCAGGGGATCAGCCCCATCACCGAAAGCGCCGTGACGGACTTGCCGCAGCCGCTCTCGCCGACCACCGCCAGCGTTTCGCCCTCGTCGATGCTGTAGGAGACACCGTCGACCGCCTTGATCACGCGGCCTTGCGTGTAGAAGCGGGTATGCAGGTCCTGGATTTCGAGTAAGGTCGCCATGAATTCCGTCACAGAGTCCTTGCGGAAGCCGGCCGTAGTTCCACCGCAGCGAACGGTAGCGCGGTCACCGGCACCGCAGGTCCGCCCCGCACGGCACGTCCCTCTCACGCGCCCGGTTGCAAACCGATGAGGACGAACCAGCAGATCTTACAGCCCAAGCGAAGGAGACTAGCCCCAATCGCGGTATCCTACAAAACTCTGGCGCCATTTCACAAGGGGCAAGTCTGCCCGGACGCGCGGTGGGCGTGGCAGGCCGCCGCAAGGCAGGTGCGGATGGCCGTGCCGCGGGCCGCTCCATGTGGCCCGTTGCCGCTCCAGATCGCGCGGGAGGCGACTGGGCGGCGTGTCGTGGCGGCGGCGGCGGGGTCTGCACGCGCAGCGGATTCGCGCGGGCGTCGCTCGCCGCACCGTGCTAGGATGAGGCGGGCGCCAGCATCGCCGGATACGGTGCGCAGCCAGGCGTCCGGCACTGCTGCGTGGGCTGCGGGTGCGGGCGGAGTGAGCCGGCGCCCGGACGGGCGCAGCGGGCCGGCCTATCCCATAGCGGCATTATGTCAACTTATCAGCGGTTCCCCATCTCGTGAGCGATCCCCACTCGCAGCTCGGCCCCCCGGCCGCCGCAGCCCGTCCCGCCGCTGCCGCGACGGAGAGTGCGCACGGGCCCGTGATCGTGCTGGTGGGACGGCCCAATGTGGGCAAGTCCACGCTGTTCAACCGCCTGACGCGCTCGCGCCAGGCCCTGGTGACCGCTGTGGCCGGCACCACGCGCGACCGCCGCGAAGGCCGCGTGGACGACGAGGACTACCGCTTCCGGCTGGTGGATACGGGCGGCATGGGCTTCGGCATGGGTCTGGAGTTCTCCACGGAGGTGGAGGCGCAGATCGAGCAGGCCGTCGCCGGGGCGGACTACGTGTGGGTACTGCTGGACGCCAAGGAGGGCCTCAACCCCTTCGATGCGCAGCTTTACCGCTGGGTGCGGCGCCACGGGAAGGCTTTCGCCGGGGTGATCAACAAGGCGGACAACCCGAGCCGGCGGGAGAACCTAGCGGAGTTCTATGCGCTCGGCGGCGAGCGCCTGTACGCCATTTCCGCGGCGCACGGGCTGGGCGTGCCCGCATTGCTGGAAGCGACCGCCCGCGAGCTGCCGGCCCTGCGCCGGCCCGCCACTGTGCCGGTAGCGGCAGCCGACGACGGCGAGGCGAGTCCCGCCGCAGCGCGCACCCGTGCCCCGCGGGAGGCGGGGGCGCTGCGGGTCGCTTTCCTCGGGCGGCCCAACGTGGGCAAATCGTCCCTCGTGAACCGCATCCTGGGCCGTGACCGCATGATCGTCTCGGAGGTGCCCGGCACGACGCGCGAGGCGGTGGAGACGCCCTTCGAGGCCTTCGGACGCTCCTACGTGCTGGTGGACACGGCGGGCATCCGGCGCCGCTCGCGCACGAAGGAGCACCTGGAGAAGATCGGCGTGCTGCACTCCCTCGGCGCGCTCAACTGGGTGCAGGTGGCCGTGCTGGTGGTGGATGCCTCCGGCGAGGTGGCCACCCAGGACGCACGCATCGCCCAGTACATCACCGAAGCGCGCCGTGCGGTCGTGGTGGCGCTCAACAAGTGGGACTGTGTGGAGGGCGAGGCCGCGCGGGCCAAGACCCTGGAGGCGGACATCCGCGAGCGGCTGCGCTTCCTGGAGTACGCCACCTTCGTGCGCACCAGCGCCCTGGAAGGCAGCGGCGTGGAGGCGCTCTTCCAGGCCATCGAGCGCGCCGCGGCGCAGTTCCGGCGCGAAATCCAGACCGCCGACCTCAACCGCGTGGTGCAGGCCGCCACGCTGCGCTTCCCGCCCCCGGCCCAGGGGCGCTCGCAGACGCGCATCCACTACGGCACGCAGGTCGGCACCGAACCGCCCGCCTTCCGCTTCTTCGCCAATCACCCTGAGCAGATCGACGCGGCCTACACGCGCTTCTTCGAAAACCAGTTGCGGCACCACTTCGGCATGGAAGGCACGCCCATCCGCATCGATTGGCGCGGCCGCAGCAATGACCGCCCGCCGCCCCATGCGGCCGCCCGTAAGGGCAGCAACACCTCAGGCCGCAAAAGCGGGCCCGTCAGCAGCCGCAAGCGCATCGCCGCCGCCCCGGCTGGGCGTGCCGGGCGTCCCGTGCGCGGTCGCGGCAAGGCCAAGCGCTAGCGGGGAATCCTTGAAGTAACGCGGCGGACAAGCTGAAATACAAAAAGCTTACGGCCTGAAGTATATGCGCAAGTACGGTTCGGCGGCTAGCGGTTCCAGGGTCAATGTTCGCTCAGTTTCTACCAGTGGTTCAAATGAACCAGGCACAGCGGCAACAGCCTTAATTGTTACCTCAAGTCTTCTCATTCCATCGTAGAGAATATCCATTGGAATTTCGGGAACGTTGTGAAGGATTGTCAGCCGATCTCGCGCTGTATCCGATCTTAGATGAAACACCTTGTAGAGCGCACTTTCTTGTGGGTGTGGTTCCGGGTTTGGGCCTCTGGTGCCTTGGTATGCGAGAGCCAAAGGAAGCAACTGTCCTACATGAGATTCAAAACCAACAGGGATTGGATCTATCTGAGCAACAGAAACGGACGCTAAAATAACTTGAAAGGGAGACCGGTTTGTAATGCCAACGCGGAACTCGAATTCGGCTGGGCCATCTGGAAGCGTCGCATTTCGCAAAATATAGACGGGGTTGCTTGGGTCGTATTCTATTGCAATCTGGACCATTTTCGCCCAGCCCTTCATTCTAAGGGCTGGATGTACCAGCGCTGCTGGTGTTGTGATTCGACGCCAAGTCGCTACCGCCGCAAGGGTTGCAACAATGCCAATGGCAGTTCCAAGGGGAATAAGAAAAAGTGTGTCTCGCAGCCTTTCATACCCGGCCGCAAGATCGGGGAATAGGAATCGAGCAACACTCACAACGACAATCAATACGCCAACACCGAATGTGCCCCAGCCGATCCACCGATGCTTTGGCCAAATCATTGCCGCCCCCCCTCCGACAAATTGGAGAGCGGTTGACACCCAGGTAAGCAGGTCCCCAATTCCCATGCCGCACCATACCACGAGCATGGACTTGTATGAAGTCTGTAATCCCGGAAGCAACCACAATAATGTGGGGAAACCGGTTCCCGCCGCCCAACTGGGGTCAAGGGGGCTGCGCTCCCTTGCGGGGGTTCAGGGGGCGGAGCCCCCTGCCTACGCCAGTGGATGCAAGCATGCGCCGCGAAGGGCATTGCCCTGCGGGTTGCGAGCAGGTAGGACAGTGGGCACGGCCCGGCCCTGCCCGGCTGCCCGCGGCGGTACGGCGCCGCGCGGGCGCAGTTGCGCGCGGCCGGCTGGATGGAGAGCCCCGCATGTCCGACGCACCCCGCCCCGACCCCTACCGCGCGCTGCGCGATCAGATCGACCGCATCGACGCGCGGCTGCTGGAACTGCTCAACGAGCGTGCGCGGGTCGCCCTGCAGATCGGCCGCCTCAAGCGCGCGAACAACGAGCCGATCTACGTCCCGGAGCGCGAGCGGGCCGTCCTGGAGCGCGTGGCGCAGAGCAACGGCGGGCCCCTCAGCGACGCGGCCGTGCAGGCGGTGTTCGAGAGCATCATCGCCGAGATCCGCGCCCTGGAAACCGGCGAGCGCGAGGGCTGAGCGGGGCCCGGTGGGGCCGAGGCGGGCGGCAGGCCGGGCCCTGCGGCCGCGCAAGGCGGCTGGAGGCCGCCGGCGGGGCGTGCGGCGGTGCGACCGGGCCGCTTCCGCAGCGGGCGCCGCTGCGGTAGACTCGGCGGAAGGCCGGCGCGCGCTGCAGGGCGGTGATTCGACGCCTGTGCAGATGATGTGAACTTATTCGCAGAACCCGCCATGAAGAACCCACTCCCCTTCAAGACCAGCTCGGACATTCCGGTCAAGGAATGCTACGGGCCGCAGGACCTGGCGCCGGAAACCGGCCGGGAGCGGCCGGGCGTCTTCCCCTACACGCGGGGCGTGCGGCCGGACATGTACCGCGGCCGGCTCTGGACCATGCGCCAGTACGCCGGCTTCGGCACGGCCAAGGAGTCCAACGCGCGCTATCGCTACCTGCTTGCCAACGGGCAGACGGGCATCTCGGTGGCCTTCGACCTGCCCACCCAGATCGGCTACGACAGCGACGATGCCCTCGCCGAAGGCGAAGTGGGCAAGACCGGCGTGGCGATCGACTCCCTGGAGGACATGGAGCTGCTCTTCGACCAGATTCCGCTGGAGAAGGTTTCGGTCTCCATGACGATCAACGCCACCGCCGCGATCCTGCTGGCCATGCTGCTGGCGGTGGGGCGCAAGCAGGGCCTGCGTGGGGATCAGATCACC
>JBGOUY010000307.1:0-4983 GCA_041477795.1 bacterium
AGACGGAGGATGAACGCATCATCGTCCGTGCCGAAGGTCTGGTGTCCCAGGACGTGGCTCTGGCGGACTGGGTATACAGGCGGGCGCTGGAGCGCGGGCTGGGCATCCGGCTGCCACAGGGGGAGTCTTGAGGCGGGCCGGACGGCCATTCACAATACGGGGAGGACCATCCATGATGACACGATGGCAGAACGGGGCACGGGCGCTGCTGCTGGTGCTGGCATGCGCGCTGACATTCGGCGGTCAATCCGCCGCCCAAGACAAGCCCAAGTATGGAGGCACGCTCAATGTCGGCCTGACCTCCGACATGAAGACTCTGGACCCTATCTTCTCCGTCCAATTCACCGAGCGTCAGCCGCTGTACCTGATCTTCAATACCCTGGTGAAGCTGGCGCCGGACTTCTCCATCGAACCGGAGCTCGCGGAGAGTTGGGACATTCAGAACGGCGGCAAGACCATCATCTTCCACCTGCGGGAGGGTGTGCGATTCCACGACGGCACCCCATTTGATGCTTCGGTGGTCAAATGGAACCTGGATCGCCGGATGGACAAGGCTGTCGGTTCGCCGCAGCTGTCGGGTTTGAGCTCGGTCATCACGTCGGTGGACGTGGTGAACCAAAACACCGTGACCATTCGGTTGTCCAAGCCGTTCCCCGGACTGCTGGGCAATTTGGGACAGCGTGAAGGATTCATGGTGTCGCCGGCGGCCGTCCAGAAATGGGGCGCGGACTTTGCCAGTCACCCAGTCGGCACAGGGGCGTTCAAGTTCGTGGAGTGGGTGCGCGGCAGCCATCTCACGGTGGAAAAGAACCCGGATTACTGGGACAAGGGCCTGCCGTACCTGGACAAGATCGTGTTCAATGACATCGCGGGTTCCGTGGTAGGCGTGCAGCGCCTGGCCACCAAAGAGGTGGATGTGGTGGATCAGCTCTCTCCGCGGGACGTGCTGCAACTGGAGAAGATGCCCAACATCAAGCTCTATCCGATCAAGGTGGGCCGTTGGTACTGCCTGCAATGGCACTGGGACGAGCCGCCGTTCAACAATGCGGCCCTGCGGCAGGCCATCGCTCATGCGGTGGACCGCAAGAAGTTGGTGGAGATCTTGATGGCCGGCAAAGGCACGGTAGCCGACAGCCCGACGCCACCTGTCTTGTGGTGGTTCGATTCGAGCGTCAAGATGCCTGAGTACAATCCGGAGCTGGCCAAGAAGAAGCTCGCCGAAGCCGGATTCTCATCGGGAGTCGATCTGACCATGGCCATGCCGTCGTCCACGGTCTTTCAGCAACTGTCCCAACTGGTGCAAGAACAGCTTGGGGCGGTCGGCATTCGCGTGAAGCTGGAACCGGTGGCCGAAAGCGACTACTACGACCGAATGGTCAAGCGGTTGATCAACTTCACGCCGACACGCTGGACGCAGCGCGCCGATCCCGACGGGCTGCTATATATCCTCTTCCACAGCCAGGGGTTCGCCAACACGACTGGTTACCATAGTGAAACCGCGGATGCCCTTCTCGACAAGGCGCGCGTGACCACGGATCGCAAGGAGCGCAAGGCCATCTATGGCCAGTTTCAAAAGCTCCTGGCGCAGGATCTTCCCTACATCTCCTTGTTCTTCTCCGACGAATATGCGGCGGCTCGCGAGGTGGTGCAGGGCTTCGTATGGATTCCCGACCAGATTCCGCGCTATCGGGAGATTTGGAAGTCGGGCCCGTGAAGGAGGCCCGGCCTGGGGTCTGGAGTCGTTGCTCCAAGCCCAAGCGTCCCGTTGCGAGTCGTCGCGCGTGACGACAGCTCGCAAGTTCCCCGGCCGGACGCCTAGCGCTGCCAGGTGTCCGGCCGGGCGGTACGCGTTTGGCGCTTCCTCCCGCGCCACCCGCCAAGCACCGCATGGTGGGAAACCGAGGAAAGGGAGCGTGGCATGCTCGCACTCATCGTAAGAAGGACCCTGTTGATCGTTCCCAATCTTGTCTTGATAACGTTGATTTTGTACGTAAGCGTATTCGCACTGTTGGGAACTCCGGCGACGATGATGCTCGGGGAGGATGCCAGCCAGAAAAGCATCGAAGCGCTCAATCGCCAATACGGATTCGACCGACCGGTGCTGGTGCAGTACTTCGACTGGATGGGCAACGCGCTGCGCGGAAACTTTGGTCGCTCCTTCACTACCCAGCAACGCGTGCAGGACGCGGTGTTGCCCCGCATTCCCGTGTCCTTGGAAATCGGGTTTCTGGCGCTCCTCATCGCCGCGCTCGGGGCAACGCTGCTGAACACGATGCGGGCGGCGCAGCGGGCGCTGGCACCGGTCTTCGTCGGGCTCAGCGTTGCCGGGATCACCGTGCCCAACTTCATGCTGGGTATCTCCCTGATCTATGTGTTCTCCGTCAAACTGGGTTGGCTGCCCACCACGGGCTGGGTGCCCTGGTCGGAGGGCGCAATGAGCCACATCGTGCACCTGATCATGCCCGTGGCCACGCTGTCGGCCTTCTACTTCGGCTCCTGCAGCCTGGTATACCGGGCGGAGTATCGGGACGTGGTGCGGCGGCCGTTCATTTATGTCGCACGGGCCAAGGGCTTGTCCGAAGGGAGGGTGGCCTTCAGGCACGCGTTGCCCAATGCGATTCTGCCGGTCGTCACCCTCATTGGCGTGTCGATGGGCCGCCTCACCGGGGGGGCGGTGGTAACCGAAACGGTGTTTTCGATTCCCGGGGTCGGCAGGTTGCTGGTGACCTCGATCCTCACGCACGATTTCCCAGTCATGCTGGCGTTAGGGATGTTCATCATCGCCGGAGTCATCCTGATCAATCTGGTCACTGACATCGTGTACGTGGTCGTGAATCCGCAGATCCGACTAGGGGGATCGGCATGAACCGGGGCGCAGCGCGCCGGCATGGCTGGACCCTCAGGCCCGCAGTGGAACGCTTCGGCTGCAAGACGGGCCAAGGCTGTTCATCGCGCAGGCGAGTACGCCGCCCCATGCTTTCACCCAGGTAGCTGTCATGGGGGTCAGTCTCCGGCTTCTGATCGGCATCGGCATCATTTCACTGCTGGGCCTGGCCGCCATTTTCGCCCCGGCGCTGGCTCCACACAACCCCACGCAGTCGAGTCTGAATACGCTGGCGGGTGCAACGGCCGAGCACTGGCTGGGTACCGACGAGTTGGGCCGCGATATCCTCAGCAGGCTCATCTACGGGACGCGTACCTCCTTTATGATCGGGTTGGGGGCGGCGGCCTTCTCCGTTCTGGGCGGGGTGCCAGCCGGCCTCATTGCCGGTTACTTCCGCGGTCGAATTGACGTGATCAGCGTCCAGATAATTGACCTTTTCATTGCTCTGCCCGGGCTCGTGCTGGCGCTCATCATTACGGCCATGATCGGGCCAACGCTCTTGAATCTGGTGATCGTATTGGGGGTCGTCTCCTGGCCCGAGATGGCGAGGCTTGTGCGGGGACAGGTGCTGAACATCCGGGAGCTGCCCTTCATCGAGGCCGCTGAAGCCCTCGGGAGCTCGCCTTGGCGGGTCCTCGCCAAGCATATCTGGCCAAACATCATGCGGGTGGTCTTCGCACAGTTCGCGGTCAGCGTGTCTGCCGCCATTTTCACCTCGGCGAGCCTCAGCTTTCTCGGCCTGGGCATCGCGCCGCCGACGCCGGACTGGGGGAGTATGGTGCGCACGGGTTTTGACTTCCTGGCTGTCAGCCCGCTGATGAGCCTGACGCCAGGGGGAGCCGTCGCCGTGCTCGTGGTAGGGTTCTACCTGGTCGGCTCCTCGATCGAATAGCGCCCGGTTTTCCGCGGGTGGCGCCAGCCAACCGTTCCAACGGCACTCCTGCAGGTTCGCACGTACCGGTATCCTCCACTTCTTGTGGGTCCGCTCAAGCTGAGGCTTCGCGGCGTGGAGCGGCATCTGCTGTTACGCTGCGCTCGGCCACGCGCCCACCAACGTCCTCGTCTTCGTCACCGACCCACCCCACCGACCGCGCGTGGCGGACGCCAACGGTTGATATTCCAGAGCCCAGGGGCAGATTTGAACCAAGACCTGCGCATCACGAATGCGTGGTTGTCCGTTCCAGACTCCGGCACCGGATTTGGCGCCGCACGGCAAGCCGAATGCGATGGCCGCACCGTTGCCACACGCTCCGTCATACAACGCTGCGTGATACCGGGGCATACCGTGCTATCCCGTGACACGTTCCGTAGCACGCAGGTGACTGATTGGACTGATAGCAGTCCGTAACCCCAGGTGTTGTCGGCCATCGCGTACCGAGCCTCCCCGTCGGGACCCGTATCGCCCCGCAGTCCAGGTCTAGGGTGCGCGGTCGACCGCCGTGAAGCCCGTCAGATTACGCGCGGTGCCATCACCGCCACCGGTACTTCCCTGTGTCTTGCTGTGTATAACTGCTGTGCATAAACGGAGGCATCGCCTCCATCAAATGCACGGGGACCGATCCAGCCAGCGTAGTGATATGAGAGAGGCTGCGGCAGGGTTCGATGGCAAGTCATTCACAATTCGATTCCCGCCGCCTCCATCAATAGCACTGCGTGCGTCACGTGGCCTTGGCCGCAGCGGCTCTTTGCTTTTGCAGACTCCATTTCCGCTCCTGCTTCTCCTTCGCCAACCCCAGCAGCTTGTCCCGCAGCTGTTGAGCCACATCGCGGAGTTGCTCCGGGTTCAACATATGGCAGCCGCCCGTCACGTCGCTGGTCGGCTGCTCTTGGTTGAGGGGGCCCTTCAGAGAGCAAAGCGGTAAACCCAACCCTTCTGCACAAGTCAGATAGATGCGACGTAGGTCGTACGGCGAGGACCTGGACCGCAACAAAGGGCCTGTTGCGGCTGGATGCAGCCTGCTAGCCCGGATATTTCATGTAAGGGATGGCGAAATCCTTTAGAATCCCTGTGTTCATGCGGCTAAATGCCACCAGGGAGGAGGGATTTCGCCATGACGATTCGTAGCAGGGATCAGCTGGAGTTTCCAGGCGTCCAAGGA
>JBGOUY010000207.1:0-8134 GCA_041477795.1 bacterium
AGAGGGTCACGGTGGCGGGCGAATGCTCGGACAGTTTGTACAAGGTCTACCTGACCACATCGGTGGCAAGCTCATGAATGTGGCAATCAGCCGGGCGAAGAACCACCTTATCGTCGTTGCCAATCTCACCCACCTAGACAGACTGTTGCCTAGTGCCTCGTTGCTGCGCGGAGTGCTCTATGACATTCAAGAGAAAGGCACGGTAGTGCACGGCTCGGATCTCTTAGCCCTTCGCCCAATCGAGCGAGATCTTGAAGGGCTTCTTGGCCGTGTCAAACTCGATGTAGATGCCGAAACCCTCGGCATCTTTAATCACTCCGCATTTGACCCCGCCTTTGAGGACGACGTTCGTGCCGCGAAGGAATCCGTCGTCATCTTCTCGGGATTCGTTACCCCTAGCCGAGTTTCCAAGCTTGGCGATTTGTTGCGGGCCAAGGTCGCCAATGGGGTCAAAGTTCGCTGTGTCACCCGTCCGCCGCACCGAAACGGTTCGATGGACAGGGCAAGTAGCAAGGAAGCGCTGGACTATTTAGAGGGTATTGGCTGCGTCGTAGATTGTCGGGCTAGAATTCACGAGAAGGTTGTACTGATTGACAACAAAATTGTTTGGCATGGGTCCCTCAACGTTCTAAGCCACACCCACCTGACCGATGAAAGCATGACTCGGCTGGTGAACTCAGGATTCGCCGAGGCGGTTGCTGCCAATATCGCCAAGAAACGGGTTTCCGGTTCAACCGCCGTCAAGTTCGTCGCCGGTGCAGAGAACCCAAGATGCGGTAGATGTGGCGCACGCACCGTATATGATGATGGGCGGTATGGCCCGTACTTTTACTGTGAGGATTCGTGCGGCTGGAAAGTCGGTTTGGGGAATGTGACCAAACAGCCCGGCTGGGATCGTGCCGCTGGCCCAACAAACGTACCGGTCGACGGGCCCCCATGTCCAGTCTGTCACGGCAAAACCACACTCCGCCAAGGTCCGTCTAAACCTTTCTACGGCTGCAAACGTTTTCCAGCGTGTAAGGGCACCGTGAATATCGCCAAGACGTCCACAAAAGCCGTAACAGTCGGAACTACTAAACGTCGAACCCGGTCAACCTCCAGGCCACGGCAAAGAAAACTATCCAGTGACAGGAAGCCATCAAAGCGACCAAGTAGATAGGACATCGCTGGTCTGAAGCTTGGCGTATAGTTTGGTCTCTAAACTGAGGTCGCCTCAGAGAGCGTGGTAAACGGGATGGCGGTGAGTAGCCTTTCGGTCGATTAAGAGCGCGCTCATAGGCCCTTAGCGAAACCGGATCACCGCAATGAGGACGACGAAAACCGCTGGGGAGGGCGGGTTGTGGGTTGTGTGGTGCGCTGGAGGACTGGCTGTGCGGCTGGGTGGTCGAACACTTCTGCCGCCTCGATCGTGGTGTACTGCAAATCGGGTGACCGCGGCGCACTCTCGGCCCAGACCCTGCTGGGGATGGGCTACACGAACGTCTCCAACATGGCCGGCGGCTTTGTGGCCTGGGACAAGGCCGGCTACGAAGTGGCCAAGTAAGCGCCTGACTCCGCAGCACCCCCGCGGCCATGCCGCCGCGGGGGTTTCTCACGCCTCATCCATGGTTGCCCCGGAGCGCCTGGCGGCACGCTCACCGTGTCGCGGGGCGAGGGCCGCCGCGGCTCAGGCCGATGCCCCGGAATACCGCCGCAGCCCCAGCCTCCAGCAGATGCGCGCCACGACAGACAGCCCTGCGGCCAGCGCCACGGCTTCGAGCAAGGTCTGGGCGTCGAGTCGCCCGGCAAGGGCCTGGGCCGGCACCGTGGTCACGAATGCGACCGGCACGAGGAACGTCAACGCGTAGCGCAGCCAGCGCGGATAGAGGGTGACGGGCCAGCGGCCGGCCTCGTACATGCTCTGGAAGATCACCAGGATGTTCTCCACCCGCACGAACCAGAACGAGAGCGTCGCCAGGATCAGCCAGAAGCTGTAGACGATCACTCCGCCCGCCACCAGCGCGGTGCCGAACGCCAGTGCCTCCCACGGGCCCAGGCGCGTGCCCAGCCGCGCGAGCGCCACCGCCAGCACGCCCACGCCCAACGCCACATCCGTGAGCTTCCAGATGTCCACGCGCTGGATGCTGACCAGGAGCTGAGCGTCCTCCGGCTTGGTCAACACGAAGTCGAGCGTGCCCTCGCGCACGGATTCGATGAAGCGCGTCATGCTCGGCTGGATCACCAGCCGGATGGCCCCGCCCACCAGGAAGAAGATGCCAACCAACGCCAGCACCTCGTCGGGTCGCCATCCGCCCAGCTCGTCCGTATAGGAGAACACCACGGCCAGCCCGCCCAAGGCCGTGCCCAGATCGACCCCGGACTCGAAGAGCTGCATCACGAAGGCGGCGCGATAGGCGAGCTCGCCCAGCACATTCACGCGGACGTAGACCGCCAACAGCAGCAGGTACCTCATGCGCCCACCGCCGAATAGATGCGCACTCCTGCGCGCCAGGTCGCCATGAGCCCGATCAGCGCGGCCGCCAGCCAGCCGAGCAGGATGGCCAAGCCGGCCAGGGTCTCCACCGGCGTCAGCCGCCCCAGCAGCAGCTCCACCGGAAAGGACAGGATCCAGCGGAAGGGCAGGATCGCCGCCGCCATTTGCAGCGGCTCGGGAAACAGAGACAGCGGCGCCATCTGCCCGGAGAGAAACAGCAGCACAACGAAGTAGCCTTGGTTGATGGCGCTCACGCGGACGGTCCAGAAGGCCGCGAGGGCCAGCGTCCATTCGATGAGAAAGCGCACCGCGAACGCGAGCAGCAGCGCCGGCACGAACGCCGCGAGCGCCCAGAGCGAGAGGTGGAACGCGGGGCGGAACAGCAGCGTCAGGAGCAGCGCGGTGCCGGCCAGCAGGGGCATGCTGATCAGCTTGGACGTGACGTTGTCGACGATGTCCGAGTGGATCGGGTGCAGGGGTCGCAGCAGGGCCATGGAAAGCGACCCTTGCCGGATCCGGTATTCAAACTCGTAGATGATCCAGGTGTAGGTGAGGTGATTGACCAGCATCATCGCGATGAAGTAGGCGGCGAAGTCTTCGGCGCGAAATCCGCCCACGCTGCCGCCGCGTGAACGAGACACGACCGACCAGACCGCCAGGTAGATCACCGGCTCCAGGATGCCGCCGATCATCCAGATGAAGATCGACGCGCGATACTGGAGGAAGGAAGCGAGCGTGATCCTGAACTGCTGCGCGTAGATGTCTGCCAGGCCCCTCATGGGATCTCCTGCGCGAAGACCCGCTCGATCACCTCCTCGATGGGCGGGTCTTCCACGGTCAGGTCGATCACCGGCAGCTCCGCCAGCAGCCGCCCGGTGACCCGCGCCGTCTCCGCCTTGGGCACCCGCAGCGTCACGGCGCCGTCGAGCGCCGAGACGACCTCTCCGTAGCCACGCAAGTCCAGGTGACTCTCGCCGAGCTGCACCACGATGGTCTTGTGTGCCGTGAAGCGCCGCACCAGGTCGGACAGATCGCCATCGAAGAGGAGCTGCCCCCGATGGATGACGATGACGCGCCGGCAGAGGGCCTCCACGTCCGCCATGTAGTGGCTGGTCAGCAGGATGGTGGCCCCGCAGCGGCGGTTGTATTCCGCGAGGAAGGCGCGGATGCGCCGCTGCATGGTCACGTCCAGCCCGATCGTCGGCTCGTCCAGGAACACCACCTGCGGGCGATGCAGCAGCGCGGCGGCGACCTCGCACTTCATCCGTTCGCCGAGGGAGAGATTGCGAACCGGCTTGCGCAGGAGCGGGCCCAGCTCCAGCAGGTCGGTCAGCTCGTCCACCGTGCGCCGGAAGTCCGCGGCCGGGATGCGGTAGATCGCCCGGTTCAGCTCGAAGGAATCGGCGGCGGGGATGTCCCAGACGAGCTGGTTGCGCTGCCCCATCAGCAGCGTGATCTGCCGCAGGAACGCCTTCTCGCGTTTCCAAGGCACGTATCCCAGCACGGACACTTCCCCGGAGGTGGGGTGCAGCAGGCCCGATAGCATCTTCAGCGTGGTGGTCTTGCCGGCGCCGTTGGGGCCGATGAAGCCGACCACCTCGCCCGGCGCGAGCGCGAAGGAAACCCGTTCCACCGCGGGCGTCTCGCGCGTGCGCCGGTGCAGCAGGCTCCGCAGCGCCGCACCCACGCCGGGCTCGCGCTCCGTGACCACGTACGTCTTGCACAGATCCCGGATGCGGATGACCGGTGACATGCCCAGCTCCGAGCGGCCCGACCCCATGCCGATACCCAGTCCGGTGCGCCGATCAGGTGACTTTGGGACGGGCCGCGGGCTCTCGCCGTCGCGAGAGGACCGAAGCGTCCCTGCGTCGGATGGTTCCGCCATTGGCCTGCCGGTCAAGCGCCGGGCAGACGGTCTCCCGGATCAGCGGCCGGCGGCGCCAGCAGGGGGCCGCGGAGCCGGCTCGTCCTCGGCCGAAGCAAACGCGTCAAGCGGCACAGGCCGGAGCGGAGGGCGGGGCCGGAGCCAGCCGGCGGCCTCGGGTGCGCCGGCCTCTTTTTCAGCGATGAGGGCGGCGATGTGCGGTGCGCAGGTGCGGCCCTGGCAAAAGCCCATCCCTGCCCGCGTGATGCGCTTGACCGAGTCGAGCCGGTGGTAGCCCTGGCCGATGCAGTCTGCGATCTCCCGCGCCGTCACGTCTTCGCAACGGCACACGATGGTGTCCGGCTGCGCCAGCCGGGCGAGGCCTGGGCGCGGCAAGGACATCTCCGCCATCGCGCTGGCGAACCGCTCCAGCCGACGCAGGCGCCGCCGCAGCAGCGCCCCCTCCGTTTCGGCCTGAGCGGCGGAGAGCCGGCCCAGGTAGCGCAGCGCGCCCACGGCCGCAAGCTGGCCCTGCAGCTCGGCGGTGCGCGAACCGCGTACGCCCGCGCCGTCTCCCGCCGCGAAGATGCCGGGCAGGGAGGTGGCGAGGTGCTCGTCTGTTTCAGGAACCCAGCCGCCCCGGGCCGCGTCGTAGCGGTGACGGGCCCCGGCCTGCCGCGTCAGCTCGGTGTTGGGGACGAATCCGAAGCCGACGGCGATCGCATCCACGGCCACCGTGCGTTCGCTGCCGGGCAGCGGATTCCAGTCGGCATCCACCCGCATCCACACGGCCTCGCGCACCTGATCGTCGCCGCGCGCCGCGACGACGGTGTGCCGCTCCAGGTAGGGGATGCCGGCGCGCCGGAGGCCCAGGTGCAACCCAAGGCCCTGCAGCAGCAGGCCGGGCTCGCTGAGCAGGCGCGGCCACTGCCGGCGCACGGTGGCGGCCAGCGACGACAGCTCCAGCACGGCCTGCACGCGGGCGCCGGCCTTGGCGAGCTGGTTGGCCAGCACCAGCAGGAGCGGCCCCGTGCCGGCCACCAGAAAGCGTTCCCCCGGCCGCACCCGCTGGGACTTGAGCAGGATCTGCACGCCACCGGCCGTGAAGACTCCCGGAAGCGTCCAACCCGGGAACGGCACCGCGCGCTCCGAAGCGCCCGGGGCCACGATGAGGGCGCGCGCGGCCAGACGGCTCACGCGGCCGTCGCCCAGCAACGCCAGCTCCGCGGCGGGCGCGTCCGGCCCGCGCTGCGGCTGCTCGGCTCCATCGGGCGGGAACACGCCCCAGACCTGCGTGTCGGGGCGATGTTCGATGAGTGGATGGTGCCGGGCAAGGCGCCCGATGAGGGCCTGGCCCTTGGCGTAGTCCGCGCCGAGGGCGTGGGGATCGCGCACGCGGAACGCCCCGGGCGGCTGGCGGTAGATCTGGCCGCCGGGCAGCAGGGCTTCGTCCAGCAGGGTCACCTGCACGCCGCTCTGGGCCGCTCGGATGGCGGCGCTCATGCCGGCAGGGCCGGCCCCGACGATCACCAGCTCGCTAGTCACGGGGCCCACCTCGCCGGGGCTCGTCGCGTTGCGCCTGCACCTGCATGCCAGGCTGCACGGGCGTCATGCAGGCGCGTTGATTGGCACGCCCGTCGATGCGCACGCGGCATTCGAAGCAGACCCCCATGCCGCAGTAGTAGCCGCGCGGCTGCCCGTCGACCGAATGCCGGAACGTGCGCACGCCGGCCGCCAGCAATGCCCCCGCCACGGTTTCGCCCGGGTAGGCGGCCAACTCCCGCTCCTCGAAGCGGAACGTCATGGGCTCGCCCCGTGTCACGCCGTCTGTGAGCCTCGTTGCAGGAGGCATGGTCGATCTCTCGTTGAACGCCGCGCGCCGCGGAGGCGCTCGGTGGCCGGGAGTTAGAAGGCGCGGCGCACCAGGCCGCTGTAGACCCAGTGCGTCAAGGTGACGATATCGAACACGGGCCGGCGCACCGCCTCCTGCACCGCCTGGGCATAGGGCGGCATGTTGGTGCATTCGAGGACGAACGCGCCGATCTCCGGGTGCTCCTCCACCATGCTCCGCGCCACGCGCAGCACATCGGCCCGGGCCTTGTCGGTATCCAACTGGAGGTGGTTCTCCACGAACGCCCGCGTGAACTCCTCACCCGCTTCCACGCCGCGCAGCACCACGGGAACCTCCGCTGCGCCCACCCCGGCCAGGTGCTCCTGGGTGAGATAGCGCCCGTCGGCCGTGATGATCCCCACCTTCTGCCCGGGCTTGAGCATCGGATAGATCCACGGCACCTGCAGCAGCGCCGAGGCGAAAACGGGCACGTCCACCGCCGCCGCCAGCGCCTTCTGGTGGATCGCCAGGAAGCCGCAGCTGGTGGTGATGGCCTGCACGCCCTCTGCGACCAGCTCGCGCGCCGCCTCGATGAACGGTTCGAGCAATCCCTCTGCCTTCTGCCGGGCCACGCGCGCCGGCGTGGCCTGCTCCACCACCCGGTAGCGGACGGGGAAGGGGAAGGTGAGCGCGTTGCCGACGTCCCCCGGAATGCGCGGGAACTGCGTCTTGAGCATCATGACGCCGATGGCGTGGCCATATAGGGTCGGACCGCCCTGAGCGACTGGCATACGGGGTACCTCGTTGGCTGCGGGAAGCGCGTGCCGCCGGAACGAATCAGGCTGCCCGGCCGGGCGCACGGCCACGCAAGCGCGCCTCCACCGACGCGATGATACCGGACAGCCCATCGCGATAAAAGCGCATGATCAAAATGACCGCCAGCGCAAACAGCACCATGCGGATCTCGGCAAAGGCCCGCAGCAGCTCAGCGGCGACCTGGATGAACAGCGCGCCGATCACCGGACCCCAAAGCTTGCCCAGGCCACCGGTGATGACCATGATGATGATGACCGCCATCTCGTTGAAGCGCATGGGCGTGGGGGTGAGCAGGCCCAGGTAATGCGCCTGCAGACCGCCCGCGAAGCCGGCCAGGGCGCTGCTGGCGGAAAAGGCGATCTTCTTCCAGCGCAGGGTGTTGACCCCCATCGCCTGGGCCGCCGCCTCGTCGTCCCGGATCGCGCGCAGGAAATAGCCGGCCGGCGAGCGGTGGATCTCGAACACGACGAGGGTCGCCGCCACGGCCGCGGCCAGGAACAGGTAGTAATAGGGGAAGGGATCCGCCGTGTCGAAGAACAGGTCGGTCGAAAGCCCCAGGTCGCCCCGGGTGAACTGATACTCCGTGGCGATCCAGAGCCGGAACGACTCGGCGAAGGCCCAGGTCGTGAGCGCCAGATAGATGCGCCGCATGTTGAGGCACACGGTGCCCAGCAGGTAGCCCACCGCTCCCGCCATCAGCGTGCCTGCCAGCACGCCCACCCAGAGCGGAAGATGGAGCCCCGGCAGGCCCGCCCGCGCCACCAGGAGCGGCGCGTAGAGCAGCAGCAGGGCCGAGGTGTACCCGCCCATGCCGGCAAAGACGTGGTGGGCCAGGGAGAACTGCCCCGTGAAGCCCGCCAGCAGGTTCCAGCTCACGGCCAGGATCACGTAGTAGAACCCGATCGTCAGCACGTGCTGCATGTAGTTGTTCAGCCCCAGCGGCAGGACGGCCGCCAGCGCGGTCAACGTGCCCAGGGTGAGGAGGAAGCGGACTCTGGGGCTCATCGGGAGCGGCCGGCAATGACGGGCACGAAGGCGGCGCGCCGTGCGCGCGGACGGGCCACGCGCAGGCCGCCAGGGGCGGCGAGTGCCTCAGGCATTGGCCTCACCCCCCAGCAGGGAATCGCGGATGATGTCGCGGATGTTCGCC
>JBGOUY010000180.1:0-9003 GCA_041477795.1 bacterium
CCCAGCCGGAGCTGCTCAAGCTGCCCGGCCGTGGCATCGTCCACGATGGAACTGAGCGAGCGCCCCGCGGAATCCACCAGGGCATTGGTCTGGCGGATCATCAGCATGGGCACCGAGGGCTGCACGGCGTTGCCGTTGGTGTCCGTCACCGCGGCCGTCACCACCACTGCGTAGGTGGTGTTGGTGGAGAGCTGCGTATCGCCGGGCACGAGCACGAGGTCATTGTTCGCGTCCTGGTACACCGCCTTGAAGCCGCCCCCCGCGTAGTAGGGCAGCGCGGGGATAGGCGCCCCCCCTGCGGTGTTGAGCAGGAACAGACTGTTGCCCCAGGCTGTCACCGCCGCCAAGGTCGCCGTGTCTCCCAGATTCAGCGTCGCGGGATCGCTGCTCGCGAAGGGATAGCTGATCGGCCCGGAGAACGGGATGCGGATCGGCAGGGTGCGCGCCGTGCCGGTCAGCGCCGTCTTGCCCTCGGCCGTCAGCTCGGCATTGAGGGCCAGCAGCACCACGTCGTTGGGCAGCGCCACCCGGCCGGTGTCCTGGTCGAATTGCGCAACGACCTGGCTCTGCTCGGCCGCATTGATGCTTGGAGCGGGATCGCCCAGGGCCTGCTCGACCACCTTGTCGGTGCACCCGGTCAGCAGCAGGGCCGCGCCGACCAGGGCGGGCAGAAGGAAGCGCGCGGCGCGGCGCCGCCCGTGGAAACCGTTCGCGAACATAGAAGAATCCCCCGTCAGGATCGACCCGCCGTCCCAGCGCCGGATCGTGGCGCAAGCTAAGCAGATCGCAAACCAATCTGCAATCGCAGCGCTTGCGGGTCGCCCGGGCCCGGCGCTGGCCGCGGACGCAGCCCACATCGCGTCGCGCCGGCACGCGGCTAGAGCCGGGCCGCGGCGATGGCGGCGCCCATCAGGCCGGGCTGGGGGTGCACGATGACGGAGGTCGGCACAGACTCCAGGAAGTGCTGGTAGCGCCCCTTGTGCTCGAAGCCGTGGCGGAAGCCGCCTTCCTCCAGGCGCGCGATGATCTTGCCGGCGATGCCGCCGGCCAGGTACACGCCGCCCTTCGCCAGCACGCGCAGGGCTAGGTTGCCCGCCTCCGCGCCGTAGAGCGCGCCGAAGAGGTCCAGCGTTCGCTCGCACAGGGCGTCGCCGTGCCGCAGGGCGGTGGAGGAGATGACCGCGGCCGGATCCTCCCCGCGCATGCGCTCGCGCACGGCCGGCGACTCGGGCATGCGCTCGCCGTCGCGGAAGAACTCGTAGACGTTGACCAGCCCCGCGCCGCTCAGGACGCGCTCGCAGGAGACGCGGTTGAACTTCCCGCTGAGGTGCTCCAGCAGCCGCACCTCCAGGGCGTTGCGCGGGGCGAAGTCCGCATGGCCGCCCTCCGAGGGCACCACCTGGTAGTCCCGCCCCGTGTGGACGAGGAAGCCTTCGCCCAGGCCCGTGCCCGCGCCCAGCACGGCGATGGGCTGCCCGGCGACGGGCTGCCCGCCGCCAATGGCGTGCAGGTCCTGCGGCTCCAGGCGCGTGACGGCCAGGCAGTTGGCCGCGAAGTCGTTGAGGAACGTCACCCGCTCCAGGCCGATGCGCTGCTGGATCTGCTCCTCGTCGATGACCCAGGGCATGTTGGTGAGCTTGACGATCTTCCCGTTGACCGGCCCCGCCACGCCGAAGCCGGCGCGCGTGGGCCTGCGCTCGCGCAGGGTGGCCTCGTGCTCGGCGACGAAGGTCTGGATGATCGCCTGCAGCGACTCATAGTCGCCCGAGCCGTAGCGCTTGAGGAGCAGCGGCTCGCGCAGGTTGGCCGGGTCGAAGAGCGCCAGGCGGGTGGTGGTGCCGCCGATATCGCCCGCGAGGATGGTGTCCATGGGGTCCCGCCGCGCGAAGGGAAGAGCCGGCCCGGCGCGGCAGCGTCGGATGGCGCGGCGCCCGGGCTTGGTGCCCCCATCATGCGGCGGCAGCCCCTGCGGCGCAACCGCGGGCCGACGCCGGCGGTGCGGCGGCGGCGCGCTACGGCGCCGTGCAGGGCGACGGCCGCGCGCGGCCTTGCATGCCGCAGCACGGTGACGCGCGGCGCCTTGCAAGCTACGGCGCCGGGTGGGTAGACTGCGCTCGCACCCCCGCGGTGCACCCCCCGGGCGGTTAGCTCAGCTGGCAGAGCGGCGGCTTTACAAGCCGTAGGTCGCAGGTTCAATCCCTGCACCGCCCATTTCATTTCAAACACTTAGGTGCCAGTCTGCCGTTCCCGCGCATCGGGAGCAGGTGGGAACTGGCCGCCTTCCGCAAACCTTCCGGCAACACATCGGGAACGCGCAGCGCCGCGCGACGGAACGTGCAGCCAGCCGGCGCCGCGGTTGGCGGCTGTGTCGCCGCAGCCCGCGCTGTCGCGGGGGTCGGGGCGCAGGCAGCGCCGCAGCCCACCGTCTGCGCCTCCTGCGCGGTCGCGCCCTCCGCCGGTGGGTCCTCTTCCCGCGGCCTCCCCAACGGCCAGTTGCCTTTGTATTCGCGAATCTCTATATATGAATTACCATATGAAGCGGATTGTATGATGAATCCCGAGACGTTGTTCAAGGCCATTGCCGACGAGACCCGCCTGCGAGCGGTGATCCTGCTCATTCAGCAGGGCGAACTCTGCGTGTGCGAGCTGACCCACGCGCTGCAGGTTTCGCAGCCCAAGATGTCCCGGCACCTGGCCGCCTTGCGGGAGGCTGGGCTGGTGGACGACCGCAAGCGGGGGCTCTGGGTCTTCTACCAGATGCACCCGGCCTTGCCCGCCTGGGCGCACGCGGCGTTGCAGGCGACGGCGCAAGGAGTCGCCGGCGGGGAGCCATTCGCGGCAGACCGGCGGCGCGTGCGGCTGATGGTCAACGATCCGGAGCGCTGCCAGGTGGCGTGAAGCCGCGCCCGCCGACCTGCGCTGCGGCGCGGAGCGATCGCCCCTCGGCACCCCCCCGGATCACCACGGAGCCATGAACCGATGAGCGATGCAGCCTTGACCCCCGTGCGGCGGTTGTCCTTCCTGGACCGCTATCTCACGTTGTGGATCTTCCTGGCCATGGCAGCCGGCGTGGCCAACGGCGCCCTGAATCCTGCGGCGCAGGCCCTCATCGACCGCTTCCAGGTGGGCACCACCAACATCCCCATCGCCGTGGGGCTGATCCTGATGATGTACCCGCCGCTGGCCAAGGTGCGCTACGAGGCCATCGGCACGGTGTTCCGGCACGGCCGCGTGCTGGCCCTGTCCCTGTTCCAGAACTGGGTGCTGGGGCCGATCTTCATGTTCGCGCTGGCCATGCTGTTCCTGTTCGACCGGCCCGAATATGCCGTGGGGCTGATCCTGGTGGGGTTGGCGCGCTGCATCGCCATGGTGCTGGTGTGGAACGACCTGGCTGACGGCGATCGCGACCTGGCGGCCGGGCTGGTGGCCTTCAACGCCATCTTCCAGGTGCTGTTCTACAGCGTCTACGCCTGGCTGTTCATCACGCTGCTGCCGCCCCTGTTCGGGATGCAGGGCGCCATCGTGCCGGTCAGCGTGGGCGAAATCGCCCTCAGCGTGGCCATCTATCTGGGCATCCCCTTCCTGGCCGGATTGCTCACCCGGCTGGTGCTGCTGCCGCTGAAGGGCCGCGAGTGGTACGAGCGCGCCTTTATCCCGCGCATCAGTCCCATCACGCTGGTGGCGCTGCTGTTCACGATCGTGGTCATGTTCTCGCTGAAGGGGGACCTCATCCTGCGGCTGCCGCTGGACGTGCTGCGGGTGGCCCTGCCGCTGGCGCTCTACTTCGTCGGCATGTTCTTCGTCACCTTCTTCGTGGCCCGCAGCCGCGCCGTCGGGGCGCGCTATCCGCAGAACACCACCGTTTCCCTCACCGCGGCCAGCAACGACTTCGAACTGGCCATCGCCGTGGCCGTCTCCGTGTTCGGCATCGGCTCGGGCGTGGCGTTCGCCACCGTGATCGGCCCGCTGGTCGAGGTGCCCGTGCTGATCGGGTTGGTCAACGTGGCGCTCCACTTCCGGCGGCGCTTCTACGGCGAAGCCCCCGCTCTCGCCTCCCGCCCCGCCTCCATTGCCGGTACGGGCGCATGACGCGGTGAGGAACGCCGCCAGCCAAGACGTTCCCACGAGGGTGCCCATGAACACGGAGAGATCCGGCCTGCTGTTCCTCTGCGTGGCCAACTCCGCCCGCAGCCAGATGGCCGAAGGGCTGGCCCGTGCACTGCTGCCGCCGGGCACGGAAGTCTATAGCGCCGGCTCCGCGCCGACCCGGCTCAATCCGATGGCGGTGCAGGTGCTGGCCGAAATCGAGATCGACATCTCCGCGCAGCGCGCCAAGGCGATGGAAGCGATCGATGCCACGCGCGTCGGCACCGTCGTCACGCTCTGCGCCGAGGAAGTCTGCCCCGTTTTTCCCGGCCGCGTGGAGCGGCTGCACTGGCCTCTGGAAGACCCCGCCGCCGAGCAGGGAAGCGAGGAGGAGCGCCGCGCCGCCTTCCGCCGCGTGCGCGACCAGATTCTTGAGCGGCTCCAGACTTTCCGCAGCCGCCGGGACGCGGCACCCGCCCAGCCATCCCACTAGGCAGAGCGGCGGCCGGCCGCGCGCCGCACATGGCTCAAGCACTGTCGCGCAGCGGGCGCACTTCCTTGTGGATGCGGCTGCCCCGCGCCTTGCGCGCGAGCTCCAGATCGTACTCGGCCTGGCTCTGCATCCAGTACGCCGCTGGCCAGCCGAAGAGCGCTTCCAGGCGCAGAGCGGTTTCCGGGCTGATCGCGCGCCGGCCCCTGACGATCTGCGTGATCCTGTTCGCGGGAACTCCCAACCGCCGGGCTACCTCCGCGCGACTCAGTCCTAGCGGCTTCATGAACTCCTCCTCCAGCATCTCCCCCGGAAGAACCGGAACGACGCGCTGCCCTTGCTTCATGACCCGATCCCCTCAATGATAGTCCACGATTTCAACCCCGTGCGCCGCGTCTTGGCGCCACTCGAAGCAGATGCGCCACCGGTCGTTGATGCGGATCGACCACTGCCTGGCGCGGCCGCCGCTCAGCTTCTCCAGCCGGTTTCCCGGCGGGATGGACAGGTCCGACACGCTGCGTGCCAGATGCAGCAGATAGAGCTTGCGCCGCGCCTGCCGCTCAATCGCGCGCCAGCGCGCCACGCGCCGCCCCTCGGCCCGCGCCTGTGTGTCCTTGTCCCGGAAGCTGGCGATCATCGCGCACCCCGATGACGCAGGGTACGACACATGACGTCAGGCGTCAAGACACGGCGATTGATCGTTGGCGTCGCCGGTTTATCCGCGACCGGATCAAGGCCTTGCGGGCGACCGTAGCGCCTTTTTTGCTTGTGGCAAAATGTGGGAAAGTCGCCAATTCAGGGCGCCAACCGAGGCTGTGGCGCAGGGAGGGGAAATGGCCGGCCGAAGCGAAACCTGGGGCAGCAACGGGGAGAACCACCGCATCCGCAAGGCCGCGCGCCGCAATCGCCGGCCGCCGTGCTAGGGTGGGAGGCATGAGTCGCTGGCGATCCCCCCTGTTGGACGGCCTGCTGGCGGCCGCGCTCTTCGGGGCGTCCACGCCGGCGTCCAAGCTCCTGCTGGGGTCGATCGACCCCTTCCTGCTGGCGGGCCTGCTGTACCTGGGCGCCGCGGCGGGGACGGCGCCTTGGGCTTGGCGCGGGCGGCGCTCGGCGCTGCGGGCGGACCGGCGCAATGGGCTCCTGCTCGGCGGGTCCGTGGTGCTCGGCGGCGGCC
Source organism: bacterium (assembly GCA_041477795.1). GTDB lineage: Bacteria > SAR324 > SAR324 > SAR324 > JACQKK01 > DATFMP01. The sequence continues at coordinate 5,751 of JBGOUY010000180.1, forward strand.
TGGGGCCCGTGCTGCTGCTGAGCGGCCTCCGGCTCGCGCCCTCGGCGTCGGTGGCGCTGTGGCTGACCCTGGAATCGGTGGCCACGACACTGCTGGCCTGGGCGTTCTTCCGCGAGCACGTGCACGGGCGCACGTGGCTGGCGAGCGGGCTGATTTTCGCCGGGAGCGTGCTCCTGGCTGCCCCGGGCGGCTTCGCCCTCGGCAGCGCCGGGGCCCTGGTGGTGCTGGCCTGCCTCTGTTGGGGCGTGGACAACTGCCTCACGGCGGCGATCGACCGCTTCACCCCGGCCCAGACCACCTTCGTCAAGGGCATCGCCGCTGGGGCGTTCAACGTCGTCCTCGGCGTCGCGCTGGGCGGGCGGCCGAGCGGCACGGTGATGGTGCTGGCCTTGGCCATGGGCGCGCTCTGCTACGGAGGGTCGCTGGTGCTTTACATCTCCGCGGCGCAGCGGCTGGGGGCCCTGCGCTCGCAGATGGTGTTCGCGACCGCGCCGGCGTGGGGCGTGCTGCTGTCGTGGACGCTCCTGTCAGAGCGCGTGGCGCCTGTGCAGTTGATAGCCGCCGTAGCGATCGCGTCCGCGATCTGGCTGATGCACACGGAACGCCACGCCCACCCGCACGCGCACGGGGCGCTACGCCACACGCACCGGCACCGCCACGACGACGGGCATCACCAGCACGAGCACGCGGGGCTGCCTCCGTCCGGCTGGCACAGCCACGAGCATGAGCACCCGCCGCTGACGCATGCACACGAGCATTGGCCGGACCTGCACCACCGGCACGGGCATGGCTGAACCGGCGCGCGGCAATGACAGGGCCGTTGTGGTTCACCTGGATGCTACTCCAACTCCGTGAGGTCTGTTCATGAGAACGGGTCGATGGATCGCGGCCATGGCCACGACCACCCTCCTGATCGCAGGCACCGCCCTTGCGATGGGCATCGGCATGGGCCCTCGCCAAGGCGGTGGAATGGGCGGGATGGGAGGGTCGGGCGGCATGATGGGCCCCCCACCCTCGCTGGGCGAAAACCCCCTGCCGGCCACGGAGGACGTCGCTGCGCGAGGCAAGACGCTCTACGAGGCCAACTGTGCCGTCTGTCATGGGCCGCAGGGTCGCGGGGACGGCCCCGGAGCGGCGGGTCTCAACCCGCCTCCGCCGGACCTGCGCGGCGCGGCTTCCTCCTGGAGCGATGGACAGATCGCCGCGCAGATCCAGGCGGGCCGGGGCGCCATGCCGCCCTTCGGTGGGGCGTTGGACGACACCGCGATCTGGAGCGTCGTGCGCTACGTGCGCCGGCTGCAAGGCCGCTAGCCATCCGCCGGGCGACCCGTTTCACGCCAGCAGGTCGCCTTTGACCAGCCAGTAGTAGAGGATATAGAGGCCGGCGGCGGACACGAACACGGCCGTCGCCGTGTGCAGATATGGCGCGATGCGGTGCACCCCGCGCAGCAGCACCCCTTCCCGGAACAGCGCCACGGCCAGCGTGAGCGCCGTGACGACGGCGCCCATCCCCAGCCCATAGCCGACGAACTGCGCCATCGCGGCCGCGAAGCCGCCCGCGGCCGCGGCGCTGCCCACCACGACCAGGAAGACCGGCAGCGTGCAGCTCACCGAGCACACGCCGAAGGTGAGGCCGTAGAGGAAGTAGCCGCGCAGGCCGCCGCCCATGCCCGCGCCGATGCGGGCGCCCCAGCGCAACAGCCCATCGGCCGCCAGGTGGTGGCCGGCCAGCATCCAGGCCCCCAGCAGCACCAGGCCCACGCCGATGGCCACGCTGATCCAGGGCATCGCGGAGACGACGAACCGCGCCCCGAGCGCCACCAGGCCGCCGATCGCGCCGAACAGCAGCACGAACCCCAGCGAGACCACGCCGGCCACGCCCAACGCCCGCAGCAGGCGGCTCGGCCAGGGGCGCTCGCGGAATCCCTGCTCGCCGGCGCCCAGGAACAGCGCGAGATACACCGGCAGCAGCGTGAAGCCGCACGGGTTCACCGCCGACATCATGCCCGCGCCAAAGGCGTAGCCGAGCGGCAGGGCGTCCACCAGTTGGCCCATGGCGCCCGCGGCGCTGAGCTGCAATGTGCTGATCGGATCCATGGAGCGTGTCCCGGTCCCGCTGTGTCAGGGCCAGCGGAACGTGAGATCGCCCAGCGCGCGCACGCCGCGGATCACGATCTCGAAGGTCTCGGGGAGGCGCGCCAGCGCGAATTCCAGGCGGCCGCGCACGTGATGCCCGCGCAGCGCGGGCGCCTTCACCGGTCGCAGCGTCTGGCCGTCCACCCGCAGCTCGGCGGCGGTGCTCAGGTCCAGGCTGGCCAGATCGCCACTGTGCGTCGTGACGACGATGTCCACGCGGAAGCGCCCACCCGCCACGTCGCGCGGCGTGAGCACGAACTGCACCTCGCCCGCGTTGCTGCGCTCCGGCTTCTGGCTCCACGCCGGCTGCGCCCCGGCCCGCTGCGCAAGCGCCGGCACCAGCAGCAGCGCCGCCACCAGCGCGAGGGCGGAGCGCAGGCTCCCCGCGGAACGCATCCGTTTCACGAGCGGACTCATGCCCAGACCTCCCAGTAAGTGGCCGCGGCCAGGATCACGACGGAGCTTGCGATGAGGTAAGGCACCGCGCGGCGCACCGGCCAGCGCAGCAGCGGAGCGAGCACCCGGCCGTCGGATGCGTACAGGCGGTGCTTCTGCATCTCGCCCAGCAGGAAGGTGCTGCCCACGGCGTTCGAGAGCACGCCGGCCAGCAGGAACAGGCTCTGGTAGCTGCTCAGGAACAGCGTCACGCCAGCCAGGCCCACCAGCGGCAACACGTCCGCGAGGTGGTGCGCGCAGCAGGCCACCATGGACGCCGCGCTGACCCCGCCCGAGGCCGCCACGCCCGAGGCGTGCGGCGACACGCCCGCGTGCGCCAGGGAGCGACTGTAGCCGAACAGCCCCACCTGCAGCGCGAAGCCGGCCACCAGCGGCGTCATCCAGTACCAGAGCGCAAGGTACGTCTCCCACGCGTAGGCCGCGCCGTTCAGCAGCGAGAGCGTGACGCCATACAGGAGCGCCAGCAGCAGCGCCGCTGCACCGGCCCAGCGCCAGCCCGCGCGGCGGGCGCGCACGAACGGGGTGGCGCCGCCCGGAGCAGGGCCGGATGGAAGCGCTGCGGCCGGGTGAGGCGCGGCGCCCTGCTCTGGGGAGGGTGCGTGACCGTGCTCCATCGGATGTCCTCGCAAAGGGTGGCGTATTCACGCGCGGAGGCGTGCGG
>JBGOUY010000125.1:0-11628 GCA_041477795.1 bacterium
ACCATCGTGCGGACGACGGCGCGCGTCACGTAGAACATACCGTCCAGGTTCACCGCCATCACCTCGCGCCAGTCCTCCGGCGACATGCGCAGGATCAGCGTGTCCTTGGTTACGCCCGCGTTGTTGACCAGGATGTCCAGGGTCGGGAACGCCGCCAGGCCCTGCTTGACCAGCGCGTCCACCTGGGCCGGATCGGAGATGTCGGCCTGCACGCCCAGGCTGCGGCGCCCCAGCGCCTCGATCGCGGCCTGCGTGGCGTCGGCGAGGGCCTTGTTGCGGCTGGTGAACAGGACGTCCGCGCCGGCCGCCGCCAGCTCCAGGGCGATGCCCTTGCCGATGCCGCGTCCGGCGCCCGTCACCAGGGCGACTCTGCCTTGCAGGTTCACGAGAGCGGATTCCTTGTGCGGGTTCGGAGAGGGGGAGCGGCGGCGCGCCGGGCGCTGCGCTGCCCGAGGGGAGCGGGATTCAGGCGCCCAGCGCCTGCACGTTGCCTATGGGCTCAGGCGCCCAGCGCCTGAGCCGTGACCTGTAGCGACGCCTCGTCTTCCACGTTGGTGACGGGCACGTCCCTGGCGATGCGGCGCATCATGCCGCTCAGCACCTTGCCGTGCCCCAGCTCCACGAAGCGCGTCACGCCCGCGGCGATCATCGCCCGCACGCCGGTGTCCCAGCGCACCGGCGAGGCGATCTGCCGGCGCAGCGATATGGGGAAGTCCGCCGCCGCCGTCAGCATGCGGTTGTCGTAGTTGGCGCACACGGGCGCGGCGGCGTCGTGGAACGTGAGCGCTGCCAGCAGCGGGGCCATCCGCTCCGCCGCGGGCTCCATCAGGGCGCTGTGGAAGGGCGCGCTGACCGTGAGCAGCTTGCCCTTGGCGCGGCCCAGCACGCGCTTGACCGCCTCGGCGTGGCCGGAGATGACGATCTGGCCGGGGGTGTTGAAGTTGGCCGGCTGCACCACCTGGCACTGCGCCTCCTCCTTGCAGAGCGCCTCGATCTGCGCCGGCTCCATGCCCAGGATCGCCGCCATCGCCCCGACGCCCACGGGCGTGGCCTCCTGCATGAACTTGCCGCGCTGGTACACCGTGCGCACCGCAGCGGCGAAGGCCAGCCCGCCAGCCGCCACGATGGCGGCGTATTCGCCCACGCTGTGCCCGGCCAGGCTCAGCGGCGCCAGCGCCACGCGCGCCCCCAGCACCCGCTGCGCCATGGCGGCCACGGTGAGGATGGCGGCCTGGGCATTGTAGGTGAGCGTCAGTTCGTCCTCCGGCCCCTCCAGGCACAGGCGGCGCAGGTCGAAGCCGAGCGCCGCGTTGGCCTCCGCGAAGACCGCGCGGGCCTCCGGAAAGGCGCGCTCGAAGGCGGCGCCCATGCCCACCTGCTGCGAACCCTGCCCTGGGAAGATCAGTCCGATGCCTTGCAAAACGCGCCTCCTGACGGGTCGCTCAGGCAAAAGCCTTGTGCATTCCCGCCGCGATGTCAACCGGAGGCGACGCCGCTGGCGGGCGCGTCCGGCGCCCCCGCCGCGGCCGTCCGGCGGGCCAGCTCCGCGGCGAGTTGCCCCACCAGGCCGCCCTCGACGCAGCGCGCGGCCACCTGCACCGCGTTGAACAGCGTGCGCGCGTTGGAGGCGCCGTGGCAGACCAGCGCCACGCCGTTCAGCCCCAGCAGCAGCGAGCCCCCCACCTCCCGGTAGTCCGTGCGGTGGCGCAGCTCGCTGAAGACCCCGCGCATGAGCAGGGCGCCCAGCCGCGCCAGCAGCGAGCGGGAGATGGACTCCTTCATGAGCAGGCGCATCTGCGTGTCGGCCGCCTCGGCCGTCTTGAGCACCAGGTTGCCCACGAAGCCGTCGCAGACGAGCACGTCCGCCTTGCCGCGGAACAGGTCGCGCCCCTCCAGGTTGCCCACGAAGTCCCGCACGCCCTGGGCCAGCAGGGCGTAGGCGGCGCGCGTCAGCTCGTTGCCCTTGCCCGGCTCGCTGCCGTTGCTGAGCAGCGCCACGCGGGGCGCGGCGATGCCCCCCACCACGCGCGCGTAGACCTGGCCCATCAGGGCGAACTGGTACAGATAGTGCGGCTTGCAGTCCACGTTGGCGCCGCTGTCCAGCAGCACGCCGATGCCCCGGCGCAGCGGCAGCGGGGTGGCGATGGCGGGCCGGTCGATGCCGGGCAGGGTGCCCAGTTCGTGCTTGGCCGCCACCATCAGCGCCCCCGTGTGCCCCGCGCTGATGGCCGCATCGGCCCGGCCCTGGGCCACCAGGGCGCAGGCCAGGCGCACCGAGGCGCGCGGCTTTTCGCGCAGCAGCGCCGTGGGAGCCTCGTCGGCAAAGAGCTGTTCGGGGGTGTGCTCGATGTGCAGGCGCGCCGCCCTGCGGCGCCGCAACTGGGCCTCCAGCGCCGGGCCGTCGCCCACCAGCACGACGTCGCAGTCCGTCTCGCCCGCCGCCCGCAGCGCGGCCTCGACGGTGACGCGGGGCGCGAAGTCCCCGCCCATCGCGTCCAGCGCGATCGTGGTCATGGCGCTCGCTCCCGCTCCGGAGGGGGCGCGCCGGCGCGCACCGCCAGGACGGCGGGGCTCGGGGTGGCGCCTAGTAGCTTTCCACCGCGACCACTTCCTTGCCCTTGAAGTGGCCGCATTGCGCACAGACGCGGTGGGGCGGGATGAGGGCGCTGCAGTTGCTGCAGGTCACCAGGGTCGGCACTTTCAGCGCGTGGTGGCTGCGCCGGAAGCCCTTCATGCGCTTGGACGTGCGGACTTGCGGGACGGCCATCGTTCACTCCCTTCGATATCGGTGCGGGGGATAGCGGGTCGCCGGCGGATGCCGGTTCACTCGTTGTTCAGGAGGATCTTCAGTTGGGCGAAGGGGTGGGCCGGGGAGGCGCCGCTGTCCTCGGGCAACAGCTCGTCCGTGCGCTTGCCGCAGATTACGCAGCGTCCCTCCTCGTCCTCCTCGGCCACCGGCTCGGGGAGCAGCAGCAGCAGCTCGTCCTCCAGGATGTGGCTCAGGTCCAGCTCCTCGTCCTCGTAATAGCTCAGCTCCAGGTCGCCCCGGGTCAGGTGCGCCTCCTCCGGGGCATCGTCGTAGCTCTGACCGGACACCAGCGCGACGCGCACGGGCTCGTCGATGGCCAGCGTGACGGGCTCCAGGCAGCGCTGGCAGGGCGGCCGCAGGGTGGCCTGCAGGTGGCCCTGCAACTCCACGTTGCCTTCCCGGTTCTTGATCGTCACGTCGGCCCGCACCTCTCCGCTCTGCTCGCCGATGACCTCGCACAGCCGCGGCATGGCCTGCAGGGGCAGCCGCAGCGAGCGTTGCAGGCCCTCCGCGGGAATGAGCGCCAGGGGAATCTTCATCGCTCCGGGCCGGCTGCCGGGCGCGCCCGGCTCCCGCACCCCAGTGGGTGCAGGCGCCGCTGACGCGGCCACGAAAGAATCCAGCTTAGAATCCCCCGGCCTGTCCTGTCAACGAGAACGGCAGCGGGGGAATCGCGCAAGCCGAAAGGGGCGCGGGCAGCCAGCCGCGCCCGTTCAATCCACCGGGCTGGGCGCGCCCATGCTGCGCAGCCAGCGGTAGTGCGAGACGATGCCGGCCCAGAACGACGGGTGCTCCTGGTAGCGAATCCCGAATTCCCGGCAGGTGTCCTTCACCAGCCGCGACAGTGCCGGGTAATTGGAATGGCAGATGCGGGGGAAGAGGTGGTGCTCGATCTGGTAATTCAGGCCGCCCAGCAGCCAGGCCACCACGCGGTTGTTCCGGCAGAAATCCACGGTGGTCTGCACCTGGTGCACCGCCCAGGGAACCTCCAGGCGCTGGGTATCCGCGGCCGGCATGGGGAAGGCGGCCTCCTCCACACAATGGGCGAGCTGGAACACGACGCTGAGCACCACCCCCAGCACCAGAGTCACCAGGCCGTAGTAGAGGGTGACGACCCAGAGCGGGTGAAAGAACAGCGGAATGCCGAATGCCAGGGCGAAGAAGGAGAGCTTGCCGGCAATCAGGATCAGCAGTTCCTTGGGCTTGGGCCACGGGATGCGGTGCGGGCCGATCCGGCCGGTGAACAGATCGCGAAAGTCGTCGTAGAAATGCCACTTGATCGCCATGGCGCCGTACAGTGCCCAGAGGTACCAGTGCTGCCAGCGCTGGTAGGCATAGTGCGGCTGGTGCGGCGTCAGGCGGGCGAGCCTGCCCAGCGAGATGTCCGCATCCTGACCGGTAAGGTTGGGGTAGCTGTGATGAATGATGCCGTGCTTCCAGTGCCAGATGTAGGAGCTGCCCCCGACCAGGTCCAATGAGCGCGCCATCAGGCGATTGATGAAGCGGAAGCGCGAGAAGGCCTCGTGCCCGCCATCGTGCATCAGGTTGAACCCGATGCCGGCGGTGGCCAGTCCCAGCAAGACCGCCAGGGGCACGGCCTCCCACCCCCCGCGGGCCACGAACACCAGCAGCCCGTAGGAGATCGCGAACGCCGCCAGGATCGCCGCGGCCTTGATATACATCTGAGGGCTGTCGCGGCGCCTGCGGCCGGTCTGCCGGAAGTATGAGTCGATGCGCTTGCGGAGCGCCGTCTGGAACTCACTGCCGCCCGCGAAGATCACCCGCGGGGCGGAGCCCCCCACACCGGCCGGCTGCCCTTGCGCCTCGTAGGACAGCGGCCCTGCGGTCTCACTCGTCATGAGTCCCTTGGTATCCTCTCAACCCGTGTGGGTGGCCCGGCTCCCGGGCTCACACGCGATTTGTTCGCTGCCGTGCTTCGCAGGGGCAGGGCGCCGCAAGGGAGCAAGGCATTGCGAGGAATGAACCACCCTCCAGGGGTTCCCGATGGTGTTCCATAAACGACCGGGCCAGCCCAATCGTTCCCAACCCGGCCATCTTGGCCTTCGGTTTCGATCGAATCAATTGTTTTCTATCTTTTTCCTGTTTCCCGGAAGGGCCTGGGGTGCGCCTTCCTTAGAACGGCAGCACAGCGGTGCGGCGGCGAGAAGCCAGCCGTGCGGGGTTCTGCGTTCGCGGAGCCCCCCGATTTGCATTCACTCTGGCCGACTCCTGGCGCGCCGCGGCCCGCCGCGCGCCCGGCTTGCACTGCGCCAGCGGCATGCACCGCGCCAGCGGCATGCACCGCGCCAGCGGCATGCACCGCGCCAGCGGCATGCACCGCGCTCCCGGCTTTCGCCGTGCGGCCGTTCCCGCTATAACCGAGTCGGAACGCGAGGCGCCCGCCTCCTGCGCGCGCCCGCTGCACCGCCACCTGGCCCGAAGCATGCTGAGCCGCCTGCTCTGCCCCAAGCCCCTGCGCTCCTTTCCCGGCCAGCGCTGGGTGCGCATCTCCGTGCGCACCTGGCACCTGCTCAGCATGGGCATCCTGCTGGGCGGTACGGCCCACGGCCTGCCGCTGGCCGAGCAGCCGCTGGGCGTGTGGGGCACGCTGCTGAGCGGGGTGGTGTTCGTGGGCCTGGAGCTGCACGCCTCGTGCATCTGGCTGCTGCAGCTCAAGGGTCTCGCCGTGCTCGTCAAGTTCCTGCTGCTGGGCGCGGCGCTGGCTTCCAGCGGCAGCGGCCTGCCCTACCTCGTCGCCTCGCTGGTGATCGGCGGCATCAGCAGCCACATGCCCGGCAAGTACCGCTACTACTCGCCCTTCCACGGCCGCGTCATCAAGGAGTGAGCCGCTCGGGTTCCGGCTGCGGCGTGAGGACGGCGCCGATGGCGGCCGGGTTGCCGTTGCGGAAGGCGGCGAAGTCCATGGCGGGCTTGCCCTCCGGCCGCACGGATGCCAGGCGCAGCCAGCCGCTGCGGGCGCGCACGCGGCCATCGGCGAGCAGGGTGCCGGGCGGTGCCGCGGCAGCGGCGGCTCCGATGGCCTCGGGGGGCGGCTCGGCCAGCGTCAGGCGCAGCAGCCCCAGCCGCCGCGCGCCGAGGAAGGCGAAGCAGCCCGGCCAGGGCGTGTAGGCGCGGCACTTGCGCTCGATCGCCGCGGCGTCCTCGCCGGCGAAGTCCACGGCGCCGTGCTCCTTGCGAATGAGGCGGCAGAGCGTGACGGCGGCGGGATCCTGCGGCCGGCGCGGGGGAGCGCCGCCCAGCAGCAGCGGCAGGCTGCGCGCCAGCAGGTCGGCGGCCTCTGCGGCCAGGCGCTCGGCCAGGCTGCCCGCCGTATCGTCCGGGCGGATCGGCAGCGGCGGGGTCTCGGCCACCACGTCCCCCGCGTCCAGCTCCAGCACCATGCGCTGCAGGCTCACGCCCGTGGCGGCCTCCCCGGCCAGCAGGGCCGCCTGCACGGGACTGGCCCCGCGCCAGCGCGGCAGCAGGGAGAAGTGCAGGTTGTAGCAGCCCAGGCGCGGCAGTCCCAGCACGGCCTCGGAGAGGAGCTGCCCGTAGGCGCAGACGATGAGCAGCTCCGGCGCCCAGGCGCGCAGGGCGGCCAGGGCCTCCGGCGCACGCAGGCGCGGCGGAGCCAGCACCGGCAGGCCGCCCGCCGCGGCCGCCTCGCGCACGGGGCAGGGCTGCACGCGCCGCTGGCGGCCGGCGGGGCGGTCCGGCTGCGTGACCACGCCCACCACCCGCACCTCCGGCGCGGCCAGCCGCGCCCGCAGGCTGGGCAGGGCCGTGGCCGGGCTGCCCAGGAACACGGCGCGCACGGCACGCGCGGTGCCGGGCGGCGCGGGGGCGGCGGAAGCGCGGGGGGTGGCCACGGGCGGCGCCCGGCCTAGGGCACGGACGGCGTGAAATTGAAGCGCCGGGCCGTCTCCGGGTGGACGGACATCAGCTTGCCGAAGAAGGCGTTCATGGCGCTGTCGGTCTGCCCGAAGAGCGGATCGAAGAGGGCCATGGCGTTGGCGCGGCCATAGACCGTGTCCAGCACCTTGCGCACGGTGGGCGCGGGCAGCTCCCGCCGCCCCACCAGGATCTGGAACACGGCCGGCAGCTCCAGGTTGCGCTCCAGCCCGGGGTAGGTGGAGCGGCCGACCTTGCCGGTGACGAGCCAGGGGTGGGCCAGCTTCATCTCGTCCACGATGTGGTTGGCGATGGGCAGCAGCCGCAGGCGGGGGTCCCGTCGCTGCGCATCCAGGAGCTGCAGCAGGGGCGTGGGCGCGCTGAAAAGCACGACCGGCTCCTGCGCGTAGTCCAGCGCGTCCAGCAGCAGGTCGTCGGGCATGCGCTGCAGCAGGGCCGTCTGCGCCGGCTCGTCGTGGGTCAGCTCGGAGAGGGTGTCGTAGGCGAAGTCGGCGCTGTCCAGCGCCCACAGCTCCGCGGCGACGGGCAGCTTGAGTTCGCGCACGGCGGGATTGCGCGTCACGGCGTGCAGCAGGTCCGGCCAGAGCACGGCCAGGGCGGTCAGGCGGGGGAACTCGGCCAGGTGCCCCGCGGCCGTCTCCGCATCCACGATGGCGAAGTCGCCGCGGCCCCGGCTGACCAGGCGCAGGCGCTCCAGGGCGCCCGGCACGCGCTGGATGGCGAGCTGCTCGGGCGTGGGCTCGGAGCGGTTGCGCCACAGCTCCGCCAGGTCGGACAGGAAGCGCCAGGCCCCATCGCCCTGGCCGGAGACCAGCGCCGTGCGCAGCGGCGCGGCCGCGCCGGCCGGCGCCAACCCGTGCAGCAGCAGGGCCGCCGCCGCCAGCAGGGGCAGGAGGCGGGCGCGGCGCCAGACGGGGGGACGGCCGGTCACGGCAACTCCGGTGCGGTGCAAGCGGGCGCGGCGGGCCCGCGAAGCGGCGCTGCGAGGGCCGCCCGAGCGCCCGGGGCGGGCACTGCCTTACGCTAGCGCATCCGCGGCGAGGCGGAAAGAAGCGCCTTCAACAGGTTGCGGAAAAACGGCATGTTGCGAGGGAGCAAGCCCCCTCGCGCTCCCCTGATGGATTTGCGCGGCTGCTTAGCAGCCGCGCAAATGCTTGATGCGAAAGGGGCGCAGGGGGCATCGCTCCCTGCCGGGGGGGCGGGGGCAGCGCCCCCGCGAGCTCATAGATCCGCGGCCGCCCCATGCACAGCCGCGCATCGGCGCTCACTTCATAGCCAGCCATATGGGATGCGGGTCTTGTACACGCGCCAGGCAAACAGGCCGGCCAATACCACCAGTGCGGCGGTCAGCCCTGGGGTGAAATGCGCCGACACCTGGACGCCCAGCAGGACCGTGGTGACGACCAGGAACAGACAGATCGCCGCCAGTTGCTTGCGTTGCATGCGCAGCGGGGCGATCTGCGCAGCGATGGCCGCGGGAATGGAGTCGCCGCTCGCCTGAGCGAGCAGCCCGTCGATGCGCGGCTGCAAGCTGAAGTGCACCGCCGACAGCAACGCGGTCAGCACGACGAGCAGCAGCAGCTTGGCGCCCAGCACCCAGTTGAGATAGAGGGCGCTCCAGGGCTGGCTCAGCCCCACCAGCAGCAGCCCGCTCACCAGCACGGTGAGCTGAAAAGCATAGCAGCGCAGCGCCCCGCCCCGAATGATGTTCTCGAAATACTGATCCACCTGCAGGTGGGCTTTGCCGAACAGCACACGCTCGTTCACCACGATCAGGTTGAACAGCGGGATGGCCATGAAGACCACCGCAAGCACGTGGATGAACTTCAGCAGGTCGAATAGAGCCGCCATCTCACCACCTCCGTTGAGGACGCTGTGGGGATGTCAATCCTGCATTCGCGCTGGAATCGGCAACGGCTCCGGCTTCCCCCATCCGATGAGCCGGCCAGCGCTCAGCATAGCGCCATTTCCAATCAGAATAGCCGCCAATGCATGGCCTATATTGGGTGGGACGTCGCTCCGCGTCGAATTGTGCGCGGATTGTGGGGGTTTCGCTGCGGGAAAGCACGACCTCCTGGCTGAAAAAAATGGTCAGGGAGGCTGGCTTCCTGCCGGCGGCGCGGCAAAGGCCGCGGGCCGCGTTCCGATTACAAAAAAAGACTATATTTCGGACAAGCCAAGTGCTAGAATCCGCCCAAGGAATCGCCGCTTATCCCGCGCTGGGTGGCTGGCGCAACGCACACCGCGTGCGACTCGCGCAGGCGACCCCCAGCGCCCTTCAGAGACCGGACCGCACATGAAAACTCTCAAATTGGATCAGGCCTATACCGTTCTCAAGCTGAGCGAATCGATGTTGGGCGGCTCGGTGCTGGAGGAGCAGATTGCCTCCCACATCTACAGTTCGCCCATGCTCATTCTCGACGTGGACGGCATCCTGTTCAACTCCATGCTCATCGGAGAGGTAATCAACGTGTGCAAGGCGTGCGAGGCGCACTGGACCGACGCCCGACATCGCATCGCATTGATCAACCTGACGAAAACGAGCCGCGCGGCCTTCGAGCGGATGCGCCTGCAGGACCGCGTGCAACTGTGCGATTCGCTCGATGACGCGTTGGCCGGCTTCAGCCGGCTCGCCTCCTAGCGGGACGACCCCCGTGATCCCGGGAACGGATGCCGCGCCGAGGAGGGTGCACCCCCGCGGGCAGCCCGCCAGGGAGCCAGCCCGCTGGACTCCGGCCTATACACACCCCGGGGCGCGTGCAGGGGCCGCTGCGTCGCCGCTGGGTGGGCGGCATTCCGCGCTCTGGGGGCCTTACGGAGCCTTCCGGGGCCTTGGGGTTGGGGGCCATGCGGGGTGGCTGGCGCCCAGTGACGGCACCGCACCCCCCGGCGACCGTTACTAAGGGAACCCGGGGCCCCGGGTGCCGATCCGGGCCGAATCCGTCATATAACTGGTGGATAAGCGAGCGGGCCGCGCTCCGATCCCCCGGCGGCCACCCCCCTACCGACCGGTCGCGACGCCACCCAACCCCTGCCCCGAGCACCCATGAGAACGCTGCACGTGGAGCGCGCCTTCACCGTGCTCAAGCTGACCGACTCGGCCAACCTGTCCGCCACGCTCGGCGAGCAGATCCGGCCCTACCTGGAGACGACACCGGAGCTGATCCTGGACGTGAGTGGCATCCAGTTCAATTCCATGCTGATCGGCGAGATCGTCAACCTGCACCAGCGCTTCGAGCAGCGCTGGAAGGAGCGCAAGCACCGCATCGCGCTGGTGAACCTGACCGATACGAGCCGCGCGGTGTTCGAGCGCGTGCGGCTGGAAGCGTACTTCTCCATCTTCGATTCCGTCGCCGAGGCCTGCAACGGGGCGCCGCACGCGCCCTAGCAGTATGACACTGCTGGGATCCGGGTACGTGGAAGAGTAGGGGCATAGCAGGCTATGCCCCTACACGACGTTGGGCGATCAGCGCGGAGCCACCTGGGTACGCTGCCCGCATTCTAAGACGTGCTTGACCGCCAACCGACGTCCCCCACACCCGTTCAGGATGCGCAGCCCGGTTGGGCTCCGCGGCGCGGGTGCGGTCATGGTCAAGGCGCGCGCAATCTGCGAGGCTCGCTTGGCAGGCGCTGCCGCCGTCCGGGAGGGGCGGCGGGCGCGGGTGCCTGTGCGGCCCGGCGGCACGGCGACACAGGGGCCCAGCGGCGCCGCAGCCACGGCGAGGAGCGGCAGGGATGAGCGAAGGCTACCGATCGGGATTCGTGTGCCTGGTGGGGCGCCCCAACGTGGGCAAGTCCACCCTGATCAACCGCCTGGTGGGCCGCACCGTGGCCATCACGGCGGACAAGCCGCAGACCACCCGCAACCGCATCCTCGGCGTCAAGCACGGCCCGGACTGGCAGATCGTCTTTGTCGATACCCCCGGCATCCATGTCGCCTCGCTGGCGCTCAACCGGCGCATGGTGGCCACGGCCACGCAGGCCCTGCGGGAGGCGGACCTGGTGCTGATGCTGGTGGAGCCGGGCGCCGAGCCCACGGCGGAGGACCGCCTCGTGCTGGAGCAGGTGCGCGCGGCGGGGCGGCCGGCCCTGCTGGTGCTGAACAAGGTGGATATCGCGCCGGAGGAGGCCGTGCTGGCCACGCTGCGGGCCTACGGGGCGCTGGGCGCCTTCGCCGAGCTGGTGCCCATCTCGGCCCGCACCGGGCGCAACGTGGAGCGGCTGGAGCGCCTGGTGCTGGAGCGCCTGCCGCCCGGCCCGCCGTACTTCCCGCCCGACCAGCGCACCGACCAGTCTGAGCCGGCCCTCATCGCCGAGCTGGTGCGCCAGGAGGTGATCCGCCGCACGCACCAGGAGCTGCCCTACAAGACCGCCGTGCGCGTGGAGCGCATGGAGGAGACGCCGCGCCGGCTCGTCATCGTGGCCAGCATCTTCGTGGAGCGCGACAGCCAGAAGGGCATCGTGATCGGCAAGGGCGGGCGCATGCTGAAGGCCATCGGCACGGCCGCGCGCAAGCTGATCGAGCGCCTGCTGGGCCAGCCGGTGTACCTGGAGCTGGAGGTGCGCGTGCTGGAGCGCTGGAGCGAGGACCCGCGCCACCTGGACGCGCTGGGCTATCCGGAACCCTGAGCCTGGAGTTCGCCGCCGGCAGGCCCGAGCGGCGTGCTCAGGCCTCCTCGTCCAGCACGCGGATCAGGTCGCGCAGGCGCTGCGCGGCGGTGGCCCGCACCAGGTAGCGCCCCTGCGAGAGGCCCTTGAAGGCGGTGCGGTACAGGTCGAGCTGCGCCTGCTGCGCGGTGAAGGCGTGGGTGCCGGCGCGCAGGTTGCCCACGTCCTCGAACAGGCGCAGGGCGAAGCCGGGGGAGATGGCGCGCCGCACCTGATCCACGACGGGGAACTCCGCCCAG
>JBGOUY010000078.1:0-15579 GCA_041477795.1 bacterium
GATCCGCCGAAGCCCACGCTGGCCCGGAGGAAGCGCGGTCCGATGCGGGAATCGGTGCCGATGGCATAGGCCACCTCGTCCACGTCGGCTTCGGTTCGCTCGCACAGGGCCGAGATGGAATTGATGGAGGAGATGCGCTGGGCCAGGAAGGCATTGGCCGCCAGCTTGGACAGCTCGCTGCTCCACACGTTGGAGAGCAGGATGCGCTCGTCGGGCACCCAGTGCCGGTACACGTCCGCCAGCGCCTGGGCCGCGGCGTGGCCGCGCTCGTCCTCCTCGCAGCCGATCAGCACGCGGTCGGGCTCCATCAGATCGCGGATGGCCGTGCCTTCGGCCAGGAACTCCGGGTTGGAGAGGACGGGGAAGTGCCGCCCGCTCTGGCCATCGTGCAGGATGCGCGAGATGGCCTCGGCCGTGCGCACCGGCACGGTGCTCTTCTCCACGATGATGGCCCCATCGCGCAGGTGCGGCTTGAGAAAGCGCGCCGACTGCTCCCAGAACTGCAGGTCGGGCGCCATGCCGGCGCCCTCGCCGAATTCCTTGGTGGGCGTGTTGACGCTGACGAACACCATGTCCGCATCGGCCACGCTCTGGGGCGAGGTGACCTTGAAGAACAGGTTGCGGCCGCGGCAGCGCTGCACCACCTCGTCCAGGCCCGGCTCGTAGATTGGCAGGTGCGGGGAGTTCCACTGCGCGATGCGTTCCGCGCTGATATCCACCACCTCCACGCGGATGTCCGGGCATTTGTCGGCGATGACGGCCATCGTCGGGCCGCCTACATAGCCCGCGCCGATGCAGAGAATCTTCTTTACGGCCATGGTGCGTCGATGCTCGTGAGGCAACCGGCGGGGGTGGCCCGCGCACGGCCTAGGAGTACAGGTTGGCGTCGTACCACTGCACGGCCCGCTCGATGCCCTCGGAAAAGGACACCTGGGGCTGGTAGCGCAGCCGTTCGCGCGCCTTGGTGATGTCGGCGACGTACTTGACGACCTCGCCCGCGCGCACCTCGCCCATCAGGATGCGGCTGGTGCTGCCCAGGCGCTTGCGCAGGGTCTCGGCGACCTCCAGGATGCTCGTCCCGGAGCCGAAGGCCAGGTTGTAGACCTCGTTGCGGGCGCGCTCGAAGCGGGCCAACGCCTGCATCACGCCCTGCACGGCATCGTCGATGTAGGTGAAGTCCAGCAGCTTGTCCTTGCCGTAGACGGTCAGGTCCTGCTGCTCCTTGAGGCGCTTGATGAACAGCGGCACGACGCGGTTGCTGTCGTCGTACATCCCGTACACGTTGGAGAAGCGGACGTTGATGAACTCCAGCCCGTAGCACTGCTGGTAGGAGTACACGAGCGCTTCCCCGGCCACCTTGGAGGCCGCGTAGGGACTCTCGCAGGAGCGGAGCTGCACCGGCTCCTCCGCGTGCACCACGCCATCGGCGTTGCCGTAGACTTCGCGGCTGGAGGCGAACATGACGCGCGGAACCTTGTTCCGGCGGCAGAACTCCAGCACGTTGTACACCGTGAGGATGTTGTCGCGCGCCTGATCCGGGTCGACCACGACATCGTGGACGCGGGCATTGGCGGCGAGGTGGATCACCACGTCCACGTCCGTGGGCAGCTTGGCGAAGGTGGACGGCTCCAGCAGGTCCGCCACGATGGTGATCTGCTGCACCGCCGGATTCCACGCATTGGGGCGCCGGTCCACGCCGGTCACCTGGTAGTCCGTCTCGGCCTGCATCCGCTCGCACAGCCGCGTGCCGATGGTGCCGCTGCTGCCGGTGACCAGCACCTTGCGAATGCCCATGACGGGGATTCCAGCTCCAGCGATCGAGGTCAGCCGCGCGGCTTCCCACCGCGCGGGCGGGAGCGCCAGGGTGAACCGCTGCATGATAACGGAAAGCGCGCGGCCGCGCCACTGGCGGCGGCCCGCCACGGCAGGCGCCGGCGCCCCGTCTCTGGCGGGCAGTTGCCCGGCGGACGGCCTCCGTGCGACAAGGGAAGCGACCCGCTGCCCATTTGCGAACCGGCCGGCCCCCGGCCGACGCCCGCCATGCTGGATCCGCACGCCATCCGCCGCATCCCGCGCTTCTCCGGCATCACGCCCGAGGCCGAGGCCTGGATCAGCCAGCGCGCCGGCGTGCGCCGCTTTGCCAAGGGCGAGACGATCTTCCTGGAGGGCGATCCCAGCTCGCACTTCTACATGGTGCTGACGGGCGAAGTGAAGGTCTACAAGGTGCTCGAGAGCGGGCGCGAGCTGATCCTGGACTTCTTCCACAAGGGCGAGTCCTTCGGCGAGGTCTCCCTGGTGGATGGCGGGGATTTTCCCGCCTGTGCCATGGCCAGCGAGGATGCCTCCATCCTGACGCTGGAGCGCAAGGAGTACCTGCTGCTGCTGGAGCGCTTCCCGGAGGTGGCCCGCTCCATCATCCGCGACCTCACGCTGCGGCTGCACGCCCTGCGCCGCCGGGTGGAAGTGCTGGGGGAGATCGGGGTGCAGTCGCGCATCGCCAACCTGCTGCAGATCTATGCGCGCCAGCTCGGGCGCCAGACGGAGCAGGGGTTGCTCATTCCCGTCCACCTCAGCCGCAACGAGGTCGCCTCCCTGGTCTGCGCCCGCATCGAGACGGTCATCCGCATCATGAGCCGCTGGCAGAAGGAGCAGCTCGTGCTGAGCGTGTCCGAGGGCTTCCTCGTCCCCGATGCCGCCACCCTGCATGCCCTCACGGCGGGCACGGAGTAGCGCTTCAGCCGTCCTGGCTGACGGTGAGCGTCCAGTGCTCCGCGTCGATGCGGTCCGAGCGGGAGGTGAGTCCCATGCGCGTCATCTGGACAATGAGCGGCCTGGGCTCGAAGAGCGCGTGCACGACCAGCGTGTCCCCCGCTGCGATCTGGTGCACGCACTCCATGATGGCGCCGTACGGTTCGCCGCCCTGCTCCAGCAGCTCCCGCACGTCCAGGTGAAACGTGCTGCCCTCGTTCCAGGTGCGCACCAGCGGGTGCGCGTCGCGCAGTTCGATCATCGCTTGCGTTCCATCGTCCGGATGCCGCCTCGCCGGGCGCACGGGCCCGCACCCCGACGCTACCCGCAAGGCGCGCCGGCGGTTATGACATCGGTCATGCCCGGCAGAGGAGCCGCTCCGCCGCGCGCCGGGGGGCGGAGCCGGCAGGGCCTAGCACAGGCGCTCGCTGGCCAGGCGCGCGCCGGCGGACAGGGCCTGCAACTTGGCCCACACGACGTCCTCGGCGACGCGGCCCATGCCCGCCGAGGTGTCGAAGCCGCAGTCCGTGCCGGCCACGACGCGGCGGGGATCGCCGATCGCCCCGGCGATGCGCTCGATGCGCTCGGCGACGACTTCCGGGTGCTCCACGTAATTCGTGGTGGTGTCGATCACGCCGGCCACCAGCCGCTGCCCGCCCGGCAGCCCGCCCTTGGCGAAGAGCCGGTATTCGTGCGCATGGCGCGGATTGGCGAAGGGCAGCACGATGGCGCCCACCCGGGCCTGCAGGATCGTGGGCAGGATCTCCGCCAGCGGCACGTCCAGGTCGTGCGGCCCCTCGTAATTGCCCCAGCACACGTGCAGGCGCACCGCCTCGCGGGGGACGTTGCGCAGGGCCCGGTTGATGGCCTCGACCACCGTCTCGACGAAGCCCATGAATTCGGCCAGCGGCCGCTCGGCAAAGGACACGTGCCGCTCCAGCGCCAGGTCGGGGCAATCGATCTGCAGCGTGAAGCCATTGCGCACGACGGCCTCGTACTCGGTGCGCAGCGCCTCGGCCAGCGCCTCGATGTAGGCGCGCTGGCTGTCGTAGTGCTCGTTGGGCACGGCCGCCGCGATGATGCCCGGGGAGGGCGCCGTCAGGAAGGCCTGGCCGCTCGCGGGCGCGGCCTCGCCCAGAACGCGCCGGAAGTCCCGGCACTCGTTCTCGATGGGCGCCGGGTCCAGGTAGCGCACGGGCCCGACCACGCGCGGCACCTCGAAGCTGGACACCGCGCGCGTGTTCTGCAGGAAGCGCTGGCGCAGGGCCAGGTAGGCCGGGTAGCGCTCCACGTCGCGCGGGCCGCGCCGCGAGCCGCCCGGGGCAAAGCCGCTCATGCGGCGCTGGGCATAAAGGAAGAACGATTCGCGCGGCTGCTCGCCATTGTTCGGGATGTCGATGCCGGCCGCGATCTGCTTGGGCACGACCCAGCGCGTGGCCGCGTCGATCTCGCGCGCCAGCGCCGCCTCGTCGATGGCCTCGCCGTGGGCGCGGCGGGTGAACAGTTCCACCAGCGGCTTGGGCCGGGGCAGGCTGCCCGCATGGGTAGTGAGGATGCGGTCGTGGCTGCCGTGCATGAAGCTCTCCCGCGCTGCGTGCCGCGCCGGAGGCGCCTGGCCTTGGCGTGGGCGCAGGGGGCTTGGCGGCCGTACCCGCGGCTGGCGCCCGGCCGACGCGGCCGATCCGGCCGGCGATCCTTCCGGCCCTCCACCATACGGCCCCCGCTGCGGATCGCCAAGACACCCCGGCCGGGGCACCGGCGCCGCCGCTCCGCTGCTGACGCCGCCGCTGTGCCCCCGTTGCGCCCGCATGGCGCCAGCGGCACCCCGCCGGAACGCCCCGCCAGCCCATATGACCTAGGTCATATGCGGCGCATGCGCTCGGTGTCAGGCTGGGACAGGAGACGGCCGCGCAGACCCGGGCCGCCCAAACCCGTCTCCCCTGCCCGGCCGCCCTGCCTGGCCGCACTGCCGCACCCCGCTGTCCGCTCGCTTGAGGCACACGCACATGAGCCTGTCGGGAATCCTGCTGATCGCCGCAGCGGCGCACGGGCCGGCGGTGCGCCGGGCGCTGGCCGCCCTGCCCTGGGCCGAGCTGCACCAGCAGGACGACGCCGGGCGCATGATCGTGACGGTGGAGGCCGCGGACTCCGAGCAGGGCCTGGAGCGGCTCAAGGCGCTCAAGGCGCTGCCCGGCGTGCTCTCGGCGGAGCTGGTGATCCACTGCTTCGAGGACGAGATCGCCGAGCCGCCCCGGCCCGCTGCGGCCCTGGACGCTCTCAACAGCGGGGAGGCCGGGCCGCCGCGGCGCAGCTACTGCAGCCGGCTCAAGGCGCTGGGAAACTACTGACGATCGGCGTGGGGCGGCAGGCCCCGCGCGCGGACGCGAGGTGACACCATGACCGGACTCAATCGGCGCAGCTTCCTCCGTTCCAGCGTGGCCGCGGCCGCGGCCGCCACGGTGGGCATGATTCCCGCGGGCCCGCTGCGGGCGCAGATGATGAGCCGCGTGGGCGAAAAGGACGGCTGGAGCTGGGACAAGGTCGTGTGCCGCTTCTGCGGAACCGGCTGCGGCATCCAGATGGCCACCAAGGACGGCCGCATCGTCGCCGTCAAAGGCGATCCGGAGTCGCCCGTCAACCGCGGCCTGAGCTGCGTGAAGGGCTACTTCACCGCCAAGATCCAGTACGGACAGGACCGCCTCACGCAGCCCCTCCTGCGCATGACCGACGGCCGGTTCGACAAGCACGGCCAGTTCACTCCAGTGAGCTGGGAACGCGCCTTCGAGGAGATGGAGCGGCAGGCCAAGCGGGCGCTGGCGGAACTTGGGCCGGCCGGCATCGCCATCTTCGGCTCGGGCCAGTACACGATCGACGAGGGCTACGCGGCCGTGAAGCTGATCAAGGCCGGGCTGCGCTCCAACAACATCGAGCCCAATGCGCGGCACTGCATGGCCTCGGCCGTCGCGGCGTTCTACCAGGTCTTCGGAATGGACGAGCCGACCGGGTGCTACGACGACATCGAGGCCACCGACACGATGGTGCTGTGGGGCGCGAACATGGCGGAGATGCACCCCATCCTCTGGTCGCGCGTCACGGCGCGCCGGCTCACAGGGGGCGAGCGCGTCAAGGTGGTCAATCTCAGCACGTACCGCAACCGCTGCTCGGAGTTGGCGGATCTGGAGATCATCTTCAAGCCCAACACCGATCTGGCGATCCAGAACTACCTCTGCAAGCGCATCATCGATAGCGAGCGGGTGGACTGGGACTTCGTCAAGCAGCACACGATATTCGCCGCCGGCCCCACGGACATCGGCTATGGGCTGCGCCCCTCGAACCCGGCGGAGCAGGAGGTGACCCTGACGCGCGAGGAGGCGATCGCCCAGGGCCTCGACCCGGCGCAGCCGCACCGCGTGAAGCAGACGCACACGGAGAACCCGTCGCTGCACTGGGCGATCTCCTTCGACGACTACCGCAAGGCGCTGGCACCCTACACGCTGGACTTCGTGGTGGAGCTGGCCAAGGGCGATCCGGACGAGCCCCTGGAGGCCTTCAAGGCCAAGCTGGAGCAGCTCGCCGCTCTGTATGCCGAGCGGGAGCGCAAGGTGATCTCCTTCTGGACGATGGGCTTCAACCAGCACAGTCGGGGCACGTGGGCGAACGAGCTGATGTACTCGGTGCACCTGCTGGCGGGCAAGCAGTCCACGCCGGGCAACGGCGCGTTCTCACTCACGGGGCAGCCCTCCGCCTGCGGCACGACCCGCGAGGTGGGCACGTTCGCGCACCGCCTGCCGGCGGACCTGCTGGTGGGCGACCCCGCCCACCACAAAATGGCCGAGTCGCTCTGGAAGCTCCCGCCGGGCACGCTCAATCCCAAGGTGGGGCTGCACGCCGTGGCCATGATGCGCGCCCTGGAGGATGGCAAGCTCAAGTTCTTCTGGAGCCAGGTCAGCAACCCCTTCCAGGACTTCGCGAACCTGACGCCCTGGATCAAGGCCGCGCGCGAGAATGACACCTTCATCGTCTGCTCGGACGCCTATCCGACCGTGACGGCCAAGGTGGCGGACCTGATCCTGCCGTCCGCGATGATCTACGAGAAGTGGGGCGCGTTCGGCAACGCGGAGCGGCGCACGCAGCACTGGCGCCAGCAGGTGCGGGCGCCCGGCGCGGCCAAGGCCGATCTGTGGCAGGTGCTCGAGTTCTCCAAGCGCTTCCGGCTCAAGGAGGTGTGGGGGGCCATCCCGCTGCAGGGCGTGCCGGGCGACACGCTGCCCGACGTGCTCGCCGCCGCGCAGGCGATGGGCTACGGCCCGGAGGACACGCTCTACGACGTGCTGTTCCAGCGGCCGGGCCAGGCGTGGCGCTGGGACCGCAAGGACCCCGTGGCCGCCGGCCACCCCAACGACGTGGCCGAGGACTTCGGCTTCTTCGTGCACAAGGCACTGTGGGAGGAGTATCGCCGCTTCGGCGAGGGCCGTGGGCACGACCTGGCGCCGTTCGACACGTACCACCAGGTGCGCGGCCTGCGCTGGCCGGTGGTCGACGGTACCGAGACGCAGTGGCGCTACGTGGAGGGTCACGACCCGTACGTGCCCGCCGGGCAGGGCTTCAATTTCTACGGGCCGCTGTTCAAGGAGATCCCCCAGGGCACGCTGAGCGGGCCGACGCCGGATGCGCCCAAGGTCAAGCTCTTCAGCCGCAAGGATGAGCACGGCCACATCCTGGACGGCAAGGCCAAGATCTTCTTCCGCCCCTACATGGCGCCGGTGGAGCGGCCGGATGCCGAGTACGACCTGTGGCTGTGCACGGGGCGCGTGCTGGAGCACTGGCACTCGGGCACCATGACGCAACGCGTGCCGGAGCTGCACCGCGCCGTGCCCTCCGCCCAGGTGTTCATGCACCCGGCCGACGCGGCCAAGCGCGGCCTGGCGCAGAACGACCTGGTGCGCATCGCCTCGCGCCGCGGCGCGGTGCAGGCGCGGGTGGAAATCCAGGGCCGCAACTCCATGCCGCGCGGCACCGTGTTCGTGCCCTGGTTCGACGAAAGCGTGCTCATCAACAAGGTCACCCTGGACCAGACCTGCCCGCTCTCCAAGCAGACGGACTACAAGAAGTGCGCGGTCAAGCTGAGCAAGGCCTAGCCGCCCGCGGCCGGCCCGTTCGGATCGATCATCGACGCAGGAGGTACGTGCCATGACTGGGAGCAGCGCCCGCTTTCTGCTGGCCGTCACGGGCCTGGCCGCGAGCGTCGTGCTGGCGGGTGCCGGCTCGGCGGGCCGGCTTTCCGACGAGGACATCTCGCTGCGCCGCGAAGGCCTGCTCGAGCTGACCACGCCCCCGCCGGTGGTCTACGAGCTGGAGGAGCCCGGGCAGAGCAAACGCCTTGCGCGCTCCTATTACGGCGCGCCGCCGCTGATTCCCCATGCGGTTGCCGGGCTGGCCATCGCGCTGCGCAGCAACGAATGCCTGGACTGCCACGAGGAAGGGGACGCCGACACGCCTGGACTGCCGCCCAGCCACCGCGTCAAGGCGCTGTTCCGCGTGGTGCCGCGCGACGAGGCCCAGCACGGCGCGACCACGGTGTTCGATGGCTTCGCCCAGGCCGAGCGGGTCTCCGGCAACCGCTACGACTGCCTGCTCTGCCACGTCCCGCAGGCCACCGGGGCGCCGGAGCTGGTGCGCAACGACTTCAAGCCCGCCCAGCCCAAGGACGCCCACACGGACAATCTGGAGCCGCTCGACTCGGTCGGCCAGTACTAGCGTCGCCCCTTTCATCCGCAGCGGCGGCGGCGGCTGGCTGGCCATTGGCGCCGGCTTGATCTAGGATCGGCTCCGTCGTGCCGGCCGCGCCGCTGGGGTGCGTGTCCGCGCGTGCCGTCCATCTGTCCGGCCCCGGCCATGATCGCCAAGTCGCTCGCCGATGCAGGCCCGCGCCGTGCTCACGCCGAGGCCCCCTCCGCCCCTGCCACTCCGTCACGCAACCGCCCGCGACTCCGCGTGCCGCTGCGGCCCGCGCGGCGCCAGCTGCTGAAGGTCGGGCTGCTGGGCCCGCACGCGCTGGGCTGCGGCAGCGTGCTCGGCGCCGGGTGGGCGCGCCCGGCGCTCAAGGCCGGCCGTACGATCCGGCGGCGTCACCATCGGGAGGTCCTTCATGCTGAGACCCAATCGACTCAAGGCCCGGCTGCGGGCGGGCCAGCCGGCCCTCGGCTGCTGGGTGTTCCTGTCCGGCGCGGATTCCATCGAGCTGCTGGGGCTGTGCGACTTCGATGCGTTCATCATCGACCACGAGCACATCGGGGCGGACCTGCGCACGCTGGTGGAGCAATTGCGCGGCGCGGCGGCAGGCGATACGGCCTGCCTGGTGCGCGTGCCCTCCCACGACCCCGTGTACATCAAGCGCGTGCTGGACGCGGGCGTGGATGGCCTGGTCGTGCCCACGGTGGAATCGGCGGAGCAGGCCCGCGCGGTGGTTGCCGCCACGCGTTACCGCCCCCACGGCGGCCACCGTGGCGTGGGCTACCCGGAGTCGCGCGCGGCGCGCTGGGGCCTGGCCGAGCAGGAGTATCCCCAGCGCTACCGCGACGAGCTGCTCGTCTGCGCCATCGTGGAAACGCGCCAGGGCTTCGAGCGCGTGGAGGAGATCGCCGCCGTGGACGGCATCGACATGGTGTTCCTGGGGCCGGGCGACCTGGCTGCCGACCTCATCGACGACTTCGCCCAGCTCTCCCGCCTGGGCAGCTACGAGCTGCCGGAGCTGGAGCGGCTCATGGCGCACGCCGAGCGCGCCGTGCTGGCCCGCCACGACTGCTGGCTGGGCGGCCTCGGCCGGGACGCCGCCGGCGCGCGCAAGCTGCTGGAGCGCGGGTACCACTTCGTGACGCCCACGGCGGACATCTGGCTGCTCGCCGACGGCGCCCGCGCCACGGTGGCGGCACTGCGCAAGTGAGCCGCCAGAGGGTTCACTGGGAATTGTCATCGATGATGTCGTGCCGGTCATCCGCCTCCAGTGCTTTGAAGACGGAGTCGAACAGATCGCGCTGGCGAATGGCACCGGGCATGAAGGCCGTGATTCCAGCCGCGTAGATGCGCTCGAACTCCTGCGGCATTGGAGAGACGCTGGTGACCACTACGGACGGCGGTTGCACTTCGCCGCTCAGCGTCATGAGTTGCGAGCGCAACCCCGACCAGTTCACGTCGAGCACGTTGCAGTCCATGATCAACACGTCCACCTTGCGCTCCTGCACAACCCGCAGCGCCTTGGCTCCCGAGTCGGCAATGGTGACGTTGCCGATCCCGCTGACCAGCAGCGTTTGCTGGATCTTGTAGCGACTATCCTGGTCGGTGTTGCAGATGACGAAGTGCAGGTCGCGCAGCTTGGCGATGCGCGACTCCGGGGATTCCTTGCGCAGGCGGGAGAGCCTCTTTTCGATTTGTTGGAACAGGGTTTCCAGATGAAAGGGCTTGATCAGGTAATAGTCCACGCCGGCCTTGAGCGCGAATTCCACCGCGTCGCGGTTTTCACGCGTGGTCATGAGGATGAATAGCGCCCCGGCGGAGGACGTCTGGCCTGTGCGCAGCGCCTGGAACAGCGCCATGCCGTCCAGGTCAGGCAGGCTCCACTCCGAGAGGACGACGTCCACCGAAGGCACCTGCCGCAGGTAATTGAGCGCTTCTTCCGTCCCGCCTACGGCATTGGCGGATACAATGCCAATCTGTTGCAGCGTCGTCACCAAGAGCTGCCGCACCTTGGGGTTGCCATCCACCACGAGGAACGTCATGCGCCGGATGCGCGGGGATACGCGCAAGCGCCGCAAGTGGTGGCTGTCCTCGTACAATGCCACTTGCGTGAGAGCCTGCTTGAGATCCTCTACGGCCGTTTGCAGTCGCGCCTCGGCCTCCTTGGGTGGCGCGTCAGGTGTCGCGCTTCGGTCGACCTCCCGTCGTGTCGTCTCGTAGGATTTCAGCTCCTCACGGAGCACTTCGATCAGGTCCTTCGCGTCCCACGGCTTATTGATGAATCGGTGAATGACCCCGTCATTGAAGGCCCCGATGGCGTCATTGAGGTCGGTGTGTCCTGTCAGCAGCAGGCGTCGGGTATGCGGCGCGAATTCCTTGGCCCGCGCCAACAGCTCGAGCCCCGTCAGGCCCGGCATCTGATTGTCCGACATGATGATGGCAAATTCGCCGAGCTGGAAGAATGACTCCAGCGCTTCGAGCGGATTCTGGAAGGCCTTCACCTCGTAGGGTTCGTCGCGGAGCTCGCGAGTGAGCGCCGCCAGGATATAGGGCTCATCGTCGATCAGGAGCAACCGGGGCCTGGCTTGCGATTCACTCATGTTCCCCCTCCCTCGAGTGTTCGTCCCGCTCTACCTTGGCCGGAATGCGCCTGCGGGACGCGTGGCGATTGGCACCGATCCGGCGCGAGGATGTCCTCAGAGTCGGATCCGGTAGGCACCCACCGGTTCGGAGATGTTGTGCAGGTGCTGTTCGCCCATGAATTCGGCCTCTTGCCGCAGGCTGCTCTTGACGTGGTCGATTGCGCTTTGGGAAACCCACACCTCCCCGGGTGCGGCCAATGCCTGCAGCCGGGCGGCGATGTTGATTCCGTCTCCGTACAAGGCTCCTGCCTGCTCGATCACTTCCCCCACGGTAATCCCGATTCGGTAACACATTCGGTCGGACTCCGGCAGGTCGCGGTTTTGCGCGTGCAGCGCTTGTTGCACCTCCGTGGCGCATTGGATGGCCGTGGCCGCGCTTTCGAACGTGGCCAGCAGGCTGTCGCCGGGTTCATTGACCAAGCGGCCGCCGTGGCGGGAGATCAGCTGGCGCCAGATGCCGCGGCAGGAGTTCAGGCTGTGCAAGGTGGCCTCCGCATCGCGGCCCATCAGAAGGCTGTAGCCCACCACATCCGCCACGATCACCGCTGCCAGGCGTCGCGTTACCGAGCGCCGGCTCTCCTCTGCGAACTCCTCCTCGACCTGCTTCATTGCGCTCAATGCCGCCTGAAGCTGCTGGCTGCGCTTGCGCGCAGAGTATTCCAGCTCCTGCCGCATCGTATCTTGCCGCTCGTGGTCGGCATAGATGGCCAATTCCTCGCGCACCACGGCCAACAGGCTCGCCGCGTCCCACGGCTTGCGGATGAAGCGGTGAATGACCTTGTCGTTGAAAGCCTGGATCGCCTCGTCCTGATCGGTGTAGCCCGTCAACAGGATGCGGCGGGTATTGGGGCTCCGCGCCATCGCGGCTCGCAACAGCTCCAGCCCGCTCACCCCCGGCATGCGATTGTCTGAGAGGATCAGCGCGAAATGGGTCTGCTCCAGCGCTTCGAGAGCCTGGCTGGAGTCGGTCATTGGGGTCAACCGGAGAGACTCCTGTTCCAATTGCCGCTCGATGATCAACACGATGTTCGGCTCATCATCAACCACCAAGATGGGCCATGTTGCCGGTAGCTCGCCAATCATCGGTATCTCTCCTGCAAACGGCGTCGCGCTCATCGGCCAACCGCTCCGTTTGATTGAAATGCGGACCCCTTCAAGCGTGTCCCATTGCCTTCCAAACCTCTTCCAGCAAGGACGCCTTGCTGAACGGCTTGAAGACCACCTGGACGCCCTCCTTGAGCACCCCGTGCTGGCTGATCGCTCCCTCCGTGTATCCGGTCATGTACAGGACGTGGATGCCCGGCCGGAGGGCCAGCAAGTGCGCCGCCAGCTCGGCCCCGCTCATCTTGGGCATGACCACGTCGGTGAGCAGGAGATCGATCGCGTCGGCCTGCCGCTCCGCGAGGGCGAGGGCCGCATTGCCGTCCGCGGCTTCGAGCACCCGATAGCCCGCCGATTCCAGGACGCGCCGCGCCGCGGCCCGCACCTGTTCTTCGTCCTCAACCAGCAGGATCGTCCCGCTGGCACGGGTGCCTTTGTCGGACGGTGATTGCAGGCCTGCCGCGGCCCGTGAGCTCGCGGTGCGCGGCAAGTAGATCTTGAAGGTCGTGCCGTGGCCCAGCTCGCTGTACACGAAGATGCTTCCCCCCAGTTGCTTGACGATCCCGTACACGGTGGCAAGCCCGAGGCCCGTTCCTTTGCCCTGCTCCTTGGTGGTGAAGAAGGGCTCGAAAATCCGTTCCCTCGTGGCCTCGTCCATCCCGGTTCCGGTATCGGAAACCGAAACCATCACGTACGGCCCGGGCGCCACCTCGATGTGCGAGTTGACGTAGGCTTCGTCGAGATCCACGTTGCCGGTTTCGATGGTCAGTTGGCCGCCCATGGGCATCGCGTCCCGTGCGTTCACGGCCAGGTTCAGCAGCACTTGCTCGAGCTGGCTGGCGTCCGCTCGCACGATGCCGAGACCGGAAGCGAGCTGAGTGCTGAACTGCACGTCCTCCCCGATCAGGCGCCGCAGCATCTTTTCCATGCCGGCGACAATGGTGTTCACGTCGGTGTCTTCCAGCTTGAGCACCTGGCGCCGGCTGAATGCCAGTAGCTGGCGGGTCAATGCGGCGGAACGGTTGGCCGCCGTGATGATCTGCTGCACGTCCTCGCGCACCGCTTCCTGATCGGCCACCGCCTCCAATACGAAGTTGCCATAGCTCAGGATCACGGCCAGCATGTTGTTGAAGTCGTGCGCGATACCGCCAGCCAAGCGGCCTACGGAATCCATGCGCTGGGCTTGTTCGAGTTGCTGCTGCAGTACTCGGGATTCGGTGACATCGATCAATATCCACAATACAGCACGACGACCTTTCCACCGAACGTCATCTCGGTGCGGTTCATACCACATGTCGGTGCCGTCCTTGCGGAGGCCGCGGTAGTAACGATACAGACGAGGGTTGCCCGTCCGCATTTCCGGGCTCCCGGTCTGAAGCGCTTCGTGACGGTCGTCGGGGTGCACGACGTTGATCGCATCGGTTCCAATGAGATCGGCGGGTCCGTCGTGGCCAAACATTCTAGCGCAGGCCTGATTGCAGTGGACGATCTTTCCACCCTGGACGATCATGATGCCTTGCAGCGAGCCCTCGACCAGAATGCGATACTTTTCTTCACTTTCGCGGAGTTCTTCTTCCGCCTGCTTGCGCTTCGTGATGTCGTGTACGCTACCGACCAGGTGGGTACAGTTCCCGGATTCGTCAAACACAGGGGCGACGCTTACGTCACCGATCAGCCGCCCCGTCGGATAGTCTGACGCTTCCTCCCATCGCACGATCTTTCTCTCTCGAATCGCTTCCCTGTACTTCTCCAGCACCAGGGACAACGACGGTTCCGGGATGATGTCGCTCACCGATTTGCCGATCACCTGAGCGGAGTCGATCCCCGTCGTCGTGACGAAGGCCTTGTTGACGGAGATGAATCGAAATCCTCCATCATTCATCAATTCAAGATGGAAGATGATATCGCCAGTCGTTTGATAGATGGACGTCAGTTGTTGCTCGCGTTCCCGCAGCGAGGTTTCCGCCTGCTTGCGCTCAGTAATGTCGACCAAGGTTGACTGGACAGCCGCCCGACCGTCCCATTCGATGCGTTTGGCATGCATCATGACCCAGAGCATGTGCCCGTCCTTCGTGCGCCCTTCGTACTCGTACTCTGTCGGCACGGGACCCCCGCGCATCCGCTGCTCCAGATACCCCATGATGCGGGCCTGCTCCTGCGGCGCGTAGAAGGGCATGATCGAGTCCAGGGCGAGCACCTCTTCCGGGGTATCGTAGCCGTGCATGCGGGCATAAGCGGCATTGCAGAACAGCGGTTTCAGATTGCCGTGAATGAGGATCCCCTCGAGCGATCCTTCGATCAGGTCCCGGAACTTGCTCTCGCTGGCGACCATCTCGTTCTGATAGCGATCGCGCTGGCCAATCGTTCTTTCCAGGTCGGCAACGGTATCAGCAAGCGATTGGGTGCGTTCGCGCACCCGTTGTTCCAGTTGCTCGTGGGAATCCCGCAGCGCCTGCTCGGCATTCCTTTGCTCGCTGACGTCCCGCGCCGCCGCATAGATCAGCCCGTGCCCCGGATCCGGCGCGGAGCGCCATTCCAGCAACCGGTAGCTGCCGTCCTTGCAGCGGTACCGGTTTTCGAACTTGGCGATCGATTGCCCCTGGGCGAGATCCGCGACTGCGGCGAGCGTCCGCTCCCGATCCTCCGGGTGCACGCGCTCGATCAAGCTGACGGCCAGCAGCTCCTCGGTGGAATAACCGAGCACATCCTCGAAGGCGGGGTTGATGCGCTTGAAGTAGCCGTCGGTGCCGGCGACGCAGAGCAGATCGAGCGACAGACTGAAGAAGCGATCCAGCTCGCCGGAGGCGCGCAACGCCTCCAGCAGGTGTCGGCGGCGCGAGAGATAGAAGTGCAGGGAGACCCCGACCAGGAGGGCCACCAGGATTCCGGCCAGCAGCACCGCAAGCGGCGTCCGTGGAGCGGAGAAGAAGGTGGGCTGCTGAGCGGGCCACAGCTTGACGACCAGCGTTGCCTCGCCAATCCGGGCGGTTTGCGCGACCGCCCGATCCGGCGCGAATCCGGCAACTGGCGCTTGAGGGCCGAAGCGATAGAGCTGCCACTCGCTCAGCGAGACGGTTCCCGCCCAGCCTTCGGCGCTGAACCCTTGCAGCGCGGCCGACAGCAGCCGGACACTGTCGATGGCGCCAACCAGGAATCCTTGCAGCTTGCGGCCCTCGAACAAGGGAATGGTCGCCAACAGCACCAGCTCATCCGGAAGTCGGCCGGGGCTAACGGTGAGCCAGGCGCGATTCGCCGCCAGGTCCATGGATGATGCCTGCGCGATTGTGGCGGAACGGACGGTAGCGGTTTCCAGTTCAGATTGGGGACTGAGCGCCCGCACGTTCCACTGCACGAC
>JBGOUY010000060.1:0-17192 GCA_041477795.1 bacterium
GAACCACGCCGGGGCGGTGGCCGCCGTCACCGTGGACGGCACCCTGCGCCGCGGCACGCCCGTGCAGCTCAAGCCGGTGCTGGACGAGGCGGCGGCCCAGGTGCCCACCTTGCGCCGCGTGCTGGTGATCCAGGCCCGCGACGGCGCCGTGCCCATGAAGAAGGGGCGCGACCACTGGTGGCACGAGGCGCTGGCCGGACAGTCCGAAGACGCGCCCACCGAGCCCGTCGAGGCCGACGCGCCCCTGCTGCTGGTCTACACCTCCGGCACCACCGGCAAGCCCAAGGGCGCCATCCTCACGCACTGCGGATTCGCGGCCAAGCTCTCGCTGGACGTGGGCCTGATCATGGACTTCAAGGCGGGCGACCGCATCCTGTGGATGAGCGACATGGGCTGGGTCGTGGGACCCATCATGTCGCTGGGCGCCACGCTGATGCAGGGCACGGCCATCATCGCCGAGGGCGGGCCGGACTATCCCACGCAGGACCGCATGTGGCGGCTCGTGGAGGACCACCGCGTGAGCTTCCTGGGCGTGGCGCCCACCCTCGTGCGCACGCTGATGCGCTACGGCGTGGAGCAGGTGCAGAAGCACGACCTGTCTTCGCTGCGCGTCACCACCTCCACCGGGGAGTCCTGGACACCCGAGGCGTGGAACTGGTTCTTCGAGCACGTCTGCCGGCGGCGCCTGCCCTTCCACAACTATTCCGGCGGCACGGAGGTGAGCGGCGGCATCCTCTCCACCTCGCCCATCCACCCGGCCAAGCCCTGCGCCTTCTACGGCGCCATGCCGGGCTCCGGCGCGGACATCGTGGACGCCAGCGGCAAGCGCTGCCCGCCGGGCGTCAAGGGCGAGCTGGTGCTGCGCCAGCCCTCCATCGGCATGACCCGCGGCCTGTGGAAGGACACCGAGGGGCGCTACGAGGATTCCTACTGGAACAAGATCCCCGGCCTGTGGGTGCACGGGGATTCCGCCTACCGCGATGCGGACGGCTACTGGTTCATCCCGGGCCGCTCCGACGACGTGTTCAACGTGGCCGGCAAGCGCACGGGCCCGGCGGAGGTGGAGACGCTCCTGCTCAACACGGGCAAGATCTCCATGGCGGCGGTCGTGGGCGCGCCGGATCCGCTCAAGGGCGAAGCGGTGGTGTGCGTGTGCGTGCCCGCGCCCGGGGTCACGCCCGACGCCGCGCTCAGCGCCATGCTGACCGAAGCGGTGGTGGCGGGACTGGGCCGGCCCTTCCGCCCGCGCGAGATCTTCTACGTCTCCGACCTTCCCAAGACCCGCAACATGAAGGTGATGCGGCGCCTCGTGCGCGCCGTCTACAGCGGCGAGCCGGCCGGCGACCTGTCCTCCCTGCTCAATCCGGAAAGCATCGCCGAGCTGGAGCGGGCCGTGGCGGCTCGCCGGGGCTGACGCCGAAAGGAGACGACATCGCCATGGGCGACCGCCTGCTGGTGCTGGGCAACAAGAAGTACTCCAGTTGGTCCCTGCGCGCCTGGATCGGCCTGACCCTGGCCGAAGTGCCGTTCACCGAGCGCGTCATCAAGCTCTACCGGCCGCAGACGGCCACGGAGATCGGCCGCTACTCGGGCGCCCTGCGCGTGCCGGTGCTGCGGGACGACGGGCTGACCGTGCACGACTCGCTGGCGATCCTGGAGTACGTGAACGAGGCCTATGCCGAGGGACGCCTGTGGCCGGAGGATCGCGCCCGGCGCGCCCAGGCGCGCGCCGTCAGCGCGGAGATGCACGCGGGCTTCCCCAACCTGCGCCAGCGCATGCCCATGAACCTGGCGCGCGCGCACGCGCCCCTGCCCCCGCAGTGGGCCCTCGATGCCGCCGCGCAGGCGGAGCTGGAGCGCGTGCTGTCGCTGTGGGAGAGCCTGCTGGCCGAGGGCGGGCCGTTCCTCTTCGGCGCCTGGAGCATCGCCGACTGCATGTACCTGCCGCTGGCGACGCGCCTGCGCACCTACCAGGTGGATTTCTCCGCGCACCCGCTCAGCCAGGCCTACGTGGCGCGCCTGCTGGGGCTGCCCGCGTTCCAGCGCTGGGAGGCGGACGGCCGCCGCGAGCCGGAGGAGCACGCACCCTATGAGCGCTGAGCCCCGGCCGCTCATCGTGGCGCTCGACGCCATGCCCGAGAGCGATGCCGTGCGGCTGGCGCGGGCGCTTTCCGGCCGCGTGTGGGGCTGCAAGATCAACGATCTGCTGCTGCAGGCCGGCGTGGACGTCATCCCGCGCCTGCACTCCTACGGCGCCGTGTTCTGCGACGTGAAGCTCTTCGACATCCCCAACACCGTGGCCAACCAGGTGCAGCGCCTGGCCAGGGCCGGCGTGGAACTGGTCACGCTGCACTGCGCGGGCGGCGCGGCCATGCTGGAGGCGGCCCGCGAGGCGCGCGACCGCACCCATCCCGGCACGCGCCTGCTGGGCGTCACCGTGCTCACCTCCTTCGACGATGCCGCCGCGCGGGCCAGCTTCGGGCGCCCGGTGGCCGAGCAGGTGCGGGCCTTCGCCACGCTGGCGCTGGAGACGGGCCTGGACGGCGTCGTGTGCTCGCCCGCGGAGCTGGCGCTGCTGGACGAACTCGATCCCCGGCGCACCCTGCTGCGCGTGACGCCCGGCGTGCGCCCCGCCTGGCACACCGCGCCGGACGATCAGCGCCGCACCCTCGCACCCGCCGCGGCCCTGGCCCAGGGCGCACACCTGCTCGTGATCGGCCGCCCCATCACCCAGGCCGCCGACCCCGCCGCCGCCTGCGAACGCATCCTGGCCGAGCTGGGCTGAGCGGGTAGCGTGCCGAAGGAGCACCTGCCGATCGACTCCAAAGCGTAGGGGCATAGCATGCTATGCCCCTCCTTGGCGCGACCTCGCTCCTTCACCTATCCGACCCCGATGAATTGACGCACTCCTAGTGGTCCGACACCGCTTGATTTTGGGACTGGGCGGAGGAGGGAGGCGCTGCCCCCTCGCACCCAAAACCAAGGCGGGTCGCAGTACTAGTAGCGCAGGATCGCCGCCACGCCGTCGAGCAGTTCGGACTGCGCTTGCAGCTCCGCCGGCAACGGCAGCACCTGCCCGCCCGACTGCAGCACGAGGCTCGCCGCCAGATCGAGCAGCTCGTCATCGCCGGCGGCGGGCGGGTCGTGGATCTCCACGTCGCCTGCCCCGGAGGCGAAGCGGCCCCAGCGCTCGGCATCGCACGCCAGCAGCAGCGTGGCCACCCGCCCGGCGCGCGCGGCGCGCAGCACCTGCGCCAACCGGGCGGACGTGCGGCCGGTGCCCGCCAGACGCCGGTACTCCGCGTCCGCGGCATCCCGCGCGGCCTCCTGCGGCGGCCGCAACAGCTCGAGCGCGCGGTCGCGCAGCGCCTCCGCGGACAGGCGATCCGGATTGCCGGCGACGGCACGCGGGACCAGCAGCGCCCGCTGCGGCGCGTCGGCGACCTCGCGATAGAGCCCGAACCACTCCTCCACTCCCGCGAACACGAGCGGTGCCGCCCGCTCGCCCAGCGCCGGGCTGACGGCGCGGGCGATGGCCCGCAGGTAACGGCGGTGCTGATCCTCGAAATTGACCTCGGTGCCTCCAAAGCTGAGCGTGGTGCCGCCCACGGAGCGGAGCTGCGGGTCCTGCTGCGGATCGTCGTAGCGCGTGAAGTCGCGCAGGCTCTGCGGCGCGGCGGGCAGCGGCACGGCCTGCACATCCTGCGCCGTGGCGCGCAGCAGCCGCACGGCGTTGAGGCTCACGGCCAGCACGTGGAACGGCGCGTTGTCGTCCAGGCACGGCAGCAGCGGACGCGTGTGGAAGCGGTGCGAGACGACCACGCGCTCCACCGGCGGGCGGGCCAGGTGGAAGGTGCGGAACAGCCCGGGCGAGCGGAACACGGCCAGCCCGGCGCCCGGCTCCTGCCACACGGCGCGGTCGCCCGCCAGCGCTTCCAGCGGCGCCAGCAGCGCGCGCGACTCCGGCTCGCGCAGCGACAGCGCGGCGAGGCGCTGCTGCGCCGTGCGGGCCAGGTTCTTCAGCGCAATCGGATCGGCCTGCGTGTCCGGGCCTTTGTCGTGGGTGGGCAGGTAGATCGAAACGCAAGGCTGGGAGGCATCGCTCCACAGCGCCTGCAAGTCCTGCAGCGTGATGCGTTCCATGGGCGACCTCTTGCAAGAGACCGGAGGACGGGCGGGGGCGTTGCCAACCGCCCAGGGCAACGGGCCGCGTGTGCAGAGCGGTTCGACGCGGCGCGCCGTCCCTGCTTTGATTATACGCCCGCCTGCCGCGGCCGGGCAGGGGCGACCGGGCACGGTCGGCTGAGCCGCCCTGCCGGCGCTCGCCGGGAGCGAAGGGCGGCCCTTGCGCCGGAGAGAGGCTGTGCAGGGGCCCGTCCGGACGGGGCGGGACAGCAACGACCGCCAGAGGGTTGCGCTGCAGCCTAGAGGAACAGCCGGTAGGCGGGATTGCGGGTCTCTTCCACGCAGGCGTAATGCAGCTTGCGCAGGAAGTCCTGGAAGGCCGCTTCATCCCCGGCGGGAATCTCGAAGCCCACCAGCACGCGCCCGAAGTCGCCCCCGTGCATGCGGTAGTGGAACAGGGAGATGTTCCACGCCGGGTTCATGGCGTTGAGGAAGTTGAGCAGCGCGCCGGGCCGCTCGGGGAACTGGAAGCGGTAGAGCACCTCGCGCTGCGTCTCCTGGGAGCGACCGCCCACCAGGTGCCGCAGGTGGGTCTTGGCCAGCTC
Source organism: bacterium (assembly GCA_041477795.1). Taxonomy (GTDB): domain Bacteria; phylum SAR324; class SAR324; order SAR324; family JACQKK01; genus DATFMP01. Next base: position 4,731 of record JBGOUY010000060.1, read on the forward strand.
GTTGTCGGTGAGGTCGATGTTGGCGAAGCCGTCCGCCTCCAGGCGCTTGCGGAAGGTGGCGCGCTCGCGCTCGTCGGACACGGCCAGGCCCACGAAGATGTGGGCGTCGTCTCGGCCGCTGAGGCGGTAGTTGAACTCGGTGATGTTGCGATCGCCCACCAGCCGCTCGCAGAAGTAGCGCAGCGCCCCCGGCCGCTCGGGGATGGTCACGGCGATCAGCGCCTCGCGGTGCTCGCCGGTGAGCGAGCGCTCGGCGACGAATTGCAGGCGGTCGAAGTTCATGTTCGCGCCGGAGTTCACGGCCACCCCCATGCGCATCCCGCCGGGATGCTCCTCCAGCCAGCGCCGCAGGCCCGCCACGCCCAGCGCCCCCGCGGGCTCCACGATGGAGCGGGTGTCCTCGTAGATCGCCTTGATGGCCGAGCAGATCTCGTCCGTGGTCACCGTCACCACCTCGTCGACGACCTGCTGCGCCAGCGCGAAGGTGTGCACGCCCACCTGCTTGACGGCCACGCCATCGGCGAAGATGCCCACCTCGTCCAGCACGATCCGCTTGCCGGCGGCGAGGGAGCGCTGCATCGCATTGCTGTCCTCCGGCTCCACGCCGATGACGCGGATCTCCGGGCGCAGGGACTTGAGATAGCCCCCGATGCCGGCAATGAGGCCGCCGCCGCCCACCGGCACGAACACCGCGTCCACGTCCGGGCACTGTTCCAGGATCTCCAGCCCCACCGTGCCCTGGCCCGCGATGACGAGGGGATCGTCGAAGGGGTGCACGAAGGTGAGGCCCGTCTCGGCCACCAGGCGCTGGCAGTGCTCCGCGGCGTCGGAATAGCTGTCGCCGACCAGCTCCACGCGGGCGCCCAGCGCCCGCACGGCGGCCACCTTGATCGCCGGCGTCGTGCGCGGCATGATCACCGTGGCCGGGACGCCCAGCTTCTGCGCGGAGAGCGCCACGCCCTGCGCGTGGTTGCCCGCCGAGGCGCAGATCACGCCGCGCTGGCGCTCCTCCGCCGTCAGGTGCGCCATGCGGTTGTAGGCCCCGCGCACCTTGAACGAGAAGCACGGCTGCAGATCCTCGCGCTTGAGCAGCACGCGGCAGCCCAGCGCCGCGCTGAGCCGCTCCGCCGGGTCCAGCGGGGTGTGCGAGGCCACGTCGTAGACCCGAGCCAGCAGGATGTTCTTCAGCAGCGTGTCCATGGCGCCAGCCATAGCAGGATGCGCGGTGCATGAGAAGCCACGGTAGACGCCGGCCTTGCCGGGGCACCGCCAGGATGATCCGCGCGGCAGCGTGCCGGATCACGAGGGGCGGGATTGCCGCGGCGTCCGGCGCTCCCGTATATTCGCGCCCGCAGCGCCCCTACCGCCGGCACGCCCCCTGTGCCATAATAAACAGATTCGCCCTGGGCGCGGCCCGGGCGCTGAGGGAAGCACAGCCGGCGCCCCGGGCGCCGGTGAACGGCACAGTCGGGAGCCGCTGGACATGAAGGTGCGCAACGCGATCGCCCGGATGGGTACCTACCACCCCCCCATGGAGGGGCGGGCGGAGCGGGACTACCTGCTGCTGGACTTCAGCGAGTCCACGCAGCCCCCGCCACCCCATGTGGCCGAGGCGCTCAAGGCCTACATCGAGACGGGCCGGCTGCGCATGTATCCCTCCTACGGGCGCTTCGAGGAGCTGCTGGCGGCCTACGCGGGCGTGAACCGCGAGCAGGTGCTGATCACCAACGGGTCGGATTCGGCCATCCAGCTCATCACCCACGCCTTGCTCGGCGAGGGCGACGAGATGGTGATGGCGCGCCCCGGCTTCTTCGTCACCGGGGCCTGCGCCCTCAGCGCGGGCGCGCAGGTCGTGTCGCCCGAGTACCGCCGGTCGGACATGGCCTTCCCGCTCGAGGCCGTGCTGGCGGCCGTGACGCCGCGCACACGGCTCATCGTGGTCATCAGCCCGAACAATCCCACCGGCACCACGGCCAGCGGGGAGCAGATCGAGACGATCCTGCGGGCGCACCCGGACGTGCCCGTGCTGGTGGACGAGGCCTATTACGAGTTCTGCGGCAAGACGGCGGTGCCCCTGCTGGCGCGGCACGACAACCTGGTGATCACGCGCACGTTCTCCAAGGCCTTCGCCCTGGCGGGGCTGCGGCTGGGCTACGCGCTCTCCAACCCGGCGTTCATCGGCGAGCTGCGCAAGGTGCGCATCCCCTACGACGTGAACACGCTGGCCGTGGTGGCCGCCCAGGCGCAACTGGAGCGGCCGCAGCCCTGGCGCGCCTACGTGGCCGAGGTGGTGCAGCGCGCCAAGCCCATGCTGGAGCGCTTCCTGCGCGAGCACGGCGTGTTCTTCTACCCCAGCGAGGCGAACTTCCTGCTCATCCGCCCGGACGATGCGCAGGGTGCCACGGCCTACCTGAAGGAGCACAGCATCCTGGTGCGCCCGCAGCGCCCGCCCGTGGACGATTGCTTCCGCATGAGCATCGGCACCGTGGCCGAGATGCAGCGCTTCATGGAAGCGTGGTCGCGCTACCCGGGCGTGCGGCGCGCGGCGGCCCATGGCGGATGAAGCGGCGCCGGCGGCAGGCCGCGGGACCCGTGCGCACTCCGACACGCCGGACGCCGCTGGGGGCGCGCGGGCAGCGCAGGACGGCCGTGAGGCAGACCGCAGTGAGGCAGACGGCAGTGAGGCAGACCGTGCGATGACCTGGATTTTCGGCTACGGCTCCCTGATGTGGAACGCCGGCTTCGCCTGCTGCGAGCGGCGCCCGGCGGTGCTGCGCGGCTATCACCGCGCCTACATGATGTACTCCACGCGCAACCGCGGCACGCCGGAAAGCCCCGGCTTGGTGCTGAGCCTGGCGCCGGGCGGACGGTGCGTCGGCCTGGCCCTGGGCATCCAGCCCGGCTGCGAGGAGGAAGCGCTGGCCTACCTGGACAAGCGCGAGGGCGAGAGCCGCGCCAACAAGCGCGCGCTGATGCCCGTGCAGGACTTCCACAACCCCGGCGCTCCCATCCAGCACGCCTGGGCCTACCTGCCCATCCTCAGCTACAGCAACTACATCTGGGGCGTGCCGCTGGAGCGCCAGGCCGAGCTGGTCGCGCGCGGCTGCGGCAAGACCGGCACCTCCTTCGACTACCTGCGCCTGGTGCTGGAGGAGCTGGCCCGGCTGCGCGTCTCCGAGCCCACCCTTGAACGCCTGTTTGCCCTCTCCCAGCGCTGCCAGACCAACGGTGGCGCGGCGACCCTGGCCAGGGCCGGTGACTAGCAGCGCCCCGAGGCGATCCGGGGCGGAAGCGCGCGCCCCCGTACGGCCCCGCCTGGAGGTTCCGGCGATAAGCACGCACCCGCCATCCCCCCACGTCGCCCCAGCGCGCCGGCGCTGCGGCGCCCGCACTGGTCTGGGGCTTGCATCGAGAGGGGCAACGGACAGACTTCCAGGAACGCGCGCGGGCCGCAGCCAGGGTTCGCGCCAGGTAGTGGAGCCAGACCATGCCACGCGCCGCCAAGCCCACCCAGCCGGGCAAGCCTGCTCGCGTGCTGGTCACGGGGATGCGCAAGAGCGGGGATTCCAGCTATCATTTCAAGATCTTCGGCGATTCCGCCTCGCGCTTCCCGCCGCTCATCATCAAGATGTCCCTGCACGAGATGCAGCAGTGGCTGCATCAGATGCAGAGCGCGCCGGAGGCCGCCCTGCGCAGCGGCCGGCCGGGGCTGCGCGTGCTGGGCTGACGGTCGCGGCCCCAGTGCAGGCCGGGCGGGCAACCATCGGCCTGTCCGCTGGGTCTATAATTCGTCTATCATAAACCGACTCGCCCGCCTCCGCCTCGGCCGCCCATGCTCTCCGCCCACACTGACGCACCGATTTCGCCCATCTCCCGGCAATCGCCGCTGGAGGATGCGATCAACTCCCTCACGCACGGGGTGGGCCTGCTGCTGGCGCTGGCGGCCCTGCCGATGCTGGTCGTCGTCGCCGTGCTCTACGGCAACGCGTGGCACGTCGTCAGCTTCAGCATCTATGGCGCCACGCTGGTGCTGATGTACGCCATCAGCACGGTGTACCACGCGACGCGGCACACGCAGCGCAAGCAGGTGCTGCAGGTGCTCGATCACGCCTCGATCTTCCTGCTCATCGCAGGCACCTACACGCCGTTCACCTTCGTCACGCTCAACGGCGGCTGGGGCTGGAGCCTCTTCGGCGTGGTGTGGGGCCTGTCCGGGGTGGGCATCGGGCTCAAGATCGTCTTCGGGGACCGCTACGAGGTGGCCTCGACGCTGGTCTACATCGCGCTGGGCTGGCTATGCCTGGTGGCCATCGTGCCGCTGCTGCACAACCTGGCGCCGGGCGGATTGATCTGGCTGGTCACGGGCGGCGTGGCCTACACGGCGGGCACGGTGTTCTACCTGTGGGAGCGCCTGCCGTTCAACCACGCCGTGTGGCACCTGTTCGTGCTGGCGGGCAGCGTGTGCCACTTCCTCGCCGTGCTGCTGTTCGTGGGCACGCTGGGCTGAGGGCCCAATCCTGCGCGGTTCGCAGCCGCTCAGGTCGGCCTGGGCCGATCGGGCTCGAAGCGCCGCAGCCAGGCGGCGAGGAACTCGCGCACCGGCGCGGCCAGTACCCCTTCCACCACCTCGATGCCCGCCGCACGCAGCTCGGCGATGCCGCTGCCGCGCACCTGGGGGTGCGGGTCGCGCACGCCCACGATGACGCGGCCGGGCCGCTTGGCCACCAGCAGGCGCGAGCAGGGCGGCGTGCGCCCGGTGAAGGAGCAGGGCTCCAGGATCACGTACACCTCGCTGCCGGTGACGGCCGCGCCGGCGGCCTCGGCCGCGCGCACGGCCATCACCTCCGCATGGGCGCCCCCGGGCGGCTGCGTGGCACCGGTGCCGACGACGGCCTCGCCCCACACGATCACGCAGCCGACCGGCGGGTTGTCGCCCGTGCGGCCGGCAACCGCGCGGGCCGCCTCCAGGGCGGCCTGCATGAAGCGTTCGTCGCGCGATGGCATGGGGGGTGCCGCGGGCTCCTGCGGCGGCGGCTCTCAGGAGTGCGCCAGGAAGGCCTTCAACCGTGGGGTCAGCTTTTCCTGGACGATCTCTGGAATCAGGAAGAAGTCGTGCCCGTAATCGTCTTCGATCAGCTCGAAACGCACCTGCTTGCCGTTCTCCTGCAGCGCCGCGGAAATGTGCTCGGACAGGTAGGGCGGGAACAGGTTGTCCCCCGTGGCCGCGATCACCATTGTGCGCGCCTGCACCGGCTCGAAGGCCTTGGCCAGCGAGCCGCACCGGACCGCCAGGTCGAAGTGATTCCAGGTCTGCAGCAGGTAGATCATGGAGTTCGCGTCGAAGTCCCGCCCGAACGGCCAGGCCTGGTGCCGCAGGTATTCCTCCCCGTCGTGCAGCCGCTGCATGTGGAATGAGGCATCCGTGTAGGGCTCGCGCGGACTGGCGTGGTACTTGGCGAACTTCTTCTCCATCATCAGCGGCGAGATGAAGGTGCAGAATCCGATCTCGCGCGCGATGGTGAGCCCGTTGACCGGCTCGTGCCCCGGCTTGTAGCGCCCGTTGGCGTAATTGGCGTCCAGCTGGATCGCGTCGATCTGGGCGCGGTTGGTCATGATCTGGAACTGGTTCGAATACGGCCCGGAGCCCAGGCAGATGCAGTGCTCCACGCTGTCCGGGTACTGGATCGCCCACATGAGGGCCTGGTAGCCGCCCATGCTCCCGCCGATGACGGCGTGCAGGCGCTTGATGCCCAGGTGATCCAGCAGGATCTTCTGGCTGCGCACCATGTCCCCAATCGTGACGACGGGGAAGTGCAGACTATAGGGCTCGCCCGTGTCCGGATTGACGGAGGCCGGGCCGCTGGTGCCGCCGCAGCCTCCCAGCATGTTCATGCACAGCACGTAGTAGCGATTCGTGTCGATCGGGCGCCCCGGCCCCACCATGGCGCACCACCAGGAGCGCTTCGGATCGTCGGGGAACTCCAGGTCCGTCGCGTGGGTATTGCCCGAGAGGGCGTGACAGACCAGTACGGCGGGATGGTGCGGATCGCCCCAGGTCTCGTAGCCGACCTCCAGCACCGGGATGATCTCCGGCTTGCCGAGGTAGGGCGTCTCGAACTCGAAGGGCTTGGGATGGACGTAGACCTTGGCGTTCGGATGTTTGTTCAATGCCATGACGAACCGGAGCGCTCGCTCCTCGTGTCGAAAGCGTCACACCCGGCCCGCACCCTGCTGCCGGCATCCGCACGCCCGGTCTCCAGCGCGAGCTGCGGCGCGGCGGATTGGCAGTTTCACAAGCCGGCCGGATCGTGTAGTGTAAAAGATTAGTATTGTATCGCGATGCTGAAAATAGCAATCTGGCGGGCGCGCCCTCCTCGCGCGAGTCCGCGGCAACGGACCCCCTATGGCCACACACATCGACCGCAAGGCACTCAAGGAAGATGCGTTCCGGGACTCGATGTTCTGGACCATCGACTGGGTCTACCAGCGCCGGCAGTGGTTCATCGCCGGCGTCAGCGGGGTGCTGCTCGTCGCGGCCGCCGGCTTCGGCTACTACTATTACCACCGCGCGCAGCTGCGGGCGCAGGCCGAACAGTTCTACCAGGCCGAGCGCAGCGCCTCCAATCCCGAGCTGAGCGACACGGAGCGCCAGGCGCGCGCCCGCAAGGCCTACGACGAGTTCCTGGCGACGTATCCCTCCAGCCGGCTGGCCCCGGTGGCCTGGATGCACCTGGCCCGGCAGGCCTGGCAGACGGGAGACCTGGATGCCGCCCGCAAGGCCTTCCTGGCCGTGCTCGCCCACAGCCAGACAGCGCCCGCGCAGCGCGACCTGGCGCACATCGGGCTGGGCAAGCTGGAGGAATCCCAGGGCAACCTGGCCGCCGCCGCGGAGCAGTACAAGGCCGTCTCCGAGGCGGCCTTCGGCGATCTGAAGGAACTGAGCCTGGGCCGCATCGCCGCAGCGCAGCAGCAGCCCGAGGAGGCGCGCCAGCATTTCGAGAAGGCCGCCCGGGCCGCCCCGGGCTCCCAGCTCGCCGAATGGGCCCGCCAGAACCTGGACTACCACCCGTAGCCCGCGCGTCCGGGCCGGCGCCCCTGCGCGGAATCCGCCGCGCAGCCCCGACCGGTCCCCTAGCCGTCCATGAGCACATGACCGAACACGACGAGAGCAAGGGCTCCCTGACTTACCTGGAACTGGTCGAAGAGTTCCCCAAGGAACCCAAGATCACCCAGTTCGAGAAGATCATCGTAGCCGCCAAGCGGGCCAAGGACCTCCACGATCACGACAAGGTGGAGCTGGCCCACGACCACTTCACCGCGCCCTACGCCGCCCTGCAGGAGATGAAGGAGGGCATGATCCATCCCGTCTACCGCGAGGAGGAGCCGGCCGTCCTGCTCGAGGACGACTCCGAGGATGCCGAAGAAGAATAGCCCCCCGCCTCAGCCAACGCAGGCAGCGGCGCCCCGGCCAACGCCGGCGCTCCGCCGCGCGGCAGCGCCCGCGCGGCCACCCGGCGCCGCCCGCCGCTGGGCTGCCCTCGGCGCTGCGGCGCGGGTCGCGCTGCTGCTGGGCGGGCTGGCCGCGCTGCTCGCCGCGTGCCTGCCGCCGCAGGCTGACTACAGCGTGGGTCTGGGCACCAATCACATCCGCGGCATCGTCTCCATCCCGCCCGGCACTCCCGCCGCTCCGGACAGCACCGAGCCCGGCGGGCCGCTCGTCGTGGCCTACCTCTACCACCACCAGTTCGTCACGTATGGCAACGGCAGCGCCGTGCTGGTGCCCACGGCCCGCGTGCTGCGGCCCGGGCGCCAGGGGGACTTCAGCCTGGAGCTGCCGGCGGACGTGGTGCGCGCGGACCTGCTCTTCATCGCGCCCGGCCATCTCACCCAGCTCTTCCACTTCCAGCGCCAGCTCGGCGTGGGCGACATCGACTACCGGGCGCAACTGCAACGCATCGGCGACTGGCGCTCGCACTACTACACGTACCTCAGCCCGCAGTTGGAGAACCTGATCCTCGAGCGCCGCTACCGTCTCGACCCCGCCGAACAGCAGCTCCTGGGGCAGTGGCTGCAACTGCAGAACGAGCGCCTCGGCGCCCAGCCGCCCAAGCCCTGACGCGCCCGCGCGCGCAACCGGGGCCACCTGGCCGCGATTTGCGCGCGGCGCCGCGCTTGCCTACAATGGAGCCAAGGGCCGGAGCGGCCGCGGGGGCGGACCCGCCCCGACACCCGCGCCGCGGCCGGTGCCGGCCGCCCACACGAGGCACCCCATGGAATCCGCGGTCAGCGATCTCAAGCGCATCGAAGCCCTGTTGCAGCAGGCGCGCGCCAGCCTGGCGGCCGACGATTCCGGCGCGGCCCTGACGGCCACGGAGCAGGCGCTGGCCATCGACCCGCGCCACCTGCGCACGCTGGCGCTGCGCGTCAAGGCCCTGGAGCGCGCCGGCCAATCCAAGGAGGCGCGCCTGCTGAGCGCCCACCTCAAGCAGCTCAAGCGGGAGGCCTGGCAGCGCGAGGTGGAGGCGGAATTGCGCGGCAAGCACGATGTGCTGGGCAAGGCGATCCGCCATGAGCGGCTCTGAGCGACCGGCGCGATGAAGCTGCTCTCCGTCGCCGGTGAGCTCTCCGGCGACGCCCACGGCGGCGCGCTGCTCGCCGGCCTGCGCCGGCGCCTGCCCGGGCTGGCGGTGCGCGGCATCGGCGGCCCGCGCATGCTGGAGGCGGGCCTGCAGCCGCTGCAGCCCCTCTCCGCGCTGCAGGTGCACGGGCTGCTGGAGCTGCTGGCGCACCTGCCGCGCCTGTACCGCCTGCTGTGGGCGCTGGAGCGCGAGCTGGACACGCACCGCCCCGATGCCCTGCTGCTGATCGACTATCCCGGCTTCAACCTCAAGCTGGCCCGCGCCGCCAAGCGCCGCGGCATCCCCGTGTTCCACTACTGCAGTCCGCAGGTGTGGGCTTGGCGCGGCGGGCGCGTGCGCACCATCGCCCAGGTGGTGGACCTGATCTTCGTGCTGTTCCCCTTCGAGGCGCCCATTTACCAGCGCGTGGGGCTGGAGGCGGCGTTCCTCGGCCACCCGCTCGTGGGCCAGCGCGCCAGCGCCGCGGAGGTCGCGGCGCTGCGGGCGCGGGTGGCCGCGCCGCCGGGCCTGCCCGTGGTGGCGCTCATGCCCGGCAGCCGCCCCAGCGAGCTGCGCCGGCACCTGGACGTGCTGCTGGCCGTGATCCGCCGCAACCAGGCCGCCGGCTGGCCGGCGCGCTACGTCATCCCCGTCGCCCCCTCCCTCGACCGGGCGGAGGTGGAGGCGCACCTGCGCGCCGCGGGCGTCGACGCGCTGGCGCTGGAGGGCGCCTTCCTGCCGCTGCTGCGCATCGCCGACCTGGCCATCGTCGCCTCCGGCACCGCCACGCTGCAGACGGCCATGGCCGGCGTTCCCTTCCTCGTCGTGTACCGGGTGGCGCCGCTCTCGTTCTTCCTGGCCAGGCGCTTTGCCTACCAGCCGTATCTTTCCATCGTGAACGTGCTGGCCGGGCGCGCGGTGGTGCCCGAACTGCTGCAAGGGGACTTCACGCCCGCGCGCGTCAGCGAGAGCTTCCTCAGGCTGGCGCGGGATCCGGCGCGGCAGGCCGCCATGCGGGCTGAGCTGGCCGCCGTCACCGCGAAACTGGGCGAGCCGGGCGCCTACGAGCGCGCCGCCGACCTCATCGCCGAACGCCTGCGCGCGCGGGCCTGAACGCGCCGCCGCAGCCAATGCGTCGGCTCAGACCCGCCAGCGCAGCAGCATGCCGCCGAGCAGGAAGGTTTCCGCGGCGAAGGCGGCGGTGAGGGCGAGAATGGCGATGACGGCGCCGTTGCCTTCGATGATGTGCAGCGTGGCGATGCCGAAGGCCGCCACCACGCCCAGGCGCAGCGCGGAGGCGAGCGCGATGGGCCCGGTGCGGCGCGTGTTGGTGACCAGTCCGCGGAAAAGGGAGGAAAGCCCCCAGAACACGCCGATGCCGAGCGTCACCAGCATGGCCGGGGCGATGTAGTCGCTCAGCTCGGGCGGCAGGCCCAGCAGCGTGCGCAGGATCCAGCCGCTCAGCGGCGTATAGAACAGCGCCACCAGCAGGGCCGAGAACAGCGCGACGATCTGCACGGAGAAGCGCAGCACGATGCGCAGCTCCTCGCTGGTCTGGGTGAAGGTCTGCGCCACGTGGGCGAGGTTGCGCACGGGGCCGAGCAGCACGCGCACCAGCCCGTACAGGACGCCGAAGGCGGCCAGCGCCAGGTCCGGCCGCTGCATGCGGCCCAGGAAGAAGTTGATCAGCAGCGGCACGCCGAACTCGGCGAGCTGGCTCGTCATGATCGGCCAGCCGAAGCGCCACAGCTCGCCGTAGGCCGGCCCGGGCCCCTCGCCCGCGGGCAGCGCGCGGTAGGCCGGCCAGGCGATGTGCAGCATGTACGCCGATTCCAGCAGCACGCAGCCGATGAAGGCCCACGCGCCCATCAGCGCGCCCTCGACCCAGAGCGGCAGCAGCGCCAGCAGCGCCAGCAGCGCGACCGTGCGTACGCCGGTGGTGAGCAGGATCGCGTCCGTGCGGCGGCTCATCATGAGCAGCGCCATGGCGGTGGTGCGCAGGGCCACCAGCGGCATCTCCGCGAAGAGGATCAGCGTGCACCAGCGCGCCTGGCGCACCACCTCGTCGCTGGCGCCGAGCAGCGTGCCGTAGAGCCACACGCCGAAGGGCGTGAAGGCCACCGCCAGGTCCACCAGCCCCAGGACGGCCATGATCGCCAGCAGGAAGCGCAGCAGCTGCCGCAGCGAGGCGCGGTCCCGCACCAGGGTCAGCGCCAGATCGGGCGTCGTCCAGATCGGCGCGCCCAGCGCCCCGTGGAAGGACAGGGCGATGGAGAACGCCGCCAGCAGCACCTTGGGCTGCTCCATGCGCGCCAGCGCGGCGTGGATGATGGACGTGGAGCCCATCATCAGCGCCGTCATCACGATCAGGGGGGCGAAGAAGCGGTAGGTGAGGGACAGCGTGAGCGGTGGACGCAAGGCGGGGACTCCGGAGCAGTGCCGATGGGGCTGGCTCCTGTCCTAGCGCCGCGGGGGCGGGAAGTCCATGCCGGGGCTGCCCCCGCCCGCCTCCTCACGGCGAGGAGCGCGGATGGGCGCCGACCGGGTGCGCCCGGGAAGCCGCGCCGCAGGAGGCGGGGCGGGGAGGCTCTCAGCGTGGGCGCGCGCTGCCTGCGGGCGGGCCCGCCTGCGCCGCCTGCGCCTCCAGCTCGGGCGTCAGGCGCACGGGGATGCCGTGCTCGTGCAACGCGCGCTTGAGCCCCGGCACGGTCATCTGGCCGTAGTGGAAGACGGTGGCGGCCAGCACGGCATCGGCCTTGCCGATCGTCAGCGCGTCCAGGAAGTGCTGCACCGTGCCGCCGCCGCCCGAGGCGATCACCGGCACGTTGACGCGTTCGCTGATGGCGGCCGTCACCGCCAGGTCGAAGCCCGTCTGGCGCCCGTCCTGATCCATGCTGGTGAGCAGGATCTCCCCCGCGCCCCGGCGCACCACCTCCTCCGCCCAGGCCAGCGCGTCGATGCCCGTGGGCCGCCGACCGCCGTGGGTGTAGACCTCCCAGCCGCTGCCGCTGCGCTTGACGTCCATGGCCACCACGATGCACTGGCGCCCGAAGCGCTCCGCGCCGCGGGAGATCAGCGCGGGCTCCTGCACGGCGGCGGTGTTGATGGAGACCTTGTCCGCGCCGGCGGTGACGATGCGGTGGATGTCCTCCAGGGTCGAGATGCCGCCGCCGATGGTGAAGGGGATGAACAGCACACGCGCCAGGCGCGCCGCCAGATCCAGCGTCAGGCCGCGATTCTCGTGGCTCGCCGTGATGTCCAGGAACACCAGCTCGTCGGCGGACTGCTCGTTATAGCGCCGGGCCAGCTCGAGCGGGTCGCCCGCGTCCCGCAGGCCGACAAAGCTGACGCCCTTGACCACGCGACCGTCCTTGATGTCGAGACAAGGAATGATGCGCTTCGCCAGCACGGTCAGTCTCCCTTGGCGGGGCGGGGGACGCCCGGCGGGCGCGGTCGGAGGCGCTCAAGCGGGAGCGCGCCCTCGTAGATCGCCTTTCCGACGATGACCCGGTCCACGCCCAAGGGCTCCAGTTCCGCGAGCCGGTCGAGATCCTCCGCCCCCGAGACCCCGCCGGAGGCGGTCACGCGCAGACCGGTGCGCTCCGCAAAGGAGCGGATGGCGGGAAGGTTCGGTCCTTTCAGCGCTCCGTCCCGGGCGATATCGGTGAATATGACGCGCTGGATCCCGCGCGCCTTCCATTGCCGGGCGAAGTCCACCGCGTCCAGCGCCGTGTCCTCCGTCCAGCCGGAGACGGCGACCTTTCCCTCCCGCGCGTCGAGGCCGAGTTGCAGGCGGGCGCCGCTGAAGCGCGAAAGCGCCTCCTCGACAACCCCGGGCTGGCGC
>JBGOUY010000413.1:0-2885 GCA_041477795.1 bacterium
CCCGCCCCCGTCTCCCCCGTCAGGACGGTGAAGCCGGGCGCGAAGTCCAGGGCCAGGGAGGCGATGGTGGCGAAGTTGGCGATGGACAAACGGGTCAACACGCGAGGGCCTCCATCATCCGATGATGTCACACCCCGTCCGGAGCCTGGCGCGGCGCAGGCGCGGCCGCTCTGCCTCCGAGGCGGCGCCCGGCGCGGCGGCTGGCGGCTCCGCGCCCTCATGGCACGGCCGGTCAGCGCTCGCTCGAGCCGGGGCCACCGCGGGGTGTCCGCCGCTGGCATCCACGGCGGCGCCTGCCCAGTCCTCCGCAACCGCGCGCGGGCCCATGGCGGCACCCGGGGTGGGTGCACCCGTCTCCGCAGCAGCCTAGCATAGCCCCCGCGGGGAGGAAACCGCGCCCCTCGCTGCGGAAGCGCCGGCGCGGCCAGGGGCGCGCGGGCAAGAGGGGCCGGCCCGCTCCGCAACCGGTTGCGCATTCCGCCGTTGAACTTAGAATGGGTTCGTCGGCATAGTGGAGGGAACGATCCTCTCGGGCAAGACGTCGGCACGTGGTACGAGCCGCCCAGTCAGGCGATACGGCGCGCATGGCTAAGATCTCGGTTCTGTTCGTAGACGACGAAGAGGATATCCGGCAGAGCTTCCGGGATCGCTTCGAGCAGCAGTTCGACATCGAGCTGGCCTCGAACGGCAGGGAAGCGCTGGAGCGGATGAACAACGGCATGGACCCCTTCGTGGTCGTGACCGACATCCGCATGCCGGCCATGGGCGGTCTGGAGTTCATCCAGAAGGCCAAGCTGCTGGATCCCGACCTGGGCTTCATCGTCGTGAGCGGCCACGGGGACACCGAGGACGTGATCGCGGCGCTGCGGCTGGGCGCGCGCAACTTCATCCGCAAGCCTTAACTCCTTCGCCGAGCTGGAAGAGGCGATCGTCCTGGAGGCGCGGCGCTACCGGCTGCTGCTGGAGGAGCGGGCGCGGCGGGAGGTGGAGCAGGCCACCGAACAGTTCCTCACCAGCGTGGAGGGCATGACCTTCCTGCTGCCCAGCTCGCTGGACTGGGTCAATCCGCTCACGTTCCGGCTGGTGGGCGTGATGGAGGCGGTGGGCATCTGCACCGAGCAGAACCGCTCCAACGTCGCGCTGGGGCTGATGGAGATCGTCACCAACGCCATCGAGCACGGCAATCTGGCGGTGGACGGCCCCACCAAGCGCGACTTCATGGCCCGGGGCGAGGCGATCTACGCCGGTGAGCTCGCCCGCCGCTCCGCCATGGAGCCCTACCGCCGCCGCAAGGTGCGCGTGAGCGCCTCGATCAGCGAGGAGATGGCGCGCATCACCGTGGAGGACGAAGGAGCCGGGTTCGACTTCCGCGACCTGCCGGACCCCACCGATCCGGAGCACCTGTTCCTGGCCAGCGGCCGCGGCATCCTGCTCGCCCGCGCCTTCATCGACGAGGTGCACTTCCTTGGCAAGGGCAACGTGTGCACCCTCGTGCAGTACCGGCAGCGGCCGGAATAGCCGCCGTCCTGCCGCCATTCGTCCCCTCGCTGCAGCCCGCATTCCGCCGCCCGCCAGCGCACGCCCGGCTTGATTCGCCGCATTGCCAAACCGCCGCCGATTGCTTATGAGGGAATCGGGGGGAGGCCTGCGCGGCCTCCACACGGGCTCTACACGGCCCTGTCCGGGCAGGCCGCCCGTCTGCCAACGTTCGTTCAGCAATGAGGTGTCGTCTTGGCCGATCCGCTTGGATCCCCGGCCCAACCCCTGCGGGTGGCTGTTTTCGGTTCCGGTCCCGCCGGCTTCTACGCCTGCGAGGAGCTGCTCAGGCAGGACGCGGTGCACGTGCGGGTGGACCTGTTCGATCGCCTGCCGACGCCCTACGGCCTCGTGCGCGGCGGCGTGGCGCCCGACCATCAGAAGATCAAGTCCGTCATCCGCCTCTTTGAGCGCACGGCCGGCCGCCCCGGCTTCCGCTTCTTCGGCAACGTCGCCTTCGGCACGGAACTCACGCTGGCCGACGTGCTCTCCCACTACCACCAGGTGATCTTCAGCACCGGCGCGGAAACGGACCGGCGCATGGGCATCCCTGGCGAGGATCTGCCCGGCAGCTTCCCCGCCACCGTGTTCGTGGGCTGGTACAACGGCCACCCGGACTATCGCCACTATACGTTCGACCTGAGCGCGGACAGCGTGGCCGTGATCGGCAACGGCAACGTGGCCATGGACGTCGCGCGCATCCTGGCCACCCCCGTCGCCGAGCTGGCCAAGACGGACATCGCCGACTATGCGCTGGAGGCGTTGCGCCAGAGCAAGATCGAGACGATCTACCTGCTCGGGCGGCGCGGGCCGGCCCAGGCGGCCTTCACCAACCCGGAGATCCGCGAGCTGACGCAGATCGAGGGCTGCGACCTGGTGCTCTCCGCCCCGGAGCTGGAGCTGGACGCGGGCAGCAAGGAGTGGCTGGCCGCGGTGAAGGAGCCCACCTACCAGCGCAACGTGGACATCCTCACCGCGCAGATCGCCAAGGGCGAGGGCAGCCAGCCGCACAAGATCCGCGCGCGCTTCTTCGTTTCGCCCACGGAGGTGCTCGGCAAGGGCCGCGTGGCCGGGCTGCGCCTGGAGCGCAACGTGCTGGTGAAGGACGAGCGCGGCGGCCTGCGCGCCAAGGGCACGGGCCAGACGGAGGAGATCGCGGTGCAGCTCGTCTTCCGCTCCATCGGCTACAAGGGCGTGGCCCTGCCCGAGCTGCCGTTCGACGAGCGCGCCGGCACGATCCCCAACGCCGACGGCCGCGTGCTGGCCGCGCCCGGCGGCAGCGTGGTGCCGCGCCTGTATGTGGCCGGCTGGATCAAGCGCGGCCCCTCGGGCGTGATCGGCACCAACAA
>JBGOUY010000164.1:0-9466 GCA_041477795.1 bacterium
AACCTGCTGGACTTCGAGATCAATCCCATGGTCGCCGCGCACGGCGGGCACTTCTCGCTGATCGACGTGGACGGCAACAAGGTGTTCGTGGAGCTGGGCGGCGGCTGCCAAGGCTGCGGCATGGTGGATGTCACGCTGCGCCAGGGAGTGGAAAAGCGCATGCGCGAGGTCTTCCCGGACATGGAAGCGCTCATCGACACCACCGACCACGCGGAAGGCAACAACCCGTATTATCAGCCGGCCAAGTAGCCGGCGCCGGCCGGGCCCGCCACCCCTCCAGGGCGCCGGCCGCGGCCCGCGGCCCGCCGGGCGAACTGCCCCCACGCGGACGCAGCCAGGACCCGCCATGACCTTGAAGCTCAAGCCGGGCGATCGCTTCCCCGATCTGGAGCTGCCGGACGATACCGGCAAGCGCCGCTCCATCTCCGCCGTCGCGGATGGCCAGCCGCTGTTCCTGGCCTTCTTCCGCGGCCCGTGGTGACCCAAGTGACGCGTCCAGCTACGGGAACTGGTCCAGTTCCATGACGTGACGGAAGTCGGCTACACGCAGATCGCGGCGATCAGCAAGGACCCGCCTGAGGTGCTCTCGGCCCTGCGGCTGGGGCTGGGCGCGGCGTTCCCATTCCTCAGCGACGGGGCGCTGGAGCTGACCGATGCGCTGGGCATCCGTGAATCCACCGACCGCCGGCACGGCCCGCTGCCGGTGCCGTTCACCTTCGCCCTGCTCCCGGACCTGACGATCCATCGGTACTTCAACGGCTGGTACATGGCCGGGCGCCCCACGCCCGAGGAGCTTCGCCAGACCCTGCGCGAGCTGCTGCGCGCCACGCATCCCGACTTCGACTTCAGGGGGGAGTGAGCCCGGCCGCGGCCGGGCGCTGCTGGGCGGCTCAGCGGCGGCCCGCTAAGGCTCCGGCACCGGCGTGCCATCGCGCACGTAGATGCGGGGCACGCGGGCAGCCACGTTCGTCAGCACCTCGTAGTCGTTGGTGCCGGCCCAGGCCCCAAGCTCCGCCACGGTGATCGGCGCGGCAGAGCGCCCCGCTGCAACGCCCGGCGCTGGCCCCAGCAGGATCGCCTCCTCCCCGACGCGGCAGGCATCGCCGCCCAGCGAAACCGTGGTCTGGTCCATGCTGACGCGCCCGACGATGGGGCGGCGCTTGCCGCCCAGCAGCACCGCGCCCCGGTTGCCGAGGCTGCGGAAGTAGCCGTCGCCATAGCCGATGGGCAGCGTGGCGATCACCTCCGGCGCGGCGGCGCAGTAGGTGCGCCCGTAACCCACCGACTCTCCGGCCTGCAGCGTCTTGACGTGGGAAACCCGCGTGCGCAGGGTCAGCACGGGCTCCTGCGCCGCCGCTGCGGCCGGGGCCTGCCCGGGCGGTTCGAAGCGCGGCGGCGCCCAGAGGGCGAAGCCCACGCGCGCATAGTCGAAGTGGAAGCGCCGGTCGCGCAGCAGGCCCGCGCTGTTGGCCAGGTGGCGCTCCAGCCGCTGCCCGGGCAGCGCCTCGGCGAGCCGCGCACACCACTGCTCGAAGCGGGCGCGCTGCGCCGCGCAGAAGTCGCTGCCCAGTTGCTCCACGTCCGCGAAGTGGGAGAAAACCCCGCGCACGGCGACGGCCGGCCGCCTGCGCAGCAGCTCGCGCAGGGCCGGCGCGTCCTCCTCGCGCAGGCCGACGCGCCCCATGCCGGTATCCACCTTCAGGTGCACCTGCAGGGCCTCGCCCGCGCCGGCGGCCAGGGCCTCCTGCACATTCGCCAGGGAGGGCAGCGTGGCCTCGATGCCGTGCCGCGCGTAGAGCGGCAGGCTGCCCGGCTCCGGCGGGCCCAGCACCAGGATGCGCCCCCTGATGCCTGCGCCGCGCAGGGCCAGCGCCTCGTCCAGCAGGGCCACCGCGAACAGCTCCTGCCCCAGCCCCGCCAGGAAGCGCGCGACGGGCAGCATGCCGTGGCCATACGCATTGGCCTTGAGCACGGTCATCAGGCGCCCCTGCGCGTGCGCGGCGCGCAGGCGCTGCCAGTTGCGCTCCAGGCAGGCCAGGTCGACGACGGCGCGGGTGCTGCGCGTGGAGGCCATGGGCGGGGTGCGGCGCCGGGGGCGCGCCGGCTAGTTCCGCTGCGGATGGAGGGGCGGCAGCCGGAAGCCCAGGGCCACCACGGAGTCGTAGACCTTGTCCAATTGGCACAGCTCCTTGCCGCGCGTGGAGCACCCCTGGACGACGGTGCGCGCGTCCTCGCAGCGGGCCGCGTCCGGCGCTGCCGGGACGGCATCATCGCTGAGCGGGGCGGTGGCCGGCCCGCACCGCCTTCGGCGCGGGACACAGGCGTTGCCATCTCGCGTATTTCGCCCGCTCCGGCAGGCCGCTGTCAAGGCCCCGCCCGGCGCGCCGGATTCGGCGGGGCGGGGCGCATGGCGCTCGCTCCGGTGAATCGCAGCGCAATCGCAGCCGCGCGCAGGGGGCGCGACGCGCACGGCCCCGCCGTGCGGTTGCGTGCCGCGAAGGCCCTGGGCTAGCCTGATGGATGGCGGTCGCGGCAGGGAGCCGCGGCCGCCGGCCTCACCCGAATGGACGCCCCCATGCGCCTGATGTCCTGGAACGTGAACGGCATCCGCGCCGTGCTCAAGAAGGGCTTCCTCGATTTCGTCGCCGAGGCGCGCCCGGACGTGCTGTGTTTGCAGGAGACGCGCGCCCTGCCCGAGCAGGTCGGCCTGGAACTGGCGGGCTACCACGCCTACTGGAACGCGGCGGAAAAGAAGGGCTACTCCGGGACGCTCACCCTCAGCCGCGCGGCGCCGCTGTCGGTACGGCGTGGCCTGGGCGATCCCGCGCACGACTCCGAGGGGCGTCTGTTGACCCTGGAGTTCCCGGACTTCTTCCTCGTCAACGTCTATACGCCCAATGCCCAGCGCGGCCTGACGCGGCTGGCGTACCGCACCCAGGAGTGGGACCCGGCCTTCCTGGCCTACCTGCAGGGGCTGGAGCGCGAAAAGCCCGTGGTGTTCTGCGGCGACCTGAACGTGGCCCACACCGAGATCGACCTGGCGCATCCCAAGGCCAACGTGAACAACGCCGGCTTCACGCCGCAGGAGCGCGAGCGCTTCGACCGGCTGGTGCAGGCGGGATTTGTCGATACCTTCCGCGCATTCACCCAGGAGGGCGGCCACTACACCTGGTGGAGCCAGATGGGACGCGCGCGCGAGAAGAACATCGGGTGGCGCATCGACTATTTCTGCGTGTCCGCCCGGCTGCGCCCGCGCCTGCAGCGGGCCGAGATCCGGCCGGAGGTGCAGGGCTCGGATCACTGCCCGATCGGGCTGGAGCTGGGCTGAGCGCCTGTGCTCGAATCCGGCGGCGCTCACTGCACGCGGTACCAGTAGCGGTAGACCTCCCGGAAGCCCAGCCGCTCATAGAGAGCGCGCGCCGGCGCATTGTCCACCTCCACCTGCAGGTAGGCGCGCGTGGCGCCCTGGGCGCGGCCCCATTCCAGCAGGTGCGCGATCAGGCGCGCGGCGTGGCCCTGGCGGCGCTGGGCGGCGTCCGTGGCGATGTCGAAGAGCCCGACCCGGCTCTCATCGCGCACCGCCCGCCCGCAGGCCACAGCCGCCCCGCCCGCGCCGCCCGCGCTGCCCGCGCTGCATAGAGCCGCCACGTGGGGCACGGCAATGTGCGCCAGGATCGCCCGCAGCGCCGCGCGATGCTCGGCGGGCGTGGCGTCCATGCGGGTGAAGGCGGCCTGCCAGGCCTCCGCGAGCGGATTCAGCAGGGCGCAGGCGGGATCGGCCGCCGCGCCGGCGAGGGGCTCCAGCACCTGCACGCTGGTCTCCGCCTCGCGCCGGTAGCCCGCCTGCGCCAGCAGCGCGTCCAGCTCCGGCGGCTGCACCAGCGGCGTGATCTTGAAGATGCAGCGCTGGCCCAGCGCCGCATAGGCCGCCTCGCAGCGGGCACGCTTGTCCGCTGCGTCCAGGCGGCCCGCATGGATGGGCTGGACGGAATTGGCGCGCCGCGTGAAGCCGTCCCCGAAGCGCAGCAGCCAACCATCCAGCAGCCGCTCGCGCAGGCCGGGCCAGGCGTTCAGGCACGCCTCCTCGAGGGCGCGCACGTCGGCGGGGGCGGTCACGGGTCGCGGCGCGGCTGAAGGGCCCGGCGGCGGTGCCGGCAGCGCTGCGGCCGGCGATGCAACCGCCCCTGCGCCTGGCGGCGCGCGCCGGCCATGGCGGCCCCGGCGGGCGCGGCCGCTGCGGCCGGAGACGGCGCCGCCCGGCGCGCCGGTTGCGGGGCGCCGGCGGGTGTCGCTGCAAGGGACAGCAGAACCGCTTGCGAGGTCGGGCGATCTCCTTTACGACGGATCAGGACAGTCTCAGGCGCGCACCCATCGGCAGCACGAACAGGTGGTCTATGGAGACGGCAACCACGCGGGACGTCCAGGTGAGCGTCGAGGTGTTCTATATGGAGGATCAGTCCAGCCCGCCGGAGCGGCAGTTTGCCTTCGCCTATCGCGTGCGCCTGAAGAACCTGGGCGCGGCGCGCGTGCAGTTGCTGAGCCGCCATTGGGTCATCACCGACAGCGTGGGCACGGTGCGTCACGTCAAGGGGCCCGGGGTCGTGGGGGAACAGCCCGTGCTGGAGCCGGGCCAGGAGTTCGAATACGTGAGCGGCTCGCGGCTGGAATCGCCCATGGGCACGATGGAGGGCACCTACCAGATGGTCGGGGCGGACGGGGAGCAGTTCGACATCCGCATCCCGCTCTTCACGCTGGCGGTGCCCGGCACGCTCAACTAGCCGCGCTGCCCCGCCCGCGCCAGCTCCAGGCGCATGGTGGTCACGCTCTCCCCGCGATACGGCTCTTCGGCGAGCGCCTGCCAGCCCATCTTCTCGTAGAAGGGCGCCTTGTCCGGCGTGAACAGGTACAGCCGCGGCACGCCCAGCCGGCGCGCCTCGGCGACGATGCGCCGGCAGAGCCGCTCCCCGATGCCGCGCCGGCGGAACTCGGGCAGCACGAACACGCTGGCCAGCCAGGGCGTCCAGTCCGGGTGCGTGTCCATGTCCTCCACCAGCAGGCTGGCCGAGCCCACCGGGCGGCCCGCTGCGAACGCCACCACCGTGAGCGGAATGCGGTCGCTCGCGAGCTGCTCGTCGAATTCCTGGATGCGCTCGGCGTGGGAGCGCCCGGTCAGGTGGCCCCAGGTCTCCTGGTGCCAGCCGGCGATGATTTCCACGAGGGCCGGGTCGGCGGGCAGATAGCGCAGCTCTTCCATGCAGGGGCTCCGGAGCGGGTGCCGCGAAACGCCGGGGCTTGCCCGGCGCACGAGCAGCCTAGCACTCGGCGCGGGGAGCGGGCCAGCGCCGCAACAGCGCGCCCGGCGGGTGCGGCCGCGTGCCCGTTGCGCCATCGAATCGCTTGGCAGCGCCGGCCATCCTCCCTATAATGAGTGGAATCCGTCAGCCGGCCGCGGACGATGCGGCCGCCACACGATTCCCGGTGCGAGCACTCCGCCATCCCGCGTTCCACAGACCCCCTTCCCATCGGTGGCCGTTCTTGCGCGAGGGCGGAACCTGCCCCGGACGGCATTCCCATTCAAGCGAGGATTCATGAAGCGAGGATCGCAGCTCGTCATGGCCGGCGCCCTGCTGCTCTGCCTGGTCGCCTGGGGCGGAGCGGCGCAGGCGCTGGTGCTTGGCAACCCGTCGCCCGAATTCAAGAAAGGCAACTTCGGGATCGGCGCCGGGCTGTCTGACAATCGCGAAACGCTGTTCTTGGACTATGGCCTGTCCGATGCGGGCACGCTGGAGGTGCTGGCCGGCAA
This sequence comes from bacterium, assembly GCA_041477795.1. Classification (GTDB taxonomy): domain Bacteria; phylum SAR324; class SAR324; order SAR324; family JACQKK01; genus DATFMP01. The sequence continues at coordinate 5,804 of JBGOUY010000164.1, forward strand.
CCTGGATGTCACCGGGGGCAATTCCGGCACCGAGATCGGGCTCGACTACCGCCACAAGCTGAGCGCCAGCTTCAACCTGGGCAAGTTCCCCACGCACCTAGGCATCCTGGCCGGCTATCGGGTGGCGACCGTCGATACGCCGGTGGGGAGCCTCGACTTCAACCTCATCGACATCGGCTTCGGCGGCTCCATCACGCCCGTGCCGAATCTGAACACGTTCGCCGCGGCGATCTACGAGCGGGCCAAGGCCGATACCGTGCTGCCGATCTTCGGCAAGCTCTCCAAGACCGATACCAATCTGGGCCTCCTGCTGGGCGCCGAGTACTGGATCACACCGGCCCTGGTCGTCGGGGCGGAGGTGCACCCGGGACTGGACGACGACGGGCTGGCCATCTACGCCACGTTCAAGTTCTGAGCGCGCGCGGGGCAGCGGAGCGAGGAGGCTGCGGTGCCCGGGCGCGCCGCAGCCGGTCGCGGGTGCGCCGTCCCGGGCGCTGACGCGGCGGTGCCCGCTCAGACCGGGCGCTGACGCGGCGGTGCTCGCTCAGACCGGGCGCTGACGCGCCCGGGCCGCTCGCAGCAGCTTATCCTCCAGATCGGGGAACCGTTCCCCCAGCATGTCGCAGAGGATGTCCAGCGCCGTGCTCATGGCGCTCATGTGCTCCTGCTGGCGCTGGGTCAGGTCCGCAATGCGGCCCGACAGGTCCTGCAGATAGCCGCAGAAATCCTCCACCGCCACGAATTCCGTTCCGCCGAGGCTGGCGGTGCGCAGGCGCTGGTTGTCGATCAGCAGGGTAACGGTGGGGGCAGATGGGTCGCTCATGGGATTCGCAGGGCCGGGTGTGCAGTCCGATAGCAGCGCATCCGATGCCAGCGGGCGCCGCCACTCAACCCATCCAGCATCGCACAGGGACGTGCGGGGATTGGGGAGCAACCTTGGATAGTCTGTGGGGCTTGGCGCGGCTCAGCGCACCGTGCGGAAGAGGACCCGCCAGAGGCCGTAGAGCGCCAGCGCGATGATGCCCAGCCCCCACAGCCAGCTCGGCACGCGCGTGCCGCGCAGCAGGCCAGCGAAGAGCCGCTCCGGCCCGCGGTACCACTCGGGCCGGCGATCGTCCGGTGAGCGATCGTCCATCGGCAGCGGGGTGCCGTGGGCCGCGGGCCCGCTTCAGGCGGGCAGGGCCAGGGTGAGGGAGAACCAGCCGCGCGCATCCAGCCACTGGCGGCGCAGCGCGAGGCCCGCGGGCTGCAGCAGCCGCTCCAGCAGCTCGCGGTCGAACTTGTAGGAGTTTTCCGTGTGGATGCGCTCGCCGCCCCGGAAGGAGAAGCTGCGGCCGAGCGCCTCGATGGGCACGATCTGGCTCACCGTGCTCTCCAGGTGCATCTCGATGCGGCTCTGCTCCTCGTTGTAGAAGGCGACGTGGCGGAAGCGGCCGGTATCGAACTGCCCCCCCAGCTCCCGGTTGACGCGCTCCAGCAGGTTCAGGTTGAAGGCGGCGGTGACTCCGCGCGCGTCGTTGTACGCGGCGTGCAGCAGGGCCGGCTCCTTCTTCATGTCCAGGCCCAGCAGCAGGCTGTCCTGCGGGCCCATCGCGGAGCGGATCACCCCCAGCAGCGCCGTGGACTGCTTGGGCGTGTAGTTGCCCATGCTGGAGCCGAGGAAGAGGAAGAGCTTGCGCGTGTCCTGCTGCGCCTTCAGCTCGCTCAGCGCCCGGTGGTAATCGCAGATCAGCCCGCGGATGTGCAGCGAGGGATAATCCTGCAGGAGCTGCTCGCCGAACTCCGTCACCACCGTGGGCGAGATGTCGATGGGGATATAGTCCACGCGCGGCTGGCGCGCGGCGAGCCGTTCCAGCAGCAGGCGCGTCTTGGTGGAGCTGCCGCTGCCCAGCTCGACGACGGTGAGCGCGCTGCCCGTCGACCCGGCGCCGGCGGCATCCAGCATCTCATCGCCCGATGCGGCCAGGATCGCCGCCTCCGTGCGCGTCGGGTAGTACTCGTCCAGCTCGGTGATGGCCTCGAACAGCCGCGAGCCGACCTCGTCGTAGAAGTACTTGGGGGGGATGGACTTGGGCTCGGCGCCGAGACCGCGCAGCACGTCCTCGCGGAAGCTCTGCCGCAGGTCGGTGCTCTCGATGATCTCGAGCACCAGCCGGTCGTGGAACATCCTGCGGACGAGGGTCGCTTCGTCCATGGGCTGCGGTCGCGGGTGGGTGACTGCGGCGGGCGGGGTTGCGCACCCCACCCGTCACCTTAGCAGGCCATGGGGCGATTGAGAAGCTGCGTGGCGCCGCGCCCGCTACCCTCCGGCCGCCGCCTGCCGCTCCTCGCCGCACAGCGCGACGAAGTGGCGATGCAGTGCATCGCCCGCCGCCAGCTCGGGGTGGAACGTGGTGGTGAGGTGGTGTCCGCTGGCCAGCGCCACGGGCTGCCCGCCGTATTCCGCCAGCACGCTCACCCCCGGCCCATACGCGGTCACCTGCGGCGCGCGGATGAACACGCCCTCCTGATCCTGCGCCGGCTGACCGGGCAGGCGCAGCGGGAAGTGCGCGATGAAGCTCTCGTTCTGGCGGCCGTAGGCATTGCGCCGCACCGTGATCGGCATCACGGCCAGGCTCTCCTGCGCCGGATTTTCCACGTGCGCGGCCATCAGGATCGAGCCGGCGCACACGCCCCAGAGCGGCCGCTGCGCCGCAAAATCCAGCAGCGGCTGCCAGAGGGCGTAGATGTGGATCAGCTTGAGGAAGGTGGTGCTCTCCCCGCCGGGGATGATCAGCCCCCGGCAGGCGGCCAGCTCCGCGGCATCGCGGACGAGCAACGCCTCCACCCCCAGCGCCGCCAGCTTGGCGCGGTGGGGCTGCACGGCACCCTGGAGGGCCAGGATGCCGATCCGCATGGGGTCCCTCATGCGCAGGCCCGCCCGCTACCAGCCGCGCACGGCCAGCTTCTGCGTGTCGGCCAGGTCGCCCACCGCGATGCCGGTCATGGGCTTGCCCAGGCCCTTGGAGACGGCCAGCAGCTCGGCCGGCTTGTCGAAGTGCATCACGGCCTTGACGATGGCGAGCGCGCGCTTGGCGGGGTTGTCGGACTTGAAGATGCCCGAGCCCACGAACACCGCCTCGGCGCCGATCTGCATCAGCAGCGCGGCATCGGCCGGGGTCGCCACGCCGCCCGCGGTGAACTTGGGCGTCGGCAGGCGGCCGTGCTCGTGCACGTAGCGCACCAGCTCGTAGGGCGCCTGCAGCTTCTTGGCCTCGGCCATCAGCTCCATCTCGCTGAGCTGGCTGATCAGCGCCATCTCGCGGTTGATGGCGCGCAGGTGCCGCACCGCCTCGATGATGTCGCCCGTGCCCGCCTCGCCCTTGGTGCGGATCATCGTGGCGCCTTCGCCGATGCGCCGCAGGGCCTCGCCCAGGTTGGTGGCGCCGCAGACGAAGGGCGTTTTGAAGGCGAACTTGTCCACGTGGTTGGCATCGTCCGCCGGCGTGAGCACCTCGCTCTCGTCGATGTAGTCCACGCCCAGGGCTTGCAGGAGCTGGGCTTCGGCGAAGTGCCCGATGCGGCATTTGGCCATGACGGGAATGTTCACGGTCTTCATGATCTGCTCGATCATGGCCGGGTCCGACATGCGCGCCACGCCGCCGTCCCGGCGGATGTCCGCCG
>JBGOUY010000400.1:0-3109 GCA_041477795.1 bacterium
ATCGCGGACTACGCCTACGTGCTGCAAACGGGCCATACTGTGCTGGAGGGCCCCGCGCGCGAACGGGAGCACAATCCCCAGGTGCGGCAGATCGACCTGGGCAGCGAGGCCGACGCGGCCATGGGCGCCTGAGGCGGCCCCGCCGGGCGACTCCGCCTTCCGTAACAGCCGGGCCCCCGCGTCCGTCTCGCTGCTGTGGGGCGAGGCGCACGGGCCAGGGGCCTCAATCATCTCCGCGGGGACGACCCGGTCGAGGGCAGCAGGCACCATGACGATGCGATCCGACGATCCCGACACGCTCTGGACACGGCTGGTGCGCCGGGCCTACCGCACGGCGCTCGTGCAGCGCTGGTGGGCGGGCCGCTTCCGTGCGGTGCCGGGCGGCGACATCCCGTGGACTCCGCTGGCCAAGCCGCTGGAGCGCTGCCGCGTGGCCCTGCTGACGACCGGCGGCGTCCACCGGCGCGACGACACGCCCTTCGACCGTTCCGACCCGCTGGGCGACCCCAGCTATCGCGCGGTGCCGGCGGAGAGCGCGTCCGCCGACCTGACGATCACGCACGACCACTACGACCACCGCGACGCGGATCGCGACGTCAACGTGGTGCTGCCCATCGACGCGCTGCGGGCCCTGCTCGCCGCGGGCCGCGTGGGCGGCCTGGCGCCGCGGCACTACAGCCTGATGGGGCACCTGGAGGGTCCGCATCTCGCGACCCTGCGCGAGCGCACGGCGCCGGCGCTGGCCCAGCGCCTGCGCGCCGACGGCACGGACGTGGTCGTGCTGGCCCCGGCCTGAGGGCTCTGCCACCAGACCGTCGGTCTGGTACAGCGGGAGCTGGAGCGCGCGGGCCTCAGCACGGTCTCGATCACCCTGGCGCGGCCAGTGACCGAGCAGGTGCGCGTGCCGCGTGCGTACTTCCTGCGCTATCCCTTCGGCCATCCGTTCGGCGAGCCGTTCGCTCCGGCGCAGCAGCGGCAGATCCTCGCCGATGCGCTGGGCCTGCTGGAGTCCGTCCGCGTGCCCGGCACCATCGTGGACAGCCCCTACCGCTGGCGCCGCCATACCTTCGCCTGAATGCCGGCCGGCGCCGCCGCTGGCCGTGTGCGGGAGCCCCCGACACTGGACAGCCCTGCACTGGACAGCCCTGCGGAGCCCATGATAGAGGCGACCTGCGGAGCGCGCCGTGGCCCTGGCGGGCACGCCGGAGCAGCTCGTCGAGCGCATCCGCGACCTGGCGGCGCAGGGCCTCAGCCAGCTCATGTTCCTGCCCACCGTCACGAACCAGTACCGCCTGGTGGAGACGTTCTCCCGGCAGGTGATGGCGCGCCTCCAGACTCGCCGCGGGCGGCTGCAATTTGGTTGTGGCCATTTCTTGCATAGACAGTTATGGTGTGAAGGTAGACACCGTCCCTGACCTCGCCTGGTACCGTAGGTTCCGCCTGAGTTCTGGTCTGTGACGCGCCGGCAAGCCCACTTCGGGCGGCTGGCGAATCTTGGAGCCTGGCAGCCTTCCCCTGCCACAAGCGGTAGCTGCCCCCCGATTCCCGGGAAAACAGGTTCGTTTCCCTTGCATTCGCCTGTGGCACGCGAATGAGGAGCATGCAGTGCTACATCCGCAACCCAGCCATTCCGAACTTCTCCCGTTCTCCATTCCCGAATCCTTCGAAGTCTTCCCCCTGGCCCCGGCTCTGCTGCGCGGCCTGCGGGACGCTGGCTTCGAGCGGCCCACGGAAATCCAGGCCCGCGCCCTGCCTGCGGGCCTGCAAGGCCGCGACGTGATGGCCTCCGCGCAGACGGGGACGGGCAAGACCGCCGCCTTCGCCCTGCCCGCCTTGCAGCGGCTGCTTGCGCCGGCACCGCTGCCGGACGGCGCAGCGGGCGCCCGCCGCGGCCGCGGCCCACGCGTGCTGGTGCTCACGCCCACGCGCGAACTGGCCGGGCAGGTGGAGGGCGTCATCCGCCAACTCGGCCGCCACACCCGCCTGCGCATGGGCGTGATTGTGGGCGGCGTTTCCTATGGCCCTCAGGAGGCGCTCCTGCGCGCGCCGCTGGACGTGCTGGTGGCCACGCCCGGGCGCCTCATCGATCACATGGAGCGCGGGCTGGTGGAGTTCTCGCGCCTCGAGCTGTTCGTGCTGGACGAGGCGGATCGCATGCTGGACCTGGGCTTCGTCAAGCCCGTGATGCGCATCGCGGCGGCCCTGCCGACGGTGCGCCAGACGTTGCTCTTCTCCGCTACGCTGGAAGGCGGGGTGCAGGACATCTCGCGCAAGCTGCTGCGCGATCCGGAGCGCATCCAGCTCGCCTCGGCGCGGGTGCGTCACGAGGCCATCCGCCAGCGCCTCCAGTTGGCGCACAGCCCCGAGCACAAGCACGCGCTGCTGACGCACTTGCTGGCCGATCCGGCGCTCACGCAAGCCATCGTCTTTACGGCGACCAAGCGCGGGGCGGACCGGCTCGCCAAGCGCCTGGCCTCCGGCGGCCTGGCCTGTGCCCCGTTGCACGGCAACATGCGCCAGAACGCCCGCAACAAGACCCTGGACGCCCTGCGCCAGGGCCGGCTGCGGGTGCTGGTGGCCACCGACGTGGCATCGCGCGGCATCGATGTGCTGGGCATCAGCCACGTCATCAATTTCGACCTGCCCACCGTGGCCGAGGACTACATCCACCGCATCGGCCGCACCGGCCGCAACGGGGCCACGGGCGAAGCGATCTCGCTGGTGGGGCCGCAGGATCGCGTCAAGCTGGGCGCCATCGAGCGGCTCACCGGCCAGCGCCTGGTGCGCGAGGAGGTGCAGGGGCTGCCCGCCGCTCCGGCGGCCGTGGCCACGGCATCCCACGCCGCGCCGCGCGCTGCCAGACCGGCTGCGTCGCCTGCGGCGTTCCACGCGGTCACCCGGCCCGCGGAGCCGTTGGGCCCGGCCAGCCGGGGCTCCGTACGTCCGCGCCGCTCGTTCCGGTCGGGCCGCACCGGCGCTGGGTCGGCGCATTCCGGCCAGGGCGCCACGCCCGCCGCCCGTCCCGCGCCGTCGCACGGGCAGCCGGTCGCCTCTTTCACCCCGCCTGGGCAGCGGCGCGCGGGCCGCTCGCGCGGCGGCCAGCGCGGCC
>JBGOUY010000195.1:0-8461 GCA_041477795.1 bacterium
CCACTCCGCGCAGGAGGCGTTCGGGCGGCTGGGGCGCCAGACCTGCGACGTGTACCTGAACGGGCGCGCCTATTGGCGCAACATTCCCAGCGGAGTGTGGAACTACACCATCGGCGGATACCAGGTCATCAAGAAGTGGCTCAGCTACCGGGAGCGGAGCGTGCTGGGTCGCTCGCTCTCCATGGACGAGGCGCGCTATGTCACGGAGATGACGCGGCGCCTTGCCGCCATCGTGCTGCTGGGCCCGGCCCTGGACGAGAACTACCAGCAGGTCAAGGCGCGCACCTACCCCTGGCCGTCGTAGCGCGGCCCGGCCGCTCCGCATCCCGTCTCGTCGTTCTTCGCGCCTTTGCGCGAACCGCCGTTGCCGTTCCAATGAATTCCGCTGTTGCCGTTCTTTGCGCCCTTGGCGCCTTTGCGAGAACTGCCGTCGCCGTTCCATCCGTGTTGATCTGTGTCCATCTGTGGTTCCAAAGCAGTTGCCGTTGCAGTTGCCCTTCCCTCCGCGCCTGCCCTGAGCTTGTCGAAGGGTGCATCGGCGCCTGCCCTGAGCTTGTCGAAGGGTGCATCGGCGGTTTCCCTCTCGCAGTTCTTTGCGCCTTTGCTTTGCGGCTTGACGCCTTTGCGCGAACCGCTGTTGCCGTTCCATCCGCGGACACGGAACGTGCGCCCGGTTCGTTATTGATTTCCCCTCAAATGCGGTATCGTAATCGGATCAGACTCCCAGCGCTGAGCGCATCCCGGCACAGCATATCCGGGGTTTGTTTTACCTGTCAGTCGAGGAGTGCCGTTCCAATCGTATGAGCCCCCGCTCCAGGCGCGTCCTCCTGGTCGCGTTGCTGTTGCTGCTCGCGGCCGTGGGTGCCTATTCGTACCGATTCTTACAGGCTCGCAACGCAAACGCCGTCTCGCAGACGGCTCCGCGTGCGGAGCCGACGCAGCCGGTGCTGGCCGCTCCCGTGCTGGCCAAGGCCATGGCGGTGCGTCTGGAGGCGATCGGCACCGTGCAGGTCGAACACTCCGTGGCGGTGCGCACCCGCGTCGACAGCCAGATCACCGCGGTGTTTGTCAAGGACGGGCAGCACGTAGAGGTCGGCCAGCCGCTCTTCGCGCTGGACCGTCGCCAGCTGGAGGCTCAGCGCGCGCAAGCCGAGGCCGTGCTGGCCAGGGACCAGGTGCAGCTCGACTTCGCCCAGCGTCAGCTCGAGCGCAGGCAGCCCCAGATCAGCTCCGAAGCCGCCATCGATGAGGCGCGGACGAACCTGGCGGCCTTGCAGGCCAGCATCCGGGCCGACAAGGCGAATCTGGAAAGCCTGATCGTGCAGCTTTCCTACACCCACGTGGACTCCCCGATCGCCGGCCGGCTGGGCACGGTGGGCTACAAGGTGGGCAACGTGGTCAAGGCCAGCGATCCGCAGCCGCTCGTGACGATCAATCAGCTGCGGCCCATCTACGTCGCCTTCTCCGTGCCGCAATCCTACCTGACGGAGATCCGCGACGAGCTGAGCAAGGCTGAGGTGCCGGTGACCGCGACCCTGCCCGATATGCAGCAGCCACCGCTGCGGGGCCGGGTGGCCTACCTGGAAAATGCCGTCGATTCGGCCACCAGCACGGTCTCGGTCAAGGCCGAGTTCGGGAACCAGCAGGAACAGCTATGGCCCGGCGAATTCGTCAACGTGCTGGTGACGTTGCGCACGGAGCCGCACGCCCTTGTGGTGCCGGCCCAGGCCGTCCAGCAGGGGCAGAACGGCCCTTACGTGTTCGTGGTGCAGGAGGGCGAGACCGCTGAGCCGAGGACCGTCACCGTCAACCGCACCATCGATGGCCTCTCGGTGATCTCCAACGGGCTGAAGGTGGGAGAGACGGTTGTGGTGGAAGGCCAGCAGCGCCTGGTGAGTGGGACGCGGGTCGAGATCAAGTCCGGCCAGGGGGACAAGGCGCAAGGCGCGACCAAAGGGGGACAAAGGGACGCGAGGAGCGAGGAGGCCGGCGGTGACGCCGCCCCGCAGGATGGCGGTTCCGACGCGAGCCAGGGCGCCCAGGGGAGCAAGCACCCATGAACATTGCGGCGGTCTGCATCCGGCGGCCGGTCATGACCACGCTGCTGATGGCGTCCTTTGTCGTGCTGGGCATCTTCGGCTACCGGCAGCTCCCCGTGGCGGCCCTGCCGCGCGTGGACTTCCCAGTGATCGAGATCACCGTGCGGATGGCCGGCGCCAGCCCGGAAACGATGGCCGCGGCGGTGGCCACGCCGCTGGAGCGGCAGTTCGCCACCATCGCCGGAGTGAACTCCATCACCTCGACGAACGGCCTGGGGATCTCCCGCATCACCCTGCAGTTCGACCTGGAGCGGGACATCGATAAGGCCTCGCTGGACGTGCAGTCCTCGCTGACGGTGGCCGCCAAACGGCTGCCGACGGATCTGACGGAACCGCCGACGTTCCGCAAGGTGAACCCGGCCGACCAGCCGGTGCTGTTCCTCTCCTTCCGCTCGGATACACTGCCGCTTTCCATTGTGGACGAGTACGCGCAAACGACCGCGGCCCAGCGCATCTCCTCCCTGCCCGGTGTGGCGCAGGTGCAGGTGTTTGGCTCGCAGAAGTTCGCCGTGCGCGTGCAGGTGAATCCCATGGCCATGGCAGCCAAGGGCATCGCCATCGAGGATGTGCAGCGCGCCGTGGCCGCGAACAACTCCAACGTGCCGGTGGGCATCATCAGCGGAGCCAAGCAGGCGTTCACGCTGCAGGCCAGCAGTTCCCTGCCCAGGGCGGAGCAATATGGGCCGCTGATCGTCGCCTATCGCAATGGCAGCCCCGTGCACCTGAGCGACATCGCGGAAGTGAAGAACAGCGTGGAGGACGACCAGGTCGCCAACTGGTTCAACGGGACGCGCTCCATCGTGCTGGCGATCCAGCGCCAGCCGGACGCGAACACGATCGATGTGGTGGAGCGCGTGCGTGCGGTGGTTCCGTCCATTGAGGCGCAGATTCCCGCCTCGGTGAAGGTTCAGGTGATGATCGACCGCTCGCAGTCGGTGCGCGATTCCGTGGCGGACGTGCAATTCACCTTGGCGTTGACCGTGTTCCTGGTGGTGATGGTAATCTTCCTGTTCCTGCGCAATTTCACCGCCACCATCATCCCCGCCCTGGCCCTGCCGGTGTCCCTGATCGGCACGTTCGCCGGGATGTACCTGATGGGTTACACCATCGACAACCTGTCGCTGCTGGCGCTGACCTTGTCGGTGGGGTTCGTGGTGGACGATGCGATCGTGATGTTGGAGAACATCGTGCGTCACGTGGAGCACGGCATGTCGCCCATGGAGGCCGCGATCAAGGGCTCACGCGAGATCTCGTTCACGATCCTCTCCATGACGCTCTCGCTGGTGGCCGTGTTCATCCCCGTGCTGTTCATGGGCGGGGTGGTGGGCCGGCTGTTCCGCGAATTCGCGGTGACGATCAGCATGACGATCCTCATCTCCGGCATCGTCTCGCTGACGCTCACGCCCATGATGTGCAGCCGCTTCCTCAAGCCGGTCGACTACCGCGCGCGGCACAAGCGGTTCTACCGGATCGCCGAGCGCGGTTTCAACGCCATGGCACTGGCCTACGAGAGGACGCTGAAGCGGGCCATGGCCCACCGCCGCCTGACGCTGGGGGTCGCGCTGTTCTCCTTGGCGGCGACGCTGGTGCTGTTCCGATTGGTGCCCAAAGGCTTCTTCCCCACAGAGGACACGGGGATGCTCTTTGCCGTCACCGAGGGCGCACCGGACGCTTCCTTCGATGGCATGGCCGTGCTGCAGAGTCAGGTCGCCAAGATCATCCAGGACGATCCGGCCGTGGCCGTGGCCAACTCCAGCGTGGGCTCGGGCGGTTTCAGCATCACCAGCAACACCGGCCGCGTGTTCATCGTTCTCAAGCCCCATAACGAGCGCACGGCTTCCATGACGGACGTGCAGCAGCGCCTGCGCCGCAAGCTGGCCAACATCCCGGGTATCCGCGTTTTCATCCAGCCGGTCGAGAACATCAACGTCGGCGCCCGGCTGGCCAAGAGCCAATACCAGTACACATTGCAAGATCCCGACTTCGATGAACTGCAGCGCGTCGTGACGCAGATGGAATCGCACATCCACGAGTTGCCGGGCTTCCTGGATGTCACCAGCGACCTGCAGCTCAACACCCCCGAACTGTACGTGGACATCGACCGCCAGAAGGCGGCCGCCCTCAACGTGTCGGTGGATCAGATCCGCAATACGCTCTACTCCGCCTTCGGCTCGCGGCAGGTGGCGACGATCAACACCGATACGAACAGCTACTTCGTCATTTTGCAGGTGGCCCCGGCCTTCCGGCAGGACCCGACCGCGATCTCCCAGGTGTACGTGCGGGGCGGCAGCGGCCAGCTGCTGCCGCTGTCCACGGTGGCCACCGTGCGCCGCACCACCGGTGCGCAGACGGTGAACCACATTTCCGGCACGCCGGCGGCCACGATCTCCTTCAACCTGGTGCCCGGCGTCTCCCTCGGGGAGGCGGTGCAACGCATCCAGCAGGCCGAGCGGGACGTGAACCTGCCGGCCTCGGTCAACACCGGCTTCCAGGGCGCTGCCCAGGTCTTCCAAGAATCGCTGCGGGGCCAGGGCCTGCTGCTGCTGGGGGCGATCTACGTGATCTACGTGGTGCTGGGCGTGCTTTATGAGAGCTACCTGCATCCGATCACGATCCTCTCCGGCCTGCCCACCGCTGGCTTGGGCGCGCTCCTCATGCTGACGCTGTTCGGGATGGATCTCAACGTGATCTCCATCATCGGCATCGTGATGCTGATCGGGATCGTGAAGAAGAACGGGATCATGATGGTGGACTTCGCCCTGGAGCGCCAGCGCGAAGCGCCGGACGTTACACCGGAGCAGGCCATCTTCGAGGCGTGCCTGCTGCGCTTCCGGCCCATCATGATGACGAGCATGTCCGCGATCGTGGGCACGCTGCCGATCGCGATCGGCTTCGGTGCCGGTTCGGAGCTGCGCCGGCCGCTGGGCGTGGCCGTGGTGGGGGGCCTGCTGGTGTCCCAACTCCTCACGCTGTACATCACGCCGGTCGTGTACCTGTACCTCGAGGCGGCCAAGCGCTGGCTCGCCGCACGACGCCACGCAGTTGTCGTTACGCCCGCCCCCGCCGCCAAGCCGGAGCTGGCCGACCAGGGCGCCGGCTCGCTGGCCACCGGCCCGCGCGGCGCCGACTAGCACCGGTCTCAGGACAGGTTCGCTCGGTTTTCCGCGGGCACCTCATCCCCCCACCCCCGTCTCCACAAGAGAAGAGGGTTGGGGTGATGAGGTCTTGCGCCGCAATGCGATCCACCAGCAGGCTGATTGAATAGGTTAACACCTATGGGGCTCCGCCCCCATGCCAGACTTGCTTTGCGAGACATAGCCTAGCCCGCGTCAACCCGGTCGCGTGCAGCGCGGCGGGTCGCCAGGGCGTTCCTGGAGCGGCCTGCCGCCAGAGCGCGCCCGTGGGACAGCCCCTGCCGGCGCGGCCCGCAGGACGTCCCCACCAGCTCGCCTTCCCTGCGAAATTCACCGGCGGCGCCTGCCTGCGGCGCCCCGGGGTCAGCTCCGCTCCTTCTTCGGCTCCAGCTTGAGCGCCGCGGAGTTCAGGCAGTAGCGCAACCCGGTGGGGGCGGGCCCATCCGGGAAGACATGGCCCAGGTGGGAGTCGCAGCGGCTGCACAGCACCTCGCCGCGCACCATCCCGTGCGAGCGGTCCTGCTCGGTCGTCACGCTCCCGTCGTTGAGCGGCTGATAGAAGCTGGGCCAGCCGGTGCCGGACTCGAACTTGCTCCCCGCATCGAAGAGCGGCTGGCCGCAGGCGGCGCAGAGGTACGTGCCCGGCGCCTTCTCCTTGTCGTAGCGCCCCGTGAAGGGGCGCTCCGTGCCCTTCTGTCGGCACACGAAGAACTGCTCGGGCGTGAGCGCCTTGCGCCACTCCGCCTCCGACTTGATCATCTTGTCCGCCATACGCGCCGCTCCGTTGAGATGGCGGCAGGGCCGGATCGCCCCGCCGCCGCCGCATCCGCCATGCTAGCCCGCCGCCGCGGCGCGGCCAAGACCCCCCGCCACCGTAACGGAGTCGCGCGGGCGGTATCGCGCAGGCGCGGAGTGAGCTTCTCCGAGGTGGGGCCGGGCACTTCGCGCTTGTAGAGCTGCATGCGGCCAACGCCCAGCGCCGGCAGGATCACCAGCGCCAGCACGATGATGCCCATGCCCCCGAACCACTGGGTCATGCTGCGCCAGAGCAGCACGCCGTGGCTCAGGCCGCCGAATTCCACGAACACACTGGCGCCCGTGGTGGTGAATCCTCACATGGACTCGAACACCGCGTCCGCGACGGTCTGGACGGTGCCGGTGAGCAGGGACGGGACGCATCCGACGGCCGCCGCGGCGGCCCAGCCCGCGGTGACCACGACGAATCCATCGCGTTCGGAACTCTCGCGGGCGTTTCGTGAGAACACGACCAGCACGCCGCCCAGCGCGGCCGCTCCAATGGCGGACTGCAGCAGGATCGGCTAGTCCCCCTCGCCGTAGCCCAGCGAGACGGCGAGGGGGATCAGCTCGGCCAGCCCCAGCCCCGGCAGCAAGGTCCCCGTCACAGGGACCCCTGCTGCCAGGTGCATGGCGGTCGCCTGCTCCTCCTCCCTTCGTGTGCCCCGCACCCCCTGGCGGGGGCGGCAGCCCGGCCCGCCCTATCTGGTAGTGCCCTTTGCTGCGAGCCGTCCAAGGAAATTGCGGCTGGCGGGCGCGCCAATGCGCCCGGCCGGCCGGCCGGGCGACAGGGCGGTGCCAGAGGGCGCTCGCCGCCGGCCCGCGGCGCGGTGCACCCGCGTGCCGGCCCGCCCAGCAACCAGTTCAGGAGGCTGTGGGTTCGCGGCACCAGAGTAATTGCGGCAGATTATACTTAATATAGTATTACTATTGCCAATAATTACTTATCCTATTTTACATTTGAACGGAGACCGGTTGCTCCTCTGTCCATCATCTGATACGCGTAGGACAGTTTCACCATTGTGCAATGCGCTATCCCAGAGTTCGTGTACAGTCGGCGGTATGAAACCGATCGAGCTTGAAGCATAGTGCCTCATCGTGGATTCAGTGCCGCTTCCCTTCAATGAAGGACGACTCTCAACTCAATTCATCCATACTTATTTTAGGCCAACACCACAATGCCCCCAGAATTGAGGGGTACGATGCTTTACAAGTTGTCCGTAACTGGATATAGGCCATGAGTATTTCCATCCGGGCGCTATCGCGCCGCCATGGCCCTCGAAGCGAGCGCCATCGGGTCGGCAGCGCCCCGCGTGGAGATGACCTGCTGGAGTTTGATTCGTTTGCGTTATATGGACCCCGACGTCCGCTTTCGGGCCGCAGCCCAGGCGAAGCACGCCTGGATCGTGGCAACCTGCAAGAGACGTCGGACCGATCCCTGCGCTGGAACATTGAATCATCTGTTCAATGATTCACTTCGATTTTGGACCCTGTACCGACCTAACTACAGATGAGCAAACCAAAGAAATTCGCTGATATTATCGAGAGGATCGAATATCTGCGGAATCTGCTCAATCTCAATAAGAGCAGATTTTCCGGGGATATCGGCATGAAGCCACAGACCTATAACAATTTCATCGGAGCCCAAGGCAGCAAGCCCAACGTGGAGCTGATCTTCGGCATCGTGAACCAGTTCGGGGCCAACCCCATGTGGCTGCTGAACGGCGCGGGACCGGTCTTCTTGGACGAGTCGAAGGCCGCGCAGTATCTGGGCCGGTCGCCGGCCTACCGCGCCGAGATGGCCGGTGTCAGCGGCGCGGTGCACGACGCAAGCGCCGGCTTTGCCACGACCCCCAACCGGGCCGATATCGACAAGCTCCGCACCGAGCTCAAGACCATGGAGCCCCTTCTGCGCAAGGCCGAAGGGCAGCTGCAACTCATGGAGCAGTCGCGGCTCAATGTCTTGGAGCGCGCAATGGCGCTCTTGCGGCGCTATTACGAGGTGGACCCGGCCGGTACGATCGGCGAAATGCGTGGGCTGCTGCAGCGTCTCGAGCAGCGCACCCCCAAGCAGGACTGAAGCGGCCGGCAAACGGTGGGGTGGCAATCCGGGGCCGGGACGGACGTCGACGATCGCCCGGCCTGCGCCGTTCCGAATCAGCGGCTGCGCGGTTTTCTCTGAGGCGCAGCCACAAACCCAGGTCCAAGTGCAGGGTCGAGCCGGAGCCCGGCTCGAAGCTGGGGTTGCTCACCGCGAATCGCGTCGTGAAGACGGCCGCTAGTGGTCCGACAGCGCTTGATTTTGGGACTGGGCGGAGGAGGGAGGCGCTGCCTCCCTCCTCCGCACCTCCTCCCACCGGCAGGGGCCAGCGGCCCCTGCACCCGCTACAAATGGGGTCAAGGGGGCTTGCTCCCTTGCGGAGGAGCGCGAGG
>JBGOUY010000246.1:0-6600 GCA_041477795.1 bacterium
TATAGCGCGCCACCCGCGCCGGGCCAACGCCCGTAAGCGGAGGGGCAGGGGGGGAGAGCCTCGCCGTAGCCAGCGCCCGTGCCGACGCTATCGGCGTGGCGGGCGGGCCCGCGGGCAGGCAAAGCGGCCAGAGCGGCCGCAGATCGGGAGGAAGGGCCTGTGGTCGAAAATCGTGCACGAAAGGCGAAAGCCCGGTGTGAGGGGGGCACACCGGGCTTTCGGGGGGAGGCCGCCCCGCAGGGCGGCTGGGAGAACTCGTCCAGCGTGGGTACCGCCCATGCTTGGCGGAGGATCCCTGCTGGTTCGATCGCTCTCATCGTTTCGAGGCATCCCGCGCCGAATCGGTTCAGGGGGCGGGGTGGCCTCCTCTTGCCGGGAGCCGAGAGGCCCACGCCCCTACCTCTGCTTCCTTAAACGCAGCGTTCTGGCGCAAGGTTTCCTTAATGTAGCGGGTGGGATGCCCGCGCGGGGGTGGAGCGGCCGACCCGCCGCGGGTTGTGTGCCGGGCCGCCTCTGGGCTACGCTCGGCGCGACGGATCGCGAGGGGCCGCCGGCCCCGGCCCGCGCTCCACCTCCAGCCGCACTCACTCGCCACGGCCAGCGCATGCAGTAACTGCACACGATGATGCGCGTGAAGGACCAGGACAAGTCCATCGAGTTCTACACCCAGCAGCTCGGCATGAAGGTGATCCGCCAGAAGGAATACCCGGACGGCAAGTTCACCAATACCTTCCTCGGCTACGATGCGTCCGACCCACGCGCGCCGATGCTGGAGCTGACCTACAACTGGGGCCAGGAGAAGGCGTACGACCTGGGGGATGCCTGGGGCCACATCGCCATCGGCGTGACGGACATCTACGGGCTGTGCGAGAAGCTGGAGCGGGCCGGCGTGCCCGTGCCGCGCAAGCCGGGGCCGATGAAGTTCGGCGGCAGCGTGATCGCCTTCATCCGCGATCCGGACAACCACAGCATCGAGCTGATCCAACTGGCGGAATGACGGAGCGGGTCGCCTAGCCGGCCTGCGCCTTGGCCTGTTCCCAGAGCGCCCACCACTGCTCGGCACTCTGCTCGGAGGGCGGCAAGCCGCGGGCCCGCAAGCGCTCCTCCATCCAGCGGAAGCGCGCGCTGAACTTGCGCGTGGCCCGGCGCAGGGCGCTCTCCGGGTCGATCCGCTGCCAGCGCGCGAGCTGCACCAGGGCGAAGAGCAGGTCGCCCAGCTCCGCCTCGGCATCCTCCGGTGCGGGCGCCTCCGGCCGGGCCTCCAGGGCGGCGCGAAACTCGGCCAGCTCCTCGGCGGCCTTGGCCAGGATCTCCCCGCGCCGGTTCCACTCGAAGCCCGAGCGCGCGGCGCGGCCGCTGATCTGCGTGGCCCATTGCAGCGCAGGCAGGGCCGCCGGCACGCCATCCAGGGCCGAGCGCCGCTCGCGCATCGTGCGGGCGTGCCAGGCCGCGCTGACCGCCTCCGCGCTGTCCAGCGGGCTGCCGCCGAAGACGTGCGGGTGGCGCTCGCGCAGCTTGTCCGCCAGGCCCTGGGCCACTTCCCCCATCGTGAAGGCCCCCCGCTCCTCGGCCACCTGCGCATGGAAGACCACCTGCAGCAGCACGTCGCCCAGCTCCTCCCGCAGGGCCGCGTCGTCCCCGCCGTCCACCGCCTCGATCAGCTCGTAGGCCTCCTCGACCAGGTAGGGCAGCAGGGTGCGGTGGGTCTGGGCGCGGTCCCAGGGGCAGCCCTGCGGGCCGCGCAGGGTGGCCATGGTTTCCAGCAGCCGCTGCAGGGCCGGCAGCGGAGCGGGGCGGTCGGTCGGGGCGTCGTCCATGGTCGGCTGGGCACGGATGAGGGGGAGCGCGGCGCGCGCCGGACGCAAAGCCGTGGCCGGAGGCCGTAGCCAGCCGGGGAGCGGCGCCGTCCGGGGGCCGGAGCGGATACACAAAGTGTGCCGGATTCGGGCGGTAAATTCACGGAATTTCACGGAATTTCAGGACGCGACGCCCCTCCCGGCGGCACCGCCCATGCCGCGCCAACGGGCGCCCCATGCGCCCCCGCACACCCTGCGCAGCGTGCCCGCGCCTTGCCTAATGCGCGGGCGCAGGGGTATAAACGAGAGGGGCGTGCCCGCGCCCGGCACCGCGAACCCAGGCGGCGCAAGGCCTGGCAAACGCGGCCGGCAACCAGCCGGTGGGGTGGGTCAATCGAACCGTCTACCGAACCGTCTACCGAACCGTCAATCGAGCCGTCAACCGAACACCGGGGGGGCCGAAGCGCCTTATGAAGCCGATCCGATCGCTGCCCGATATTCTGCTGGCCCCCTTCCGGGCCCTGCGCACCGGCGAAGCGGGGGCCGGGCTCGCCTCCGCGGCCGCCCGCGGCAAAGGGCAGAGCCTGCTGCGGCTGCACGAGTACCAGCACCGCGTGATCGTGGAGATCTTCAAGGTCAGCCTGGCCGGCTTCCTCACCTTCACCCTGGTGCTGCTCGGCTTCGCCCTGTATTCCCTGCTCGATCCCTTCGCGCCGCGCTGGATGGGCCTGGTGATCGGCACCATGGCCGTAGTGCTGCTCGTGGCGCTGTACCGCACGCTGCAGGAATTCAAGACCTACCATCGCAACTACGGGGAGATCACGGCGCACCTGCGCGCCAAGCTGCTGCAGCAGGCGCGCGCCGCTGCCACTCCCCCCGGCGGCCCGGGCAAGACCCCCGTGGAGCACCGCCTCCTCTCCGCCCTGCGGCCCAAGGAACACGCGGGCTGGGACTTCAAGCACTGCACGAACTGCCAAAAGACCATCGAGCTTCTCGCCCAGACCTGCCAGCACTGCGGGCACGAACAGGAGACGCCGCTGGTCAACTGAGATGGTCATGCCGGACCGCTTCGAGCTGTACGACTACGACCTGCCCGAACACCTGATCGCCCAACACCCCCTGCCCTCGCGGGACGCCTCGCGGCTGATGCTGCTGCGCCGGGGGCGGGACGGCAGCGCGCACCACGTCTTCCACGAGCTGCCGGAGCTGCTGGCGCCAGGGTCGCTGCTGGTGCTCAACAACACGCGCGTGCCGCCGCGGCGGCTGGTGGCGCGGCTGCCCAGCGGCGTGCAGATCGAGGCGCTGCTGGTGACGGAAGAAGCGCCCGGGCTGTGGCGGGCGCTGGTGCGCAAGGCCCGGCGGGTCAAGCCGGGCATGCGCATCCCCTTCGCCGAGGGGCACCTGCCTGCGCAGGCGCTGGAGCGCACGGCGGACGGCGGCTGGCGGCTGCGCTTCGAGGCGCCAGAGAGCCTGGCGGCGCGGCTGGAGGCGCACGGGCTGGCCCCGCTGCCGCCCTACATCCAGCGCGACATCCACGGGCCCTACGACCCCGCGGCGGACCGCAGCGCCTACCAGACCTGCTACGCCGCCGTGGACGGGGCCATCGCCGCGCCCACCGCCGGGCTGCACTTCACGCCGCCGGTGCTGGCCGCCCTGCGCGCGCGGGGCATCGAGACGGCCGAGCTGACCCTGCACGTGGGCGTGGGCACCTTCGCCAAGGTGAAGGTGGCCGATCCGGCCGAGCACACCATGCACGCCGAGTGGTACGCGCTCAGCCCGGCGGCCGCCGCCCAGATCCAGCGCGCCCGCGCCGAGGGGCGCCCCGTCATCGCCGTGGGCACCACCACCGTGCGCGCGCTGGAGAGCTGGGCCGCGGCCGGCTCGCCCCCGGGCTGCCAGGGCCAGACGGAGCTCTACATCCGGCCCGGCTTTGAGTTCCGCGTGGTCGAGGGGCTGCTGACGAATTTTCACCTGCCGCGCAGCACGCTGCTGCTGCTGGTGGCCGCGTTCCACGGGCGCGAGCGGCTGCTGGCCGCCTATGCGGAGGCCATCGCGCGCGAGTACCGCTTCTTCAGCTTCGGCGATTGCATGCTGATCGCCCCGGACACCGGCTGAGGTGCCCGCCCAGCGGTGCCGGTGTGCGGCACGAAAAGCGCTTCCGTCGCCCGCGGATTCATGGTGCTCTGGAGTGAGCTGCGGGCGGAGGCGGGCCTCCCGGGCCACCGAAGCGATCCAAGCGGGGCCGGGGAGACAGGCAGGAGGGCGGTGCGCCCATGGGGGGCGGCCGCGCAGCAGCTTGCGCCAGGCAGCGACCCTAACCGAGAACGGAGCCAGTCATGGAACGGGTGGTGGTGACGGGACTGGGGGTGGTCTCCTGCATCGGCAACGATGTGCCGAGCTTCTGGGACGCCCTGCAGGCGGGGCGCTCGGGCATCGGGCCCATCGCGTCCTTCGATGCGAGCAACCTGGCGGTGCGCATCGCGGGTGAGGTGCGCGGGTTCCAATTCGACGCCCGGCTGGGCAAGCGCATGGCGCGCTTCGCCCAGCTCGCCTTCTCCGCCGCGCAACAGGCGCTGGCACAGGCCGGGCTGGAGTCCGACGGCAGCGGCGCCGCGCGGATCGACCCCGATCGCATCGGCGTGGCCATCGGCTCGGGCATCGGCGGCGAGCCGTTCCTGGAAACCCAGTACGCCAAGTACCTGGAGAAGGGCCCGGGCAAGTTCCACCCGCTCACGGTGCCCATCGTCATCGCCAACATGGCTGCGGCCAACGTGGCCATCCACCATCACCTGGCCGGCCCGAACCTGTGCATCTCCACCGCCTGCGCCACGGGCAACCACAACATCGGCGCGTCCCTGGACCTGATCCGGATGGGGCGGGCGGACGCCATGCTGGCCGGCGGCTGCGAATCGACCATCACGGGCTTCTCCGTGGACGGCTATCACCAGTTGCGCGCGCTTTCCACCCGCAACGACTCGCCGCAGACGGCGAGCCGGCCCTTCAGCCGCGAGCGGGACGGCTTCGTGCTGGCCGAGGGCGCGGGGGTGGTGCTGCTGGAGAGCCTGACGCACGCCCGGGCGCGCGGCGCGGAGATCCTGGCGGAGGTGGCCGGCTATGGCTGCAATGCCGACGCGTACCACCTCACCGCCCCGCACCCGGAGGGCGCCGGCGCGGTCAAGTCGATCCGCCTGGCCCTGCAGGATGCCGCCCTGGCGCCCCAGGACGTCAGCTACATCAATGCCCACGGCACCTCCACGCCCCTCAACGATGCGCTGGAAACGCGGGCCATCCAGACGATCTGGGGCGAGCACGCCCGCGCCGTGCCGGTCAGCTCCATCAAGTCCATGACCGGGCACTGCCTGGGGGGGGCGGCCGGGCTGGAGGCGGTGGCCTGCGTGCTGACCCTGCGCCACGGGGTGATCCCGCCCACCATCAACCTGGACGACCCCGACCCGGCGCTGGCGCTGGACTACGTGCCCAATACGGCGCGCCAGGCGCCCCTCACGGCGGTGCTCTCCAATGCGTTTGCCTTCGGGGGGCACAATGCGGTGGTCGCCTTCCGGCGCTTTGCCTGATTCCGGCTTGAACCGCGCCGGGCGCCGGCTCGTCTGCTGGCCAGCCGCCCCGGACGGCGGCAGGGCGGTCGCATTCTGCCCTGAGCGGAGCCACGCCAGCCTCGCGCGAGACCCCACCCCGCACGGCGCCGGGGGCGCCGTGCCGCCCCTCCCCGCTAGGCAGGGAGGGGCTGCAAGGCTCATTGCAAGCGGATCTGCGCAGCCAGGAAGCCCCCCTGCTCTGCCTAGCGGAGCAGGGGGGGTTGGGGGGATGAGGTCCCGCGTCGGCCGAGTCGTTGGCGCCTGGCAGGCGACTTTGCGGTTGCCCTGCGCACGGCGGGCGGCGCAATTGACTTCGGGCAGAGGCGGACTCTATCATGAATGGGGTCTGCAAAAAGCGTATTTGGTGAGCGCTGACGGCCCCCGTATCGCGGTTGCAGGCCGCGTCCGCCGCTTTCCCGATTCGCACCGTCACCAGGGCCGGTTCCCGCGTGGGAGCCGTCGACGACTCTATTCGCCGGGCGAGGTGTCTTGAACGCACGCAACAAGAACTTTCTGATCGGGCTGGTGATCATCGTCATGGCGATCGTCGTCATGAACGTGCTTTCCAGCAAGCGCACCGCTCCGCGCGACATCTACTACAGCGAGTTCCTGCACCGGGTGAAGAACGGTCAGGTGCTCAGCGTGACGATCGCGGGGGACCACATCGAAGGCGACCAGATGGATGGGGGCACCTTCTCCGTCAACGTCCCCAAGGACCCCACGATGATCGCCACGCTGCAGGCAGGCAACGTGAAGATCACCGTGCAGCCCGATGCGGGCAGCCCGTGGTACATGACGATCTTGCTGCACTGGGGGCCGTTCATCCTCATCATTGCGGTGTGGATCTTCCTGATGCGGCGCATGCAGGGGGGCGGCAACCGGTTGTTCTCCCTGGGCAAGAGCCGCGCGCGGCGGGTGGATGAGAAGAGCCGCCGCGCCACCTTCGCCGATGTGGCGGGCGTGGAGGAGGCCAAGGAGGAGCTGGTCGAGGTGATCGAGTTCCTCAAGGATCCGCAGAAGTTCCGCAAGCTGGGCGGCAAGATTCCCAAGGGCCTGCTCATGATCGGCCCGCCGGGCACGGGCAAGACGCTGCTGGCGCGGGCCGTGGCGGGCGAGGCCAACGTGCCGTTCTTCACGATCAGCGGCTCGGACTTCGTGGAGATGTTCGTGGGCGTGGGCGCCAGCCGCGTGCGCGACCTGTTCGAGGA
>JBGOUY010000283.1:0-5619 GCA_041477795.1 bacterium
CCCGATGCATCGCCGCCTCCCTGGCTGGCAATTCACTGCACCCTCGTTGTCCCCTTCACCCTCTCCCAAGCGCCCAGTTTTGAGAAGGTCTCATTGCAATGGAGAGGGAGGCCCGGCGCGAGCCGGGCGGGAGTGAGGCTCGCGCCGCCGCCCCGCAGGAGGCGCGCCAGGGCGAGGCCGGCGGCGGCGCTAGAAGCCCAGCTCGCCCAGCAGCTTGTCCACGTCGGTCTGGGTCGGGCTGGGGCCCGCCTGCGCAGCCCCCGCCGGAGGCGCCCCGGCTGCCGCCGCTCCGGCCCCCTCGCCCAGCGCTCCGTAGGGCCGCAGCAGGTCGAACAGCTCGGTTTCCAGCGACTGCACGAACGCGATGATCTTCCGCAGCGTGTGGCCGGTCAGCTCCTGGAAGCTCTGGTTGGAGATCAGCTCCATGTGCTGCGCGCCGTTCTGCGTGAGCTGATAGCGCAGCGTCATCACCGACGCGCCCACGCCGTCGCTGAGGCGCTCCTGGATGCCCTGCAGCGCCGCCTCCAGTTCCGGGTGCTGCGTCTTGATCCGCATCAGCCGCTGCTGGCTCTCGCGCAGGGTCTCCAGCACGCCGCCCAGACATCCGGCCTCGTCCTGGGTGATGCGATTGACGCGCTCGAGCTCGTCCAGGTTCTGGGTCGCGGCATCGTCCAGCCGGGCCACCACGCTATTGAGGCGCCGCACGGCCTCGTTGATGCCCCCCGAGCTCCCGGACAGCGCATCCAGCGGCAGCTCGTCGGCAACGGCCTGCAGGGTCGTATAGACATCGCGCGTGACGATGGCGATCTCGCGCAGCAGGGAGCGGCTCTGCGCATTGGCGGTGGCCAGATTGACGCGGACGATGGCCGCGGCCAGTTGCTCCGCGTTCTGCTGCGCCAGCGCCGCGCAGAAGTCGTGACAGGCCCCCAGCACGCGCTGCAGGCGCTCCTGCTGCTCCAGCGGGGCGGTTTCCGTGGCCGCCCGCAATCCCGCGAGCAGCTCCGGCAGCGCCGGCGCCGCGCCGGGCCCGGCGGGCCTGGCCGGCGTGGCGGAGGCGGCGGACAAGGGGGCCTCGGCGGGATCGGCGAGCCAGGAGCGCAGGCCGTTGCCAGTGCGTCCGTCGCCAGTGCGTCCGTTGCCAGCGCCCCCAGCGTGCCCGACCGGGCGCGGGCGGAAGCGCAGCTCGTGCACCGGCAGCCGCGCCAGCACCTGCCGCAGCAGCGCCAGCGCCAGCTCCCCGCTGCCGATGGAGACCCGCGCGCGCAGCAGCGCGAGCTGCTGGTCGCGCAGCCGGTTGCGCGCATCGTCCATCCACGCGTCGCCTTCCGCCGTGCCGTTGGCCGCGCCATGGGCCGCGCCATTGGCCTCATCCAGCACGGCGCGATAGCCCTGCAGCGACCGCTGCAGGCGGTGGAAGTCCTCGCGCAGCTGCGCCTTGTCCACCACCAGCCGGTAGGTCGATTCCTCGCTCATGGCACCGTCGGAAGCATCGCCTGCGGAAACGGTCATTCCAGCGGAATCCCCCGCCCGGCGCGCCCGGCCGACGCCCGGCCGGCCCCGGCTCGCCGAGCGGCCCCCGATGGGCCATAATGGGCCCGCACCCGGGCCACGCCCGCGCCGCTCGGTCGACCCGGGTTGCACCCGGTATCTCCCTGAAACGCCGGAATTCCCCAGATGATTCATCTCGAACGCGTCTCGCGCAGCTATCGCGACGGGGAGCGGGAGATCCACGCCCTGCACGAGGTGAATCTGACCATCGCCGCGGGGACGAGCGTGGCCCTGCTCGGGCGCAGCGGCTCGGGCAAGAGCACGCTGCTGCACCTCATCGGCGGGCTGGAGTGGCCCAGCGCCGGCACGGTGCGCGTGGACGGCCAGGTGCTGGGGACGCTGGATGACGCGGCGCTCACGCGCTTCCGGCTGCACCGCGTCGGGTTCGTGTTCCAGTTCTTCCATCTGCTGCCTGCCCTCACCGTGCTGGAGAACCTGCTGCTGCCGGCCGAGCTGGCGGGCCGGCCCGCCGCCGCGGCCGCCGCCAAGGCGCAGGCCCTGCTGGAGGAGGTGGGGCTGGCCGCGCGGGCCCGCTCGTACCCCGAGCGCCTCTCCGGCGGCGAGCAGCAGCGCGTTGCGGCGGCCCGCGCGCTGATGCTGGATCCGCCGCTGCTGCTGGCCGACGAGCCCACCGGGAACCTGGACTCGGAGACGGGGCGCCGCGTGCTGGACCTGCTCTGGCGCCTCACGCAATCGCGCGGCACGACCCTGCTGGTGGCCTCCCACAGCCGCGAGGTCGCGCAGCGGGCCTCCCGCCGCATCGAATTGCGGGACGGCCGCCTCATCGCGGACTCCGCCGCGCAGCCACCGCCAGGCCCGCGCTCGGCCCCGCCCGCGCGGCCCGCCTCCGGCGCAGCCCTGCCGTGACGCCCCTGCTGGCCGCATTCCGCGTGCAGGCCCGCTACTGGCGGCGCCACCGCGTGCAGGCGCTGCTCTGCCTGGGGGGCATCGTGCTGGGCGTGGCGGTCTATTGCGCCATTCAGCTCGCCAACGAGGGCGCCCTGCAGGCCTTCCGCCAGGGCGTCACCACCTTCGCCGGGGCGGCCACGCACCGCGTGTTCGCGCCGGGGGATAGCGGCGTGCCGGAAGCGCTCTTCCCGCGCCTGGCCCGGGCGGAGGGCGTGCGGGCCGCCACGCCCCTCCTGCGCGACCGCATGACGGTGCTCTCGCCACGCCCGCTGGCCCTCACCGTGCTGGGGATCGACCCCCTCAGCGATGCGGCCTTCCGCTCCTTCCGCTTCGTGCCGGAGCGGGCGGGCGGCGCGTCCCAAGGCGCCGGCGGCGCGGGAGACACGGGCGGCGCGGGCGGCACCGCGGGCGCTGCGCCCGGCGTGTCGCTGCTGGAGCGCTTCCTGGCCGATCCGGACGCGCTGGCCCTGCCGGCCGCCCTGGCCGCCCGCCTCGGCGTGGCGCCCGGCGCTGTGCTGCTGGCGGACACGCCGCGGGGCCGGCACGCCTTTCACGTGCTGGCCGTGTTCGATCCGCCCGCCGGGCAGTCCGCCGCCTTCTCCCAGACCGCGATCCTGGACCTGGCCGCGCAGCAGGAGCGCTTCGGCAAGCTGGGCCGGCTGGATGCGATCCATCTGATCCTCGCGCCGGGGGCTGCGGCGGGCGTGCGGGCGCTCCTGCCGCCGGGCGTGGCGCTGGAGCCCATCGGCAGCCGCGCCGAGCGCGTGGAGGCCATGTCGCGCGCCTTCCGGCTGAACCTCCAGGCGCTGGGCGGCTTCGCGCTGCTGGTGGCGCTGTTCCTCATCTTCAACGCCGCCAGCTTTTCCGTCGTGCAGCGCGAGCGCACGCTGGCCATGCTGCGCTGCATCGGGGCGACGGGGCGCACCGTGTTCCTGGCGCTGCTCGCCGAGGCACTGCTGGTGGGCGCGCTGGGTGCGGCGCTGGGCGTGCTGGCCGGGCGGCTGCTGGGCGGCCTGATGCTGCGCAACACGGGCGCGACCCTGTTCGAGGTGGTGCTGCGGGTGGAGCCGCAGCCCGCCTCGGCCCGCCTGGACGCCGGCACCTGGGGCGTGGGGCTGGCGCTCGGCGTGGGCGTCTCGCTGCTGGGGGCGCTGGGGCCGGCCTGGGCCGGATCGCGTGTCTCGCCCCTGGGCGCGGTGCAGGCGGCCCGCCAGCCGGGTGCGCGGCGCTTCCCGCTCTGGGCCTGGAGCCTGGCGGGCCTGACGGGGCTGGGACTGGCGGCCACGCTGCTCGCGCTCCCGGCCGGCGGACTGAGCGCCGGGCTGGCGGGAGCCACCGCGCTCGCACTGGGCATGGCCGCGCTCTGCCCGGCGGCCGCGGCACTGACGAGCCGGGTCGCGGCCGCTCCGCTGGGCCGGCTGCTGGGCGCGCCGGGGCGCATGGCCGCCCGCAACCTGGGCCGCTCCCTGGCCCGCACGGGCGTGGCCGCGGCCTCGCTCATGATCGCCCTCTCCCTCGCGCTGGCCATCGAGATCACCGTGCGCTCCTTCAAGCGCACCTTCGAGCTCTGGCTCTCCCAGGCCGTCACGGCCGACCTGTACCTGGAGCCCGCGCAGGAGCCGGGCGAGCCCCTTGGCGCTGGCCTGCTGGCCCGGCTGCGGGCGCTGCCCTTCACGGCCGACGTGGCCGTGCTGCGCTCGCGGCGGCTCGTGCTGGAGGGGCGCGAGGTGCTGCTGCTGGGGCTGGACCTGCCGGCCTATGCGCGCCACAGCACCCTGCCCGCCATCGGCGCGACGCCCGCCGAGGCCTTCGCGCGGCTGGCGCAGGGCGACCTGTTCGTCTCGGAAACGCTCGCCTATCCCCTCGGCCTGCGGGCGGGCGACCGCCTCACGCTGCCCACGCCCGAGGGGTCGCGCGCCTTCCGCATCGGCGCCATCGTGCAGAACTACTCCGCGCCGCAGGGCGTGCTCTACCTCTCGTTGCGGCACTACGCGGCGACCTTCGGCCCGGCCCCGGCCCGCAGCGCGGCCATCTGGCTCCGGCCCGGCAGCGATCCGGCGCAGGCGCTGCGGGCGCTGCAGGCCATGCCGGAGCTGGCGCCCCTGCAGATCCTCCCGAACGCCAGCCTGCGCGCGGACGCCCTGCGCGTGTTCGACCGCACCTTCGCCATCACGGACGTGCTGGGCACCCTGGCGGCCTTCGTGGCCTTCATGGCGGTGGTGAGCGCCCTCACGGCGCTGCTCGAGGAGCGCATGCGCACGCACGGCTACCTGCGCGCCATCGGGGTCTCGCGGCGCCAGCTCGGCGCCTCCCTGGCGCTCGAGGCCGCGCTGCTGGCCGGCGTGGCGGCCGTGATGAGCTGGGCGACGGGGCTGCTGATGTCCTGGGTGCTGGTCTTCGTGATCAACCGGCGGGCCTTCGGCTGGACCCTGCAGTACCTGCCCGGCGAGGGCTCCTACCTGCGCCTGCTGCTGCTGGCGCTCGCCGCGGCGCTGCTCGGCAGCGTCTATCCGATCTACCGGGCGACGCGCCTGTCCGTGGTGGCCACCATCCGCGAGGAATAAAGGCGAACAGCGCCGGGGGAGCGGGGGCTCCCCCGGGCCCCTCTTACGGGATAAACAGTTCCGTTCCGTGCTATTCGTTGCTGACTAATACAAATACAGACCAGAAATATTCGAGGGATCGGGATGATTCCTGAGCCGAACTGGGTCATCGCCTACTGGAGCAGGATCGTGTTCGGCATCGCCCTGATCGGCGTGCTGGTGGCGTGGGCTGTGCGGTATTGGGAGCGCCGGCAAGCCGTCGTGTGGGCGGTCGGAGGATTGCTGACCTTGGGCTTGGCCGGGTTCGTCATCTGGCCCTTGCCCGAGTGGTTGGTGCCCGAGTTGGCGGACGCTGCCCCGCAGGTACGAGTCACCTTGGTAAACGAGGTGCGGCGGACGTGGGTCAACGTCGCCGGAGGCGTCATCGCCGTCGGAGCGCTGGTCATCGCGCTCTGGCGCAGTCACATTGCCCATCGCTCGGTGCTGGCCACGGAGTTGGGCCAGATCACCGAGAGCTTCACGCGCGCCATCGAGCAGTTGGGGGCCGTAAAAGGCGACAAGCCCAATGTTGAGGTGCGCATTGGCGGCATCTATGCTCTGGAGCAAATCGCGCTAGACG
>JBGOUY010000036.1:0-21033 GCA_041477795.1 bacterium
AGCTACATCCGTGTCCACAACGCCAATGCAAAGCCGTTTCGCTGGACCAAACCTGTCGTCAAACCCTCCGCGCCCAAACGACATTACGCGGAGCTAAGAAGCTAGGTACTAGGAAGACATGGCACAGCCAGGCAATCGCTTCGCGAAGTACCTGCGCTTCAGCTCCGTGGGCCTGGAGCTGGGCATTTCCGTGCTGGTGGGCCTGGTCGTCGGGGATTGGCTGGACCGGCGCCTGGGCACCAAGCCGTGGCTGCTGCTGCTCTTCCTCGGCTTCGGCATGGCGGCCGGCTTCCGCAGCGTGTACCGCCTCTTGCGCGACTTGAACGCGCAGGAGCGCCAGGAGCGACGATGACCGAGCTGACGCCCGAACGCGCCGCGGCCATGGCCGTGCAGGAGGCCGCCGTGCGGCGCTTCACCTGGCAGCTCGTGGGGACGGGCGTCGTGCTGCTCGCCGGTAGCGTGTGGTGGCGCGGCCTTGACTTCGGCGTGGGCGTGTTGCTAGGTTTTGGAATCGTACTGCTGAACTTCATCTGGACGAAAAAGGCTGTTAAATCAGTCCTGTTTTCCGATCGGCCGCGCATTCTGCTGACGCTGTCGTTCCTGGTCAAGTTCAGTATCACGGGCGTGGTGCTGTTCTACGCCATTCTGCGCCTGCAGGTGGACGCCATCGGCGTGCTGATCGGACTGTCCTCCCTGCTGCTGGCCAGCGTGCTCTTTGCGCTGGATCCGGGCCGCAACCGCCGCTGAGCCGCGCCGTCGGCTCGCAAGAGAACTGCCGCAGACATGGAATCGATTACCTGGGGCGCCCTGTTCTTCTCGCCGCTGGAGCATCTGCTCGCCGAATACGGCATCGACCCGGATGCGGGCATCGATGCGCTGATCGTCTCGGTCGGGCTGATCCTCTTCGCCTGGGCCGCCGGCCGCCCCTTTCGCCGCACGGAGATGCTGGAGCCCACGGGGCGCGTCTCCCTGGCGTTCGTCTCGGAATGGAGTATTGCCCGTCTTCTCGGTGTCTTCGAGGGTGTCATGCAGCATGGCGCGCGTGAGATGTTCGCCGTGCTCGGCACCTTTTCTTTCTTTATCCTCGCGAACAACCTGATCGGGATCGTCCCGGGATTCAATCCGCCCACCGATCAGTACAATGTGACCGTCACGCTTGCGCTGATCACCTTCGTCGTTGCTCACACGATCGGCATTCGCGCCCATGGCTTCGCCTACATCAAGAAGTTCATGGGTCCGCTCTGGTGGATCGCACCGCTGATGTTCCCCATCGAGGTCATCAGCCACCTGGTGCGGCCCCTTTCCCTTTCCGTGCGTCTGTTCGGGAACATGACCGGGGATCATAAGGTCGTGGCGGTGTTCAGCTCCTTGCTGGCTCTCGGGTTGCCCGTCCCCTTCATGGGTCTGGGCGTGTTTGTGGCGTTTCTGCAAACCTTCGTGTTCATCCTGCTGTCGGCCGTCTACTTCCAGGACGCGCTGGCACATGGCCATTAATCGGTCGCAGTCCCGTCAACTTCAAGGCAATCCATGAAACGAAAAGCGTCATTCGTGCTGGGCATGCTGCTGCTGGTCGTCGCCTCTCCGCTGTACGCGGCCGGTGGCGAGCTGACCATGATGGGTCTGGCGCTAGGCGCCGGGCTGGGCATTGGCATTGCGGCCGCGGGCGGTGGCATCGGCCAGGGCCTCGCAGTCTCTTCCGCCCTGGAAGGCATCGCGCGCAATCCCAACGCGTCGGACAAGATCTTCACGCCGATGATCGTCGGTCTGGCGCTGATCGAGTCCCTCGTCATTTACGCGCTCGTGATCGCGTTCATCCTGCAGGGCAAGATCGGCTAGCCGTGCCCCCAGCGCCCGGCTTCACGGCCGGGCGCTGGGGATTCCTCCGCAGGCCCCTTCTCGCGAATCCAACCCGTGCCGGCCCCGCGCCTTTGTCCGCAGGGAACCGCCAATGACCGCTTTTCGTCCCATCATTTCCCTTGCCAAATGGTTGATATTGCTGCATAATCAATTCATCTCGTCGGGACGCGACGGGCGATGGGAGACGGCAGCGTCTCCCTTTTCTTGGGGTTGTGAGGTGAACAAATATACATGTATTCGCGGATGGGAGCAAGCGGGGGTTGGGCCCTGCTCCCCACCGGTGGAGGCCGCATGAGCGCGGCGGACGATCACGGGTCGGGCGGAAACGGCAACGGCACAGCGCCGGGCGAGGGCGTGCTGCCCTTCCGTCCGCGCGGGGAGGCGGCGCCCAGCCGGGAGTTGGGCGCCGCCGGGCGCCGGCGTCGTCGTCGCGCCGCGCTGATGAATCCGCCGGAGGACGGGCAGGAGCCCGCTCTGCCGGATGTGGCCGCCCTGGCCGACGACGTGGCCCTCCTCGCCGCCAAGGGCCTGAGCGAGGAGGAGATCCGCACGCGGCTGCACCTGCCCGCCGCGCTGGACGATGCGCTGGAGCAGGTGCTGGGCGACGCCTTCCGGCGCGGCCAGCTGCTGGGGCGGGCGCGCATCAAGGAAGCACAGTTCGAGGCCGCCCTGCAGGGGCGCGTGACGGCACAGACACAGGTGCTCATGCGCCTGGGAGAGCCGCGGGGGGAGGATGGCGGGGAGCCGCAGGAAGACGAAGTGGAACCGGACGAAAACCCCGCAGGCGAAGCCGACGCCGACGAACCTTGAGGAGCGCTACCTCCCGCACCAGCGCGAGGTCTTCCGCGAGAGCACGGCCCGCCATGTCGTCTACGTCAAGGGCCGCCGGGCGGGGGGCACCTACGGCGCGGTGCTGCGGCTGGTCGAGCTGGCGCACCAGCAGCCGCGCAGCCGCCACCTGTGGGTGGACCAGACGCTGCGCCCCATCCGGCGCTACGTGCAGCGCTACTTCGCGCCGCTGCTGCGCGGCACGCGCTGGCGCTGGGATGCGCAGGGACTGACGCTGCACTTCCAGGGGGGCGCGATCTGCGACTTCGGCTCGGCGACTCGGCCCGAGCTGCTGGAGGGCTTCGGCTACCACTGTCTGTGGATCAACGAAGCCGGGCACCTGCTGCGCGACGAGCGGCTGTACTTCGAGACGCTGCTGCCCATGGTGATGGAATCGCGCGAGGGGCGCGTGTTCATCGTCGGCACACCCAAGGGGCGCGGGCTGTTCCAGCAGATGTACGAGTGGGGCCGGGATCCGGCCCTGGCTGCCGACTGGCAGAGCTTCCGCACAACGTCAGAGGAAGGTGGACTCGTGGACAAGGCGTGGCTGGAGCGTGTGCGGCAGCAGATGCCCGCGCGGGCCTTCCGCCAGGAAATCGAGGCGGAGTTCCTGGACGATGCGGGCGCGGTCTTCTACGACGTGGAGCGCGCCGCCACGGCCGCGCCGGAGGCGGCGCCCGATCCACAGGGGCGATACGTGCTGGGCGTCGACGTGGCGCGCTATCGCGATTACACGGCGGTGTGGGTGGGACGCAATGACACGAACAGTGCGGTGGCCTGCGAGCGCTTCCAGCGCCTGGCTTGGCCGCTGCAGCAGGCACGGCTGGCGGCCCTCTCGCTGCGCTATGGGGGGGCGCCGCTTTACATCGACGCGAGCGGCGCGGGTGATCCGCTTTGCGACGCGCTGGAGGCCGAGGGGCTGCCGGTGGTGCGTGTGACCTTCACGACGCAGTCCAAGCGCCGCCTGGTGGATCATCTGTCCATCGCGCTGGAGCGGGGCACGCTGCGGCTGGTGCCGCACGAGCAGACCCTGCGCGAGCTGCGCGCCTTCCGTTACGAACTGACCGCCACCGGGCACGTGCGCACCGGTGGCTACCGCGAACATGACGACTGCGTGATGGCGCTGGCCCTGTGCTGCTGGGGCATGGGCGCGCGCAGCGGACGCGACTTCATCCTTGGCGCACCGATGGGGGCCCGTGAACTGGATTGAACGAACGATGACCAGGCTGCGCCCTGCCGCTCGCGGCCCGGCCACTCAAACGCGCAATGCCCACAGCGCCCATAGCGCCCGTGCGGCCGCTCCCGCCGAAGATCCGCAGGCGGGGCCGCCCCTGGCGGGCGAGGTGGCCTGGGCGGACGGGATGTTCTTCGGCTCCGTGCCGCTGGAGCGCTGGAATCCGGACGAGCTGGTCTGGCGGCGCGGCTATCAGGTGTACCGGCGCATCCTGCACGACGACCAGGTGCGCGCGCTGATCGCCCTCAAGCAGGCCGGGATCATCTCGCGCGGCTGGCGCTTCCACCTGGCACAGGACACAACCCCGCAGCGGCGCTGCGCGGAGTTCTTCCGCTTTCTCATCGAAAAGCGCCTGGTGGGCTCCTTCCAGCAGGTGCTGGGGCAGGTGCTCACGAGCCAGATCTACGGCTTCAGCCTCGTCGAGAAGGTGTATGCGCCCGTGACCTGGAACGGCCGCGCGCTGTGGGGCGTGACGGCGCTCAAGCTGCGCCCGGCGGAAACCTTCCAATTCGAGGTGGATGCCCACGGCAATCGCACCGGGCTCTGGCAGCAGCAGGGGGCCCAGCGCGTGCGGCTGCCGCCCGAGCGGTTCATCCATCACGTCAACAAGCCGGAGGTGCACGCGCAGTACGGCGAGTCCGACCTGCGCGAGTGCCACCGCCACTGGTGGGCCAAGGAGAACATCCTCAATCTCTGGAACATTTACCTGGAGCGCATGGCCGCGGGCTTCGTGCACGGCCGCATCACCGGCCCCTTGAGCGCGCCGGAACGCGAGGAACTCAAGCGCGTGATGCAGAACCTCAACACGCAGAGTTCCGTCATCACGCCGGGCGCGGTGGAGTTGCAGGTCGTCTCCGCGCCGGACACGCAGGCTTTCGAGCGTGCCGTGGCCATGCGGGACCGCGCCATGGCCAAGGCGCTGCTGGTGCCCAACCTGCTTGGACTGACCGAGCAGGGGCAAACCGGCAGCTTCAGTCAGAGCCGCACGCAGATGGAGATGTTCTTCTTCGTGCTCAACGCCATCGCGGAGTCGGTGGCCGACACGCTGAACGAGCAGCTCTTCCGCGAGCTGGCGCGCTGGAACTTCGGCCTGGCCGATCCGCCGCTCTTCACCTTCGAGCCGCTCACCACCGAGCAGCGCCGCGAGTTCGCGAGCGCATGGCAAGAGGCCCTGCGCGGGGGCAGCGTCACCCAGACGCCCCTGGACGAGGCCTACGTGCGCGAACTGCTGGGCTTCCCGTCGCGCGAGCGGCTGCCCTCCGGGGGCGAGGCGGCCTGAAGCAGGCCGCGGCGCCGCCCCATTCCCCTGCACCGTCACCGACACGAGCCATGAGCGAACCGACCCCGACTGTCCGCAGCGATCCCGCTGCCGCGCCACCCGCCGCACCGTCCACCGACCCGGGCGGCCACACCATCGATGCGGAGATCTTCAGCACCGGCCTCTGGAACGGCGAGCGCTTCACCCGGCGCGACCTGCACCAGATCGCGCGCAACTTCCGCCGCTTGCGGCGCCAGCTCCAGCCACCGCTCAAGTTCGGCCACGACGAGGGGCAGACGCTGCTCGGCCAGAGCGATGGCGACCCGGCGCTGGGCTGGGTGGAGCAGCTCTGGGTGCGGGGCGACCGGTTGCTGGCGCGCTTTGCTGGCGTGCCGCGGGTGGTGCTGGAGGCGATCCGCGCTGGGCGCTACCGGCGTGTCTCGGCGGAGCTGTACTTCAACGTTCGCCAGGGCGGACGACGGCTGGGCAAGGCGCTCAAGGCCGTGGCGCTGCTGGGGGCGGATCTGCCCGCCGTGACCAATCTCAACGACCTGACGGCCTATCTGGCCAGCGCGGTGGCCGCAACGGCGCCGGCGCTGGCGGCCACGCCGGTGCGCGTGTTTTCCGTGCCGGTGCAGGGCGGCCGTATCGACATTCCTATCGAGGAGACATCCATGAGTGAACCGGAAACCGGGCCCGAGCTGCAGGCCGAGCTGGCCGAGCTGCGTGCCTACAAGGAGCGGCAGGAGGCGCACCGCAGCGAGGAGCGCCAGCGCCGCCATTCCGAGGCCTTTCGCAGCACGCTGGAAAGTGCCGCCGCCTTCTGCGCGGCGCAGGTGAGCGCGGGGCGGCTCTCGCCCTATCTGCACGAGCGGCTGCTGCGCGAGCTGGATGCCCAGGCGCACACCTTCGCCGAGGGCCAGCCCCTGCGCGTGTCGTTCGATTGGGTGCGGCGCTTCATCGAGGCCACGCCCCCGACGCTGCCGGTGGGCGAGCTGGCCTATGTGCCCGGCGAGGAGGCCGCCGTGTCCGCCGAAGGCAATCCGTCGGTGATCCTGGCCCGGCTGGCCGCCAACGCCATGGCCGAGCTGAACCTTTCCTACGGCGAGGCCTCGGCCTACGTGCTGCGCACGCAGCCGGAGCTCGCCCGCAAGTATCGCGACTTCACCCTTCACCCCAGCAAGTGAGGCCACCATGGCAGTCGAAGGACGCTAC
Organism: bacterium; assembly: GCA_041477795.1. GTDB lineage: Bacteria > SAR324 > SAR324 > SAR324 > JACQKK01 > DATFMP01. The sequence goes on from JBGOUY010000036.1 coordinate 6,393, forward strand.
TTCACCTGGACCCTGGCCGCCGGCGAGGACCTGGCGGACCTGGAGGCAGGCACCGGCCACCTGTTCAAGGCGGTGGCCCTGGACGACGGCAAAATCGCACAGAACGGGCGGGAGGCCGGCGGCATCCTGCTCTACGGCGGCCGGCTGGACGAGCACGTGACGCTCGGCTACGCGGGCATCCTCAAGTTCACGGCGGGCGCAACGGTTGCCAAGGGCAGCCGGCTCACCGTGGCCAACTCGGGCTACTTCACGTCCGCGGTCTCGGGCAGCTACGTGGTCGGGCGCTGCCTGGATACGGCCGTGGCCTCCGGCGCCGTGGGCACCGGGGCCTTCAACTTCGCAACCATCGCCTACATGGGCAATTCCGGGGAGGTCGCGTAAATGAGCGGGTACGAACAGGGACGGGCGGTGCATATCGACCACCACCTGTCCAACGTGGCGATCAACTACCGGCCCGCGGGCTTCATCGCGGACCGCATCCTGCCCCTCGTGCAGGTGCCCAAGCAGTCGGACACCTACGTGATCTTCGAGCAGTCGGACCTGTTCCGCCGCGAAAACACGCGGCGCTCGCGGGGTGGCGAGGCCAACAAGATCCACTCGCGCATCTCCAGCGCCGGGTATTACTGCAACAACTTCGCGCTCAAGGCGGACGTGACCCTGGAGGACCGCTCCAACGCGGATGACATCTTCGTGCAGCAGTTCGAGGTGGGCCGCGTGAACCGCGTGCAGGACGCGCTCTTCCTGGACTGGGAGATCCGCGTGGCGAGCCTGGTCACCAACCCGGCCAACGTGGGCTCCTCCACGGCCATCGGCTCGGCCTGGAGCGACCACATCAACGCCGATCCGCTGGGGGACCTGTGGACGGCCATCGACAACGTGGAGCTGGCCACCGGCTATCGTCCCAACCGCGTGTTGTTCTCCGGCACGGCGTGGCGGCACTTCCGGCGCAACCAGGCCGTGATCGACAAGGCCACCAACCCGCACGTGGCCGGTGGGGGGCTGTATCCGTCCACGCAGCAGGTGCAGGACGTGCTGGAGGCGCAGGTGCTGGTGGGCAACGCCTGGTACAACGCAGCCGAGGAGGCTCTGCCGCTCAACCTCACGCAGATCTGGCGGGACCACGTGGTGGTGTACTTCGCGCCGGACCAACCCAGCATCGAGACGCCGTCCTTCGGCTACTACTTCCGCTGGGCCGCGCCGGGCCTGCCCAACATGCAGGTGGAGCGGCACCCCTACGACAGCCGGCGCCACTGCGACGAAGTGGAGATCGGCTACTACCAGGACGAATTGATGACGGCCAAGCCGCTGGGCTTCCTGCTCAGCAACGTCACCTCGTCCACGGCGGGCGGCATCTGAGCCGGCGCCGGCTGCGGCCGGCGTCCGGCATCCCCGGGCGAGACGGGCGCTGGGCGCCCGTCTCGCCTGTGGGCCCGCATCCGCACACGATTCTCTCAGGAGACGGCACCATGCTGGCACCCCATGCCCAAGACCCCCACCGCGCCCGCGAACTGCAGGCGCAGCGCGCGCACCCCCAGGACTGGGGCCGCGTGCGCCCGCAGGGTCCGCCCGACGCGGCTGCGCACGCCGGCGCAACGCAGCCGGCGCGCCCCGTGCCCCCGGCACACGAAGCAGCGCCCAGCCGCCGCGCCGCGCGGGGCCGGGGCCTGCGCTAGCGGGGGCGGCCCATGTACGCAACGTTCTCGGATTTCAGCGCGCGGTACGCCACGCGGCTCACCGCCGACGAGGTGACCAGCCACTACCTGCCCTATGCGGCGGCCCGGCTGGAGGGCCTGCTCGGGCCGTACTTCACCGTGCCCTTCTCGGACAACAACGTGACGGCGCGCGATCTTACGCTGGACCTGGCCTACCTGCTGCTGCTGCAGCGCAGCAAGGAGCCGGGCGACGGCCGGCCGCTGGCCGGTTCCGTGCAGGCGCGCCTGGCCGCGCTGGCTGACGGACGCGAGGCCATGATCACCAGCAGCGGCGAGGCGCTCTTCGCGCAGGCCGCGCGGGGCGGCGTGTGGAGCAGCACCGCGGGCAGCGACCCGCGCTTCGAACTGTGGTCGCCGGGCGCCCTGCCGTCCGGGCCGGATGGGGAGGGCTGTCCATGAACGCCGTGCTGCGCTGGGATGGCATCGACTCGCTGCGCCAATGGCTGCTGCGCGCCCTGGGGCGGCTGCAGGATCGTGCGCGCCTGCACGAGCAGGCCGGCCGGGCCATCACCGACTGGGTGGGACGCAACTTCGAATCAGAGGGGAGCCTCGCCACGGAGACCTCCGGCGGCTGGCCGGCGCTGGCGTCGCGCACCCTGGCGGAGCGTCGGCGGCGCGGCCTGGGCACGCGGCCCCTCCAGGCGACCGGGCGGCTGCGGGCCGGCGTCAGCGCGCGCAGCGATATTGCGGGCGTGACCGTGGACGATCCCGTGCCCTACGCGGCGCAGCACCAGTTCGGGCTGGGCGTGCCGGCACGGCCCTTCCTGCCCACCGCCGCGCAGGCGGGCCGCATCGTCGATCCGGTCGTGGAGACCTTCATCGGGGAGGCGCTGCGATGATCCACGTGGACAGCGTGACGGCCGCGCTGCTGGGCCAGCTCAGCGCCGATCCGGTGCTGACAAGCTCCGGCTTCACCCTCGCCGAGGGCGAGGCCTTCAACCATGACCTCAATCTGACGCCGTGGGTGGGTATTTACCACGGCACGCTCCGCATCGACCCGCACTCGCTGGGCGGCACGCAGCCCTGGGAGGGGCAGCTGGAGCTATTCGTGTACGTGCAGGAGGCCAGCCACCGTTCCGGCCAGGAGGCCACGCGCCAGCTCAACCGGGCGCAGGCGGCCGTGCTGGATGCGGTCAATGCGGACCGCACGCTGGCCGGCACCGTGCTGATGCTCACCGGCATGGAGGTGAGCCCGTTCCAGCGGCACCTGGCCCAGGATACCTGGCTCTTCACCAACGAGATCGCCCTGAAAGCCGCCGTGCGCGGCTAGAGCGGGCGGCTCCTCGGGGCGCTGCCCCGCCACCCCGAATGCAGCAGGAGCAACCATGGCGTACGGACAATCCGGGCACCTGGGCGTCACGTTCCAGGCCAGCTTCGGCACCAGCTTCACCAACTCGTTCCACTACGTGCCGCTCCTCTCGGAGAGCATCGCGGAAAGCATCGAGCAGCTCCTGGAGCGCAATCTCTACGGCCGCCTGGCCGAATCCCCCACCCAGGAGGGCATCCACAAGATCGCCGGCGAGATCCGCACGGAGGCGCATCCGATCTACCTGGGCGTCTGGCTCAAGGCCGCGCTGGGCCAGGTCGCGTCGACCCTGCAGACGTCGGCCTACCGGCACGAGTTCCTGCCCGTCGCGGCGGACTGGGACAGCTATGCGGCCGTGCCGCCCCTGACGCTGGAGGTGCACCGCGACATCGGCTCGGCCTTCCTCTATTCGGACATGCTGGCCAGCACGCTCAAGCTGGAGGTGGCCCACGGGCAGCTGCTGGGCGCGGCGGTGGAAGTGCTGGGCGGGCACTTCGCGCGCCGCGGGGCTACCGCGGCGGTCTTCCGCGCCGGACGCCCCTGGACGTGGGACGTCGTCTCCGCCAGCTTCGATGGGGCGGGTATCTCCGACTTCCGCAAGCTGTCGATCTCGTTCGACAATCGGCTGTCGACGCAGTACGCCTTGGCGGGAAGCAAGGCGCCCCAGCGCATCAAGCGCGACGGGCCGCAGCAGGTGCGCGTGGAGGGCACCTTCCTGCTGGAGAACGATCTGCTCTTCACGCAGTACCTGGCCCAGGCGGAAAAGCGTCTGCTGGTCACGCTGACCGGGGAGGCCATCAGCTCGGGCACCAATGCCACGCTGACCCTGGACGTGCCGCGCCTGCGGCTGGGCGAGGTGACGCCGCAGCTCTCCGGGCCGGGCGAACTGGAGGTCTCCTTCTCCGGCGCGGGCGTGTACGATACGACCTCGGGCTACGCCCTGCGCGCCACACTCACGAACACCCAGCCGGCATATTGAGCCGCAAGGAGGCGCGATGGAGCTGAACCTGGACTGGCGGCGGCGCCAATCGGCCCTGTGGCCGGAGGTGAGCTACGAGATCCGCCCCTTGCGCGTGTGGGCGTTCCAGGAGCTGGCGACGTTCTGGGAGGCGCAGGGTGCGGGCCGGGCGGCCGCCGCCGCGGCGGATCCGGGCGGCGCAGGCGGTGCAGGCAGTTCGCCGCCCAGCCTGTCCGCCACGGCGCGGCTGATGGAAGTGGCGCGGCGCATCTTCCCGGAGCACGTGCGCGGCCTGAGCGGCCTGCAGGTGCGCGGGGAGGGCGGCAGCGCTGCACTGGCCGTGAGCGATCTGTGCGAGGAGACGGCGCTGCTGCCGCTGGCCGCGGAAATCGTCGCGGGCCTGGTCGCTATCTCCGCGCTGGACGGGGCCGCCGAAAAAAACTGAGGCGGGCGGTGCGGCACTGGGAGCAGGGACTGCCGCCCCAGGCCGCGCCGCCCGTGCACGGTCGCATGCCCCAGGCCTGGCTGCAGCTGTTCCTGCTGTGTCACCGGCCGGTCGGGGCGGTCTGGCAGCGCAGCGAGTGGCCCGACGGACGGCCCCTGCTGGAGCAGTCCTGGCCGCAGGTGCAGGTGCTGGATACGCTGCGGGACGAGCTGGAGCGCGTGGGGGCCGAGCGGCGCCGGCGCGCCAGCCACGCCGCCCCCGTGGGGCGCTTCTGACGGACACGCGATGCCGGGAGCCACAGCCAGGAGGATCGCGATGCGCGCGCACGGACGTCGTCGCGCCCCGGGCGCCGCGTGGCTGGCGCTGTGCGCCCTGCTGCTGGGCTGCGTGACGACGGGGCCGATCGTGCCCTATCCCGAGGTGGTGCAGGCGCCCAATCCGCTGCGGCTGCCCCCCGGCGCGGCGCAGGAGGACCTGCTGGAGCGCTACAGCGCCTCGCCCAACCGCAATCCGGACGGCCTGGGCGTGCTGGAGTCGATCTGGCTGAACTCGCGCATGACCCTCATCACGTGGCCGCTGGCCGAGGGGCGCGAGGAGGTGAACCGCCTCGCTTACGCCCGCAGCGCCGCGGAGCAGGCCCGCGTGCTGGCCGAAGCGCGGCTGCTTTACGGGGAGCACTGGGTGTTCGATGGCGTGCTGCTGGGCGACGTGGATGCCGGCGTGAGCGTGGACTTCTACCTGCCCGAGGGCATCTACCTGGTGGACGACCGTGGCCGCAAGTTCCTGCCGGAGGTGGCGCGGGACGTGGATCCCCTCACGAAGCCGCGCGTAGTGAGCCGTTTCGGCGAGGCGCACATGGGCTTCCCGCGCCTGATCTTCCCGCAGGAGGCGATCACGGCGCAGACGCGCGCGGTCTCGCTGTACTTCGCCGCGCTCAACAAGCGCCTGCGCTTCACGTGGGTCTTCGACCCGGACTACGAACTGCCGGCGGCGGGCCCGGGCCTGCACAGCGGGCGCGAGGCGAACCGGCTCTTCCCCTCCCGCTGATGCGAGCGGCCTAGCAGAGCCGCCCAGCCGAGCCACACCCACGCCGCATCGCAGCGGCGTACCGCAGCGCCCGCGCCGTCCGTGCGTGGGCCGATCTCCGTAACCCATTCGCCAGGGCCCCGCGCTGGCGCCCGCGCGGCAGCGACCGCTGGGCCCGCATCGTACCGTCAAGAGGAGGCTTTGTGACCACTCCCGTCGAAATTGTCATCCGGGCCGTCGACCAGTTCAGCCCGGTCTTCACCGCCCTGGATGGCGTGCTGCAACGCGCGGACGCCTCCGGCCGCCAGGCCGGGTCCGCGCTGGCCGGCATGGGCATGGCCTTCACCGAGGTGGCGCAGGCGGGGGCGGGGGCCGATGCCGCGCTGGCCGCCTTCACTGCCGGCGCGGAGCAGCGTCTGGGCGCGCTGGACGAGCAGCGCGGCGCGTCACTGGAGACGATGGCCGCACAGCACGAGGCGGCCGCCCAGCAGCTTTCCGACCGCATGCTGGCGCTGGACGATAGCGCGGCCGGCCAGCGCGAGGGACAGCAGCAGGCGCAGTTCGCTCGCGAGCGCACACGCCAGGCCGCCCAGCACACCGCGCTGCTCGCGCTGGAGACGCACTTCCAGCAGCAGCTCCTCACGCTGGACCAGGCCATCGCCACGGCGCGGCTGGAGACCTTCCTGCGTCTCACGCAGGCGCTGGAAGCCCTGGCCGAGTCCCACGGCGGCGCGCTGGCCCGCAGCGCCAAGGCGCTGGCGGTGGCCGAGGCACTCATCGCCGCCTACCTGGCGGGCAGCAAGGCGCTGGCCTCGGTGCCCTTCCCGTTCAACCTGGCCGCCGCCGCGGCCGTGACGGCCGAAGGCCTGGCCACGGTGGAGCGCATCCGCCGCGTCAACATCGCCCACGGCGGCCTGGAGGACGTGCCGCAGGATGGCACGTTCCTGCTGCAGAGCGGCGAGCGCGTGCTGAGCGCCCCGCAGAACCGGGACCTCACGCGCTTCCTGTCGGACGCGGGCGGCAGCGCTGCCGAGAACCCGCGAGTCGTCATCCAGAACCTGACCATCCACGTGCTGGAGAACGCCACCAACGCCCAGGCGCTGCTGAACATGGACACCGCCGCGCTGCGCCAGGTGGTCTCGGACCGCATCATCCCCATGCTGGATGACCTGGCGCGGCTGGGCATCCGGCCGCGCTTCATTTCGGACAACACGTAGGCGCCCGCCATGAGCCTTTCCGTATCGAGCTGGTTCATTGCCCAAAGCCGCGCTGGCAGCTCCAAGCCACAACGCCGCTTCACCCTGGGCGGCAGCGACTATTCGTCCGCCGTGCTGCGCTGGCCGCAGCTCAGCTTCCGTGCCGACACCATCGAGCTGGGCACGACGACGGTGCGGCTGAGCAACATCGGGCGCCCCTTCCAGATGCTGGTGGACTGCGGGAACCTGCTGACCACGTCCTGCGAGCTGGCGCTGGGCTTCCTGCACCCGACCGGCGGGCCAGAGTACCTGTCCCTGTTCCTGGGCACGCCGTCGCACGTGTCCTTCGAGGCGGGCGGCACGGAGCTGCAGCTCCAGTTGCAGGGCCGCACGCGCCGGCTTTCGGACGTCTCGCTCGGCACGGCCGTGCAATCCGGCGGGGTCGACTTCACGGGCAGCGCCTCTTACCCGAGCGACTTCGCCTGGACGCTGGTCACCTGCTACGGCGGCTTTTCCAGCGTGCAGAGCGTGAGCAATCCCGACGTCGACTATGCGGACTGGCAGTCCTGGCGCGACGCCAACGGCGTGCGCGACGTGCGCGTGCGGGCCTACCTGACCGGGGAGCGCATCTACCAGGTGCTGGACACCCTGGCGCTGATGGACAGCCGCGTCATCGCCATGGAAAACGGGCGCCTGCGCTTTCGCGATGCGGTGGAGGCATTCGATGCCGCTCCGCCGCCCTTTCCGGCCGAGGTCGTGCTGAACAGCACGCTGGAGCTCGATCCGGCGCAACTGACGAACCGCTTCTTCGTGGAAGCGGCCTATGACCCGGCCAAAGGCACCTTCCTGGACGATTACACCAAGGTGCACACGCAGTCGCTGCAGGCCTTCGGCGAGCACAGCGCGCGCTTTTCCTCCACCGGCGTGTGGTTCTCCACCGGGGCCGATGCGCGCTACCTGGCAGAGGATCGCGTGCGCTTCGGCCACGCGCCGCTGCCGCTGCTGCACGTGCGCACGCCGCTGGCGGGGGGCCTGGAACACGGAGTGGGGGACGTGGTGGCGTGGAGCGATTCCTACTTCGGCATTGCCGCGCAGCCCTTCCGCGTGCTGGAGCAGCAGGTGAATCTGGAGGACGGCACGGTGACGCTGACGCTGGGGGCGGCGCAGCACCGGCCGTGGCAGTTCCAGGGCACGGTGTCCTCGCTGAGCCTGCACATGCGCACCCTCGTGGCCGTGAGCTCCACCAGCTATCTCGCGCTGGGGGACGTCGGGGGCACGGACCCGCTGCTGCGGCGCGATGGGGAGGGGTCCTTCGTGGCGACGGGCGCCTACGGCACGGCCCTGCTCGTGCTGAACGGCAACGAGCTGCTGCTGGGCGGGCCGCCCTCCTCGGGCGGGGGGCAGTCCGTGCTGCGGCGCTCATCGGATGCCGGATCGAGCACGGTCACGGTGAGCTCGCTGGCGCCCAACGTGCCGCTGGTCTACCACCTGTTCGAGGTGCGCAGCGGCACCTGCCTCGCCTCCACGCACTCGGGCAGCATCTACCGCTCCACGAACGGCGGCTCGAGCTGGAACCTGACGCAGACGATCAGCGGCGCGTACCACATCCAGCGCTTCTTCTCGCCCTTCTCCGGCACGCTTTGGGGCGCCACCGGCTACAGCAACAACGTCACCGGCTCAGGGCTCTATATCTGGCAGTCGACGGACGCCGGCGTCTCCTGGCGCCCCACCTTCACCGTGTACAGCAGCGGCTTTTACCAATCGGATGGCTGGTTCGGGCTGACCGGCTCGGAGTGGCTGCTGGGGCACTACGGTGCGACCACCGGCAATCTGGGCGTGCTGCGTGCCGCGTACACCGGGCCCAATTCCATCGGCTGGACGGTGGTGCTGTCCCTGGCCAGCTTCGCGCACGTGCTGCGCACCGACAGCGGGCACCTGCTCTTCGGCTTCGATGAGGAGGGCACCCTGAACGGCGGCCTCACGTACCGCTCGTTGGACCAGGGTTCGTCGTGGTTCGAGGACGCGCGGCTGGCCAAGCAGGGCAACGTGACGGTGCTGCGCAATGCGGACGGGAGCGCCGATGCCTATGTGGCGCGCATGACGGTGGGGCCGCGCACGGACCGCTACCGCAACTTCACACCCGACGACGTCACCTGAGCGGTGCGCCCGGCCGGGCCTGCTGCAGCGTGCGACGAACGACGGCACGGCCAGCGGGCGCCGCGCCGGCGCGTGCACCGCTGCGGGGCGCCAGCGCCGGGAGCCTGTCACCCGGCGGAGCCTGCGGCCCCGCTCAGGCCACCACGTTCATCGTGCCGTTGGGATTGGCCGGCGGCTCCGCGACGGCGACCGCCTCCACGTTGAAGACCAGCGTGGAGTCCGGCGGGATGTCCCCCACCTCGCGGCTGCCATAGCCCAGCGAGGGCGGAATGACGAGCTGCCTGCGCTCGCCGGGGCGGATGCCCGCCAGCCCTTCCTCCCAGCCCTTGATGACCCGCCCCGAGCCCAGCGTGAACTCGAAGGGCGTGTTGTGATCCAGCGAGCTGTCGAACTTGGTGCCGTCCTGCAGCCAGCCGGTGTAGGTGACCTTGATCTTGCTGCCGGCCGTGAAGGGCTTGCCGGTGCCCTCCCGCACGGTGGCCACCATCAGGCCGCTCTTGGTCTTGTGGAAGCTCGCTTCGGGTAGCACCCGGAACTGTTCCAGGAACGGCCCGCCGGTCTCCCGGCTCGGCGCGGAGCCTGCTGGCGGCTGCGCTTCACGGGCGGGCCGGGCACTTTCGCGCGGCTGCACGTGCGCCGCGCTCGCGCTGCGGCCGGCGTTGTTCACGTTCATCCCCATCGTCCTGTCTCCAATAGGTTCCCGGGCCGCCAGGGCTGCCGGAACGCAGCCGCGGCCCTCCATGGCCATGGATAAGCAATTCCTGAACCAGACAGGCCGGAGGGCGGTGCCGCCGCACGGTGCCGCCGCACGGTGCCGCCGCACGGTGCCGCCGAATAGGGCGGGCGCCGGCAGGAGCCGGTGCGCGTCCGCGCAGGCGCCAGGGGAGCGGATGAGGGCGCGGCCGGATCAGCCCGCGGAGATGCCGAGCAGGTACAGCATCAGCGCCTGCTGCGCGTAGAGCCGGTTCTCGGCCTGCTGGAAGATCAGCGAGCGCGGCGAGTCCACCACTTCCGCGGTGATCTCGTAGCCGGGATGGATGGGCATGTCGTGCAGGATGTAGGCGTCGCTGCCGGCCAGGTTTTCCCGATTGAGCTGGTAGGGCAGCATGAGGGCCACGCGGCGCTCCTTCTCGGCCTGGTAGGATTCGTCCCCGAAGAACTCCATGTCCACCCACGTATCCGTGTAGACGAAGTCGGCCCGCGCCACCGCGTCGCGCAGGTTGAGCGTGCGCTCCACCAGACCGGAGGCCAGCGCCCGCTCCATGAGCGCGGCATCCTCCGCGGCGGGATTGCTCTCCGGCGTCACCAGGATCAGCCGCGCCCCCACCTTGGACAGGCCGCAGGCCAGGGAGTTGGCCACGTTGTTGTGGATGCCCACGTAGGCCACCGTCTGGCCGGAAAAGCCCCCCGCCTGCTCGTACACGGTCAGCAGATCCGCCAGGCCCTGGCAGGGGTGATAGCGGTCGTCGCAGCCGTTGATGACCGGCACGCGCGAGCTGTCCGCCAGGCGCCGGATATCGCGGTGGAGCTTGAGCCGCGCCATGATCAGGTCGACATGGGTGGAGGCGTAGCGGGCCTCGTATTCGATGGGCGAGATGGAGAAGTTGGACGAGTCCCAGTCCATCACCAGCGTGTGTCCGCCCAGGCGGCCCATGCCGATCTCGAACGACATGCGCGTGCGCGTGGAGGTCTTCTGGAACAGCAGCAGCAGCCAGCGCCCGCGCAGGACGCCCTCGAAGGCCTGCGGCTCCTGCTTGAGCTTTTGCCCCAGCCGCACGATGTGCAGCAGCTCGGCGCCGGTGAACTCGTCGAGGGTCACGCAGTGCTTCATGGGCCCATCCCGCTTGGATTTGCGCGGAAAACGCAATGCTAGAACAAAATGGAATGCGGCGCCAACCGGCGGCCGCCGTCTGGGCCGGCCCAGCCTCCGCCGGGCAAGGGCGGCGCCACGGCGCCGCTGCGCGCGCACCGCCTCGAGCGGCCGGGTGTGTCGGTGCCCATTGCGGCACGCTGTGGCGCCCGCGGTGCAAATGAGGCGTCCGCACCACAGACGAAGCCCGGGTTGGCCACCCCCGGCGCGGCGCCCGCCGGCCCACGGAGCGGCCCGGGCAGCGCATCCGCGCCACCTGGTGCGGGCTTTGCAGCCAGGCAATGGCCCGGCGCACGAGCGCTTCTGGCTGGCCACGGCGCACGGTGCAGGCGCCGGCCCGGCCGCGGCCTCTGGGGCGAACCGGGGCCGGCGCGCGCGGCGCCAGGGCGGGCGCTGGCCGGACGGTTGCCAGTGCCGTAGAATGGAGCGTGGCCATGAGCCCCCGCGGGCATCGCCCCGCTTCCGCTGCGCGTCAACACCGCGGGCTCGGAGGTGAGCTTGGCGTCGTGCCGGCGCCGCGTCGCTGCGAACCGAAGGTCTCAAACCTCTTGTCTGGGATTGCGATGAGAACTCTGCTGAAGGGACTGCTGCTCGTCGGGCTGTCGGTGTGGGCCGTCACCCCGGCCCGGGCGGATACATTCTCCGTCTCGCTGGATGTGCCGGTGAGCTACACCTACAAGGATTCCACCCTGCACGACGCGAAGGCCAGCGGGGCCATCGTCGGCCTCTCGCTGCCGTTCCTGGTGGGCTTCGGCTTCGAGGCCTACACGGTGAAGGCACAGGCCGGCGCGGCGCCGGCGACGGACTTCGAGAACAAGGTGCAGATGCTGGACGTCTTCCTCAACCTGCCTGTGCCGGTGGTCAACATCCGGCTCGGCGCCGGGGTCGGCACCGCGAGCCTGAGTGTGCCCTCCCAGCCGACCCAGCAGTTCGACAAGGGCACGCTGACGCAGGGTTACCTGGACGTCGGCATTCCCATTGCCGTGGTGTTCGACGTGCACCTGGGCTATCACGCGATCAGCGGCAAGGTGAAGGACAAGACCCTGCCGGGTCCCAACCCCGACGTGGATGTCGGGGCGAAGATGTGGACGCTGGGTGTGAAGGTCGGGTTCTAGCCGTGGCGATGGCGGGGGCGCTGCGCGCCCCCGCTCCCTCCCGCTGCCCGCGGCTCAGTGCAGGGCAATCAGGTAGGCTCCCTTGAAGCGCGCGTCCAGGGCGGTCAGCTCGGCCTTGAGCTGCTCCGCGCGGGCCCGCTCGAGCGGCTCGATGCGGATGCGCTGGATGCTGCCGCTGCCGTCGCTGCGCGGCTGGGTCAGCACGTGGATCGCTCCGGAACTGACCTTGGTCAGCAGCATGCGCCGGTAGTTCTCCACGCACGCGTAGGAGCTGCACGCCCCCACCTGCAGCGTGAACTGCGGCGCGCCCGGCGTCGTCGCGACCGTGGGCGTGGCCGCGGCATTGGCCGTCGCGCGGGTCGCAATTGCAGGCGCGGGCGGGGTGCTTTGGCTTACCACCGGGAGCTGGATGCCGTCCGCAGCGGCGGTACCCGGCGCGGCGCCGTCCCCGTCGCTCGTGGCATCCACGGTGCTATCCGTCGATTCGTCCGCGGGCGTGACAGGAGATTGGGCGACGGCCTGGGCGATGGCCTTGGGGGCCGCCTTGGCCGGTGCGCCGGTGGGAGCCTTGGCGGGGCTCCGGCCGGCCACGGGTGCGGCGGCCGGGTGCGCGGCCTTGCCGTCAGACTTGGCGGCGGCCTGGGTCGATGCGCTTGCCGCGGACGTCGCGCCGGCAATGCCGGCAGCGCGGCCGGCTTCCACCACCCGCAGCGGATCGGCGCCCTCCTGGGCCGCCTCGCCCGCATTCGCCATCCCGTCGCTCCGCGTCGCGGTGAGCCCGCGCGTGCGTTCCATCAACTGGGAAAAGCTGGGCATGCCGCGATCGAAATGCCCCGGCAGGGAGAGCGCGGCCCAGCCCGCGCCCAGCCCCAGCGCGAACAGCAGCAGCCCCACCAGCGTCATCTTGAGGAAGCGCGCCACGTCCCGCGCGGTGACCCGTCCCCGCGGCACGCCGGCCGGCAGCGGCACTCCCTTCGCGCCGGGCAGCGCGGCCTCGGCGGGCGGCGCGGCCAGGTCCGTATCGCTCTTCACCACGGTCATGCGCGGCTTGGCGCCCGGCATGGCGACGCGGCCGCTGTTGAGCGGCGCGCTCGCGGATGGCGCGGGGGCCGCCCGGCGCGCAGCCGGAGGCGTGGCGGCCGGGTCCGCCTTGGGCGTGGCCGCAGCGGGGGCCGGCTCGGACGACCACTGCAGGTTGTCCAGCGCGCTCAGCTTTTCGAAGAACGAGTTGAAATCCTCGACGGCCTGATCCCGCAGCGACCCCGTGGAGGCGGTGTCGGGGCGGTTGCCCGTGGCCTCGAAGGAGGCGTCCAGCGAGTGGGAATCGGGGTGCATACCGTGCTTCTCCATCCATGGATCGACGTGATGCAGGAGACGTCGCCCTATCCCGGGCGACGGCAGTCTCCCAAAGTCAAGCAAATGAGAGGCCAAACCGGCCTCCGGCCGCGGGCGGGTGCGGCAGGCTGCGCGAAAAGTCGGGGGGGGTGCGCCGAGGTGGGCTGCGAAGCGGGGCGGGTGCGGCGGGCCGGCGGCTACTGGGCCAGCCGCTCCTTGTCCGGGCGGAAGTCCTCCGCCTTGTGGCGCACGATCTCGCCGGCGACCATGTAGATCACGTCCTCGGCGATGTTGGTGGCGTGGTCGGCGATGCGCTCCAGGTGGCGCGACGTGCTGAGGCAGTGGATCAGGCTTTTCATCTGGTCGGGGCGCTGGCGGATGCCGTCCTGCACCTGCTCGTACATCTGGCGGTTGATCGCATCCACCTCGTCGTCCATCGCGCAGACCTCCCAGGCCTCGCGCGCATCCATATTGACCAGCGCGTCCAGGCTCTTCTTGAGCATGAGCTTGGTCTTGTTGGCCATGCCGACGAAGTCGAACGGAATTTCCACGGGCTCCTGGGACGCCAGATAGGTCGCGCGCTCGGCGATGTTCACGGCCAGATCGCCGATGCGCTCCAGGTCGTTGTTGATCTTGAGCACGGCGATGACGAAGCGCAGGTCGATGGCGACCGGCTGGTGCAGCGCCAGGATCTTCAGGCACTCCTCCTCCAGATACACCTCGAACTTGTCCACGGCCGCATCGCCGGCAATGATCTTCTCGGCCAGGGCGCGGTCCCGCGCCTGCAGGGCCTGCACGGCCTTGTGGACGTTCTCCTCCACGTCGGCGCCAAGGGAGAGCACCAGCTTCTTGAGCTTCTCGATCTCGCGCTGCATGTGCATCGTCATGACATCTCTCCGCCGGCAAGTGGCGCAGGATGAAGCAGGTTCATGATAACGGCATTGCGGGGCGCTGTCATGGCGGCGCCCCGCCACGCGCGCCCGGCCTGGTTGGCCGGAGCGGCTCCGCTGCTAGCCGAAGCGGCCCGTGATGTAGTCCTGCGTGCGCTTGCGTTCGGGCTGGGTGAAGATCAGCTCCGTCTGGTTGAACTCGATCAGCTCACCCAGGTACAGGAATGCGGTGTAGTCGGAAACCCGCGCCGCCTGCTGCATGTTGTGCGTGACGAGCACCACCGTGTAGTCGTGCTTGAGCTGGTCGATCAGGTCCTCGATGCGGCTCGTGGCGATGGGGTCCAGCGCGGAGGTGGGCTCATCCATCAGGATCACCTCCGGGTTGACCGCGATGGTGCGGGCGATGCAGAGCCGCTGCTGCTGGCCGCCCGAAAGGCTGAGCCCGCTCGCCGCCAGGTTCCCCTTCACCTCCTCCCACAGGCCCGCGCGGCGCAGGGCCTGCTCCACCCGCTGCTCCAGCTCCGTGCGCGAGGGCCGGTCGTAAAGGCGGATGCCGAAGGCGATGTTGTTGTAGATGGACATCGGGAAGGGCGTGGGCTTCTGGAACACCATGCCCACCTTGGAGCGCAGG
>JBGOUY010000334.1:0-4229 GCA_041477795.1 bacterium
CCGCACGCCCAGGGCCAGGTACAGGCGCGCGCAGCCGATGCCCGCCGCGCCCGCGCCGGAGAAGACCACGCGCACGTCCTCGGGGCGCTTGCCGGCCAGCTCCAGCGCGTTGAGCAGCGCGGCGCCGGTGATGATGGCCGTGCCGTGCTGGTCGTCGTGGAACACCGGGATGTCCATGCGCCTGCGCAGCTCGGTCTCGATGTAGAAGCACTCCGGCGCCTTGATGTCCTCCAGGTTGATCCCGCCGAAGCTGGGCTCCAGGCTGGCCACGGTCTCGATGAAGAGGTCGGAGTCCTTCTGTTCGATCTCCAGGTCGAACACGTCGATATCGGCCATCTTCTTGAAGAGGACGCCCTTGCCCTCCATCACCGGCTTGGCCGCCGCCGGGCCGATGTTCCCCAGCCCCAGCACGGCCGTGCCATTGGTGATCACGGCGACCAGGTTGCTCTTGGCGGTGTACTCGTAGACCAGCTCGCGGTTGCGCGCGATCTCCCGGCAGGGCTCGGCCACGCCGGGCGTGTAGGCCAGCGTCAGGTCGTGCTGCGTCGCCGTAGGCTTGGTGGGACGCACCTCGATCTTTCCCTTGCGAGGCCGGGAGTGATAGTCTAGCGCCTCCTGATGCAGCATCGATGGACGGTCCACAGAAATCGCTTGTCCGAGAGGGAGAGTGTCCGCTCCGCATTCCTGGCCCCACCGGCTGCGGGCCTGCCCCGCATCGCGCGGGGCGCGGACGTGCGCCGTGGGTGCGGGGAGCGGCGGAAAAGTCAGGGCAGCAGGATCGCTCCGGCGTGCTCCATTGCCTGGAAGGCCTTGGCCTCGTCGTCGGGATGCAGGTTCACCGCGCGGCAGCCCGCCCGGTACACGCGGGTCTTGAAGCCGTAGCCGATCGCATCGAGCACGGTGAACTTGACGCAGACGTCCGTGGCCAATCCCACGATGCAGACGTCCGTCACTCCTTGGTCCTTGAGAAACCGGCGCAGCCCGGTTTCGTGCGCGCGGTCGTTGTCCAGAAAGCCGCTGTAGCTATCCACGGCGGGCAGCTCCCCCTTGCGGAAGACCGGATCGTCCGGCCGCAGGTCCAGATCGGGGTGGAAGGCCGCGCCCGGCGTGTCCTGCACGCAATGATCGGGCCACAGCACCTGCTCGACGCCGCCCAGCCGGATCATGTCGAAGGGCCGCCGGCCGGGGTGGCTGGAGGCGAAGCTCTGGTGGCCGGGCGGGTGCCAATCCTGCGTGAACACGGTCAGCGCGAAGTCCGCGCGGCGCGCATTGATGACGGGCACCACCGCATCCCCATCCCGCACGGCCAGCGAGCCGCCGGGGCAAAAATCGTTCTGCACGTCGACAACGATGAACGCGTTCATGGCCGGAGGCGGGGAAGGTCGGGGCCGGGCTGCGGCGCAGCGGGGGTGCCCTCATTTAACCCCCTTTCCCCGCGCCATATCAAGGGAACCCGGCTGCGCCCCGGCCGCGGCGAGGCGGGCGGCCTGCAGCGTGTTGCGCATCAGCATCAGCACGGTGAGCGGCCCCACGCCCCCCGGCACCGGCGTGATGGCGGCGCTGAGCGGCGCCACGGCGTCGTAGCGCACGTCTCCGCAGATGCGGTAGCCGCGCGGGCGGCTGGGGTCCACCACGCGGTGCACGCCCACGTCGATCACCACGGCGCCCTCGCGCACGTGCTCCCGGCCCACCGATTCCGCCCGCCCGATGGCGACGATGAGGATGTCCGCCTGGCTCGTGTAGTGCGCGATGTTGCCGGTGAGCGTGTGGCAGAGCGTCACCGTGGCGTCCCAGCCCTTCTGGGAGAGCAGGAGCGACATGGGGCGGCCCACGATGTTGCTGCGCCCCATCATCACCACGTGCCGCCCGGCCACCACGATGCGGTAGTGCCGCAGCAGGGCCAGGATGCCCGCCGGGGTGCAGGGCACGAAGCGCGGCGTGCCCTCGGCCAGCAGCCCGAAATTCTCCGGGTGGAAGCAGTCCACGTCCTTGAGCGGATTGATGCGCGCGGCGACGCGCGCGGCGTTCAGGTGCTCGGGCAGGGGCAGCTGGCAGAGCACGCCGTGCACGCGGGGGTCCGCGTTCAGGCGCCCGAGCTCCGCCTCCAGCGCGGCCTGGCTGATGTCGGCGGGCAGGCGCACGTCCTCCGAGCGGATGCCCAGGCGCCGGGCCGTGCGCACCTTGGTGGCCACGTAGGTCTCCGACTCCGGGTGGTCGCCCACCAGCACCACGGCCAGGCCGGGCTCCACGCCGGCCGCCTGGAGCCGGCCCAGCTCCGCGGTCAGCTCGGCCTCCACGGCGGCACCCACTTCCTTGGCGGTCATCGCGATCATGGGCAGGGCGGCGGCAGGGGGCGGGAGGGGCTTGGCAGGCCAGAGCAGGCCGGGGCGGAACGCTCGGCCGGCGCCGGGCCGCGGGGGCCGTACTCAATTCAAGATGCCTTGTAAACCCGCTCAGGCACACTTGGATCGCGTATTGTTTCGCAGGGCCTCAAATAAGGGAGGCTTGCCGAGGTCCAGCGCTGTTCAATCGCGACCAATCAACCACGTTTAGAATTCCGGTCTTGATCGGACGCTTCTCGTCCCAAAAAATCAGCGATGATAGTAGCGACAGCACAGGGTTTGAATTCAGTTTGGACATTACTTCGATTGCCTCTCCTTCAGTATCAAACGAAACGTAATACACGGTGTCGTCGAACATCACAGGTCTGCCTTCGACCGGCCCGACCAATCGAAAGCGAACGCTCTTATACATCCCGCAAATTGCAATTCGCCAGGGACGAAATGTGTAATCACCAACACCAAAGATTGAAAATCGCGGACTCTTCTTGTAGATAACGCTGCGCCGGTTGTCTAGCGCAGATGCATGCTTTTCAAGATAAGCCCATGTCATTGGCGCTCTCACACTGATCTGATTCGTCTGTTGACCTACCGCTCTTTGGGTTACAAGGACATACCTCCCCCGCCAAGGTCGGTCGCTACCCACATCGGATCCCTTCAGCAATGGGAATAGAAATTCGGGTTCCAGTTCCACGGACTCACCTAATCCGTTGACGAAGAAGCGGTCGACACGTTTGAATTCCATAACCGCGGACGCGTCATGCTTAATTCCAGAGCGCCATGCTTTCGGGCTTTCGCCAACAAGGAAGGAATATGTATCAAACGTACTCAAATCACACACCGTCAAGCTCATGCGGTGACCCACACGGGTACCGTGCATATCATCTAGGCTCTTATACACAGTGTAGTCGTAATTCAATTCTTGATCTTCGGCGTATCCCGATAATCGAAGCACCAGCAAACAGGCCTCAACCGATGCTCCAAATTCTTTCTTAGCGTCGATCTCTATCATGAATGCATCCTTTACTGCCGCGGATCGGCGCTCCGCGTGCGCCAACACTTTCCGTGCGACTGCCGTCTTGGCAAGCATTGCAACATCTCCAGGACGGTCTCGAAACCAATTTAACACTTCCAAGAGCATCCATTCCGACACATCGAAATTCGATTTTCCGCTGATTGCGTCATAGCCTCTGCGATTTAGAAAGTTGGACTTGAAGGGCAGATTTGACCCGCCAATCACACTCTGTGCTGCGTTGGTGACCCACGGAAAGTTTCCCAATACAAGTATCGAACCACTGAACTGCTTGAGTTTTGCATTCCAATTCTCGGTGAAAAAATTCACCTCCTCTAAGCGGACTTTGTTTGAAATTGATTGACCCTCAATTCTGGTTCGCAGGGCGTTCAAATAAGCGCTGTTCACGTCATATCCAATGATTTGGCTAGTCTCAGGGAATGTTTGCGCAGCAGCGATCACGAACGCACCCAGGCCGCACGTTGGCTCGATTATCACAACCGGGCGAAGTCCGAGAGCCCATAGCCGCTCGCAAACTGCGAGTGCGAGCTGCTGAGGCGTCTGGTAATCTCCAAATTCAATTCGATCTTTCGCAGTTTCGCTCACGCTTTACGCCCACGGTAAATGGCGTTGACTCCCTGTACCGATCCTGCTTGTTCAATCACTCGGGTATACTGCAACCGCCACTGCAATGCATTTGAGATAGTCAGGAATCCCTGGTCGGGTGGGTTTCGAAGTATCTCCGACGCGAGATCATTCAACGCGATTTCTTCTACTGGTAAGTTCTTCTCAGACATGAACGCCATCAAATCATCCGCATTACCGGCATTGTCTATGATGTCCCGCAAGCCTTTGGTCATCTGGAAGTCCGCTGTTCG
>JBGOUY010000276.1:0-5789 GCA_041477795.1 bacterium
CGCCCTGCGCGCCGAATGGGGCGAATATCGGGAGTAGGAATGGGCGCACCGGCCAGCGCGGAACTGCACGATAAATGGCGGTTCGTTACCGTCTAAACAAGAGAGCCAAGCATGCCCATCACCGAGGAACTGAAGACCGCCCAGGAGTTGCGGGCCGCCGGTGCGGCGCCTGCCCTGGCGGAGCTATTGGCCGCGAAGCTCGAAGTCACGGCCGCTGCGACAAGGGACGCCACGTTCCGGGACTTTCTGGCCGAAATGAAGACCCTGCATACGAATATGGACCTGCGGTTCGCCAACATGCGTACGGAAATGGACCTGCGGTTCGCGAATATGGACGTGCGGTTCGCGAAGTTGGAAACGCTCATCGCTGAGTCCAAAGCCAGCCACGAAGCGTCCATGCGGGGCTTCATGGCCGCGATGATTGCGGCATTGGGGGTCGCGGTCGCCATCATCAAGCTGTTCCCCAATCTGCATTGAAGGCGGAGCCAGGATCGCTCCGGTATCGCAGGTCGCCAAACCCACCCTGGGCGAAATCGCCAACGCCCTGCGCGCCGAATGGGGCGAATATCGCGAGCAACGGAACACCAATTCAGCCGCGGATGAACGCGGATTATGAAATCGTAGCGCCTGAACGGTCGGGCGCGCAGGGGGCGCTGCCCCGCCGATCCCTCGCTAGTCCGCCACTTACTCGATTTTGTCCTTGGCCTTCGCCGCCGCAATCGTCTGCCACTGCATGTTCGCGGGGCAGTCGCAGCCGCCCTCCTTGAGCGGAACGATGTGGTCCACGACGTAGCCCGGTCTGCCCTTGGGGTAGCCCGTCTCATTCATGAACTGGTCCCGCGCCGCGCTACTGCGCTCGATATCGCCGTGGCGATCCCGCTTGCACGGGGTGCACTTGCTGGAGCGGTGCTTCGTCGCCCCCGCGCTCGATTTGTGCGACCCGCTGCTCTTGGGTGCGGAATAGAGGTGTTTACCGCTGGAAGAGCCCCCGCCTCCTTTCGCCAAGGCGAGCGGAGCGAACGCCAGCAATATGCATAGGAACAGAGCGAGCTTTCCTTTCATTTCTCAGTCCTCCGCGCCCTTGTCGTATCACGGCCTCGTGCCGGGCCGTTGGGGCACCTCGGGCGACCGGACTTCGGGGCCCAGCCGTTTCAGTATGCCCTTGGACAACTCCTTGGTCAAGGCGGGAGAACCCGTGTGCGGGGGGTTTGGGGGGACGTGTTCCCCCAAAGCAGTTGGCTGTTTGCGGTGGGCTAGCTGTCCCGTCCGCGGCCGCCGCCGCCGGTGAGCACGGCGATGTGCTCCTTGGGGTTGAGGCTGAAGAGGGAGCTGCTGCCTTCGGCGCGGGGGGCCTTGGGGATGGGCGGCACGGCCGGCGGGACGCGCACATCCGGCTTGCCGTTGGGCTTGCCGTCGGCCTTCGGCTCGCCTTTCTGCCGGGCCGCGCGGCTCTTGCCGGCATCCCCGCGCAGGAGGGCATCGTAGCGGATGTGCTTGTCCTCCAGCGCGGCCGTGAACTCCTGCAGCACGCGGATGCCGTCGTCGGGGAAGGTGCGGTCGGCCAGCGTGAAGCGCCCGTCCTCGGGCAGCTCCTTCAGCGCGGCGCTGAGCTCCTTCTGGAAGCCCGTCAGGACGGCCGGGGCGAGGGGCTTTTCGCGGCCCACGTCGTGCGCGGTGGCCTCGAACACGACCTTGAGCAGGGCCTCGCGCTTGAGCATGTCCTTGAGGAAGAGGTACTGCAGGAAGCGCCGATAGGCCGGGGCGGTGTCCTGGGGCACGGCCAGGGCGATGGCCACCGGGTGCGCCACGTCCACCTGCAGCAGCATGAGCGGGTTCGCCTGCGCATCCACCTCGCTGGTCGCGCAGACAAAGCGGTAGGCCGCCTCCAGGAAGCCCATCAGGCTCTGGATCGTGCCCACCGAGAAGTGCTGCGGCCCCTGGCGCTCATAGGCGACGCGCAGCGCAGTGCGGTCGGCCGGGCAGGGCTGGCCGCTCAATGACTCGGCCACGGCGTGCACGGTGGAAAAGCCGCTCAGGTAGGTGTCCCACTCGTAGGCGATCTGATCCACCTCCAGAAGGAAGGCCACCAGATCCTCCTCGGTGAGGCGGTTCTGGTAGCGGTAGAACTCCCAGTGCCGCTGGTAGAGCGCCTCCACGCGCTCGGCCAGGGCGGCCAGGCGGGTCAGGTTGTTGACCGTGTCGGGGTGCTGCGGGTGCAGCGCGCGCAGGTCCTCCAGCCGGATGATGGCGCGGCGCAGGGATTTCAGCGCGTCCTGGATGCCCGCGCAGAACCGCTCGTCGAAGAGCCGGTGCTTGATCTCCACGTTGACCAGGGAGACCAGCTCCGACTGGAGCAGGTGGTGCGGCAGCTTCTCGAGGAACAGCGTGCGCGTTTCGCCGTAGGCGCGGAACGTGGTCTCCATGAGGGCCACGAACTCGCGCGTCACCGGCTCGGACGTGGCGAGGTGGGTCTTCAGCTCGTGCAGGATCACCGATTTACATCCCTGTAAACGGGTGTGCGGCGGTCTGTCAGGAACGCCGCCTTTCAGGAACTCAGCCGTTCAGGAGCGCTGTCCGGCGATCAACTCGCGTTCGGAGAAGAAGAAGTGGATTTCCTGTGCAGCCGTTTCAGGGCCATCCGAGCCGTGAACGGTGTTGACTTCCACGCTCTCCGCGAAATCCTTGCGAATCGTCCCCGGCGCCGCCTGGGCGGGGTTGGTGGCGCCCATCAGTTCCCGGTTTTTCTGGATTGCATTATAGCCCTCGAGCACCGACACCACAATAGGCCCGGAGGACATGAAGGTGGTGAGGCTGTCGTAGAACGGGCGCTCCTTGTGCACGGCGTAGAAGGCCTGTGCATCGGCCTTGCTGAGGCGCACCGTCTTCAGGGCGCGCACAACCAGGCCGGCCGCCTCGAAGCGGCGCAGGATCTCGCCGACGAGGTTCTTGCGCACGCCGTCGGGCTTGACGATGGAGAGCGTCTGTTCCATGGGCGCGGAAGTCTCCTTTTTGGCCATGGGGTCGGGGTCTCTGGGTGGAGGTTGCGGCCCTGCGGCGAGGGTGCCGGGGCGGCGCGGGCCGCCCTCTGCGGGTTCGGTGCGGCCTGCGCGCCGCTCAGCGGGCCTTCAGGTGCTCCAGCGCGTACTGCGCGGCCAGCTCGTAGCCCTGCGGCCCCAGGCCGACGATCAGGCCCACGGCGATGTCGCTGAGGTAGCTGTGATGCCGGAACGCCTCGCGCTTGTGAACGTTGGAGATGTGGATCTCGATGAACGGCATGCCGGTGAACTTCAGCGCATCGCGCAGGGCCACGCTGGTGTGCGTCAGGCTGGCCGCGTTGACCAGGGCGAAGTCCGCCTGCCGGTTGTGGTGCAGCCAGTCCACTAGCGCGCCTTCGGTGTTGGACTGAAAGCAGCGGAAGGCGTGCCCGGCGCCCTCGATGCGGGCACGCACGCGCTCCTCGATTTCCGGCAGCGTGGTGCGGCCGTAGAGCTCGGGCTCGCGGGTGCCCAGCGCGTTGAGGTTGGGCCCATTGAGCAGCAGCACCGTGCCCATTGGCTAGAGCTTGAGCTCGAAGACGGGCAGGTCGGCGCCGCTGGTCTGCGGCTCGTAGATGAACGAGGTGCCGCAGCCGCAGGAGCCCTTGGCCTGGGGATTGGTGAACTTCAGGCCGCGCTCCATCAGGCTGTAGCTCCAGTCCACCTGGGTGCCGTCGATGTAGAGATGGCTCTTCTTGTCCACCAGGATGCGCATGCCCTGGGACTCGAACTCCAGGTCGAACTTGCCGCGCTTGGCGTCGAAGTCGAAGGTGTAGGTGAAGCCGGAGCAGCCGCCGCCTTTGATCCCGATGCGGAGGGGGACGTCCTCGGCGAGGCCCTCTTCCGCCTTGATCTTGCGGATTTCCTTGGCAGCAGCTTCAGTCAGGTGAATCATCGCGGGGCTGGCTCCCTCATGCGCGCGGCCGCGGAGCAGGCAGCCCGCGGTCCGTGCATCGGTTTACTCTCAAGGGTAATGCGTGGCGCCCAGGCTGTCAATTTGGCGGCTGCCGTGGGGCGCCACCCGGCGCGGCGGGCAGGCTTGCCAAGCTGCCTCGCGCCGTCTATGGAGAGCGGAAGCCGTGCACCAGCCCAGGAGCCGCCGTGCCGACTGAATCGTCGCCGACCCGCGAGGAAGGCCGTCCCGCGGCGCCCGTGCCGCCGCGCCGGCCGTTCTTCTACGGCTGGGTCGTGGTGGGGGTCGCCTTCGTCACGATGGGCATCGGCGTCAACACGCGCACGGCCTTCTCGCTGCTCTTTCCCCCGATCCTGGACGAGTTCGGCTGGGCGCGCGGGGCGACGGCGGGGGTGTTCTCCATCGGCTTCCTGGCCTCGGCGAGCTATTCGCCCTTCATCGGCGCCGCCATGGACCGCTTCGGGCCGCGGCGCGTGATCCCCTTCGGGGCGCTGGTGGTGGCCTCCGGGCTGCTGCTCACCACCCTGGCCCGCGCGCCGTGGCAAATGTATTTGACGCTGGGGATGCTGGTCACGGGCGGCACGGTGATGTTCAGCTACATCGGCCACTCCATGTTCGTGCCGCTTTGGTTCTCCCGCCGGCGCGGGCTGGCCGTGGGGCTGGCGTTTTCCGGCGTGGGGGTGGGCGGGATCGCGCTGTTTCCCTGGATCCAGCACGTCATCGCCTCCAGCGGCTGGCGCATGGCCTGCGTGGCGCTGGCCGGGCTGCTGGTGGCCGTGGTGCTGCCGCTGAACTTCCTCTTTCAGCGCAAGCGGCCGGAAGACCTGGGCCTGCTGCCCGATGGCGCCAGCGCCAGCGCGGGCCAGGCCCAGCGCGCGGCCCTGCACGCGGCCGTGGTGGACCGGGCCTGGGCCGACACGGACTGGACGCTGCGGCGCGCCATGGCCACGCGGCGCTTCTGGTGGCTCGGGCTGGCCTACTTCTGCGGCCTCTTCGCCTGGTACGCCGTGCAGGTGCACCAGACCAAGTACCTGGTGGAGATCGGCATCGCACCGGAGGTGGCGGCCTTTGCGCTCGGGCTGGTGGGCCTCACGGGCGTGGTGGGCCAGATCGGGCTGGGGCACCTCTCCGATCGCATTGGGCGTGAGTGGGTCTGGTCGCTGGCCGTGGGCGGCTTCGCCGTGTGCTACGCGCTGCTGCTCGTGATGCGCACGCATCCCGTGCCGGCGCTGATGTATGCCATGGTCGCCTCGCAGGGCCTGCTGGGCTACGGGCTGGCGTCTGTCTTTGGCATCATCCCGGCCGATCTGTTCCAAGGGCGCCGCTACGGGACGGTGTTCGGCGTGGTGAGCCTGCAGGCGTCGCTGGGTGCCGGGGCCGGCCCGTGGGCCGCCGGGGCGATCCAGGATCGCTTCGGCAGCTACGGCCCGGCCTTCTGGCTGGCGATGGCGGTGTGCGGGGTCTCGATCGGCGCGATGTGGCTGGCCGCGCCCCGCAAGGTGCGCAGCGTGGCCGGCCAGGTGGCGCGGCACGAACAGGGTCCCCGCCGCGGACTGGCCGAGGGAGGGTGACGGGACCCCCTGCGGGCGGCGCGGGGGGGCCACCCCCTGTCCCGCCTGCGGCGGGCCATCCCCATCCAAAAGGGATCATATTTTTGACCACGGTTCCGGCAAGCCGCCGGGCGCTTTACTAGCGATAGCGAATCTCATAAGCTACCTCCCTTTCTAAGGGAGTTAGAGCCATGGGCAATATCGAGTTGAAGGTCGAGCAGCTTGTTCTCGATAACGATAATCCGCGCATTACACATGCAGATGGCCAGCAGCAGGCGCTGCAAAAGGTAA
>JBGOUY010000319.1:0-4660 GCA_041477795.1 bacterium
CGAGGATGCGCACAGCCTGGGCGCGCCAGGGCCTGCCGCGGCAGGGCTTGCCACGGCGGGGCTGGCCACGGTGGAGCCTGCCGCGCCGCTGCTCTCCTGGCAGGCCAGCGCCGAGCGCCTCAGCGACGAGCGCAACGAGAACACCCAGGCCCCGGGCAGCGCCCTGACGGCGGGCTTCACGGACGAGCGCGGCGGCGGCGAGCTGCGCTGGGAGCGCTGGCTGCAGGCGCACCGGCTGCAGCTCGGCACGGCCTGGAGCCGCGAGGTGCTGGACGACCGGCGCTTCCGCGCCGCGCGCAGCACCGCCTCGGCCTTTGCGACGTGGGACTACCATCCGCCGCGCGGAAGCTGGGAGGCCTCCCTGCGCCGCGACGCCCTCTCCGACCTGCCCGCCCGCACCACGGCGCGCGCGGCCCTCAGCCAGCCCCTCGCCGGGCCCCTCGGCCTCAAGGCCAGCGCGGCCACGGGCTACCGTCCTCCCACGCTGTTCGAGTTGTACGACCCGGGCGCCTTCGGCGATAGCTCCGTGGCCAACCCGGCCCTGCAGCCCGAGCGCTCGCGCTCCCGCGACGGCGGGCTGTACATATCGCTGGGGGATGCGCTCTACACGGAGCTGCTCGCCTTCCGCCAGGAGACCGACCAGCAGATCCTGGCCATCCCGGCGCCGGCCAGCCCCAACCTGTTCCGCTTCGAGAACGTGAACCGCACCCGCAGCAGCGGCGTGGAGGCGGCGCTCAACCTGCGCCTGCCCGCCGGCGTCGCGCTGGACGCGGCGTGGACCCGCCAGGCGGCGCTGATCCTGGACAACGATGCCGTCGACCCGCGCGACAACGGCCACCGCGTGCCCGGCGTGCCGGACGAGCGCTGGACTCTCTCGCTGGCCTGGCGCCGGGCGGGCTGGCACGGCTGGCTGCAGACGCGCCACAGCGGGCGGCGCTACGTGGACAGCGCCAACACGCGCTACCTGCAGCCCTACACCGTGGCCGACGCGGGCCTCAGCGCGCCGCTCGGCGCGGGCTGGTCGCTCGCGCTGGAGGGCCGCAACCTGGGCAACGTCACCTATGCGGAGCTGGACAACTTCCCGCCCCCCGGCCGCCAGTGGTTCCTCACCCTGCGCTGGCAGCGCGGCACGCCGCTCCCGCCCATCCCGCCGGCCGGGGTCGGCCCGTCTGCCCCGCGCTGATCGCCTCCCACGTATCTGTAGGGGCACAGCATGCTGTGCCCCTCCTGTGCCCCTACACTGCGCACGGCTAGAAGCGGAGGGAGGCGCCCAGGCCGAAGCCGGAGCGGCCCTCCAGGCTGTGCCAGCCCGCCAGCAGCCCCAGGCGCGACCAGCCCTGCCAGGCGACGAAAGCGCTCAGCACGGAGACGTCGATGGCGTTGCCATAGTGCAGCGCGGCGCCCCAGTTGCCCTCGCGCCAGTGCAGCGTGACGCCGCCCGTGGGCCGCACGGCCTGGGTCGCCACGCCGCTGGTCGCCACCAGGCGATAGGCGGCGGCCCCGCCCTCCAGCCAGAGCGCCAGCGAGCGGCTGCGCCAGAGCTGGCCCGTGGCGACCAACCGCCCGAGCTGCGCGCCACCCAGGGCGGGCAGGAACGCGTCGAACTTGCCCGCCAGGCGGCTGCCCAGCCAGAGCTCGCCCAGCGCGTTGTCCGTCCAGCCGAAGCCGAGCAGCCCGGCAGCGGTGAAGCGCAGCGGCTGGCCCAGGTAGGCCGGCGGGCGCCCGCCGCTGGGACGCCCCCCCGCCGCCAGCGGCACCACCTCCAGCTCCAGCGCATCGCCGGCGCGGCGCAGGCGCAGCTCGGCGTCCCCGTCGTCCTGGAGCACGATCTCGCGCACGCGCCCCGCCGCACCGGCCAGGCCGCTCTCCAGCCCCCGCTCGCCCAGGGCGAAGCGCGGCTGGTGCACGAGCGCGCCCTCGCGCAGGAGCTGGCCGTCGGACTCCACTTGGTAGCGCGGCGAGGCCGGCTCCGCGACGAGCAGCACGGTGAGCACCCAGCCCCCGCCCTCCACGGGGGCCCCGGGCGCGCCGGGCGCGGCGGTGGCCTCATGGCTCGCAGCGGCGGGGGTTTCCGCGGTCGGGCCGGCCGGTGCGGCGGTGGCCTCCGCGCCGGCGGCGGGTGCGGCGGGGGTTTCCGGGGCGGAAGCGGCCTCCGGGCTCGCGGCGGTGGCCGGAGCAGCGGCGGGCGCCAGCGGGCGGTAGCGCAGTACGGCGGCCACCTGCGGATCGGGCGAGACGATGCGCAGCCGCTCCACGCCGGCCACGCGCCAGCGCTCCTGGCGCACGGTGACCGTCCCCGTGGCGGGCAGCTCCGCCTCCGGGCGCTCGGCGAGATCGACGAACGCATTGCGCGAGAGCGTGAGCGCCTGCGCCGCGGCGGGCCGCGCCGCCGTACTGTGCAGCGCCAGCAGCAGCGCCAACAGCGCCGGCAGGGCCAGGCCGCGCGGCCCAAGGCGCCACGCGCCGCAGCGGCCCGGGCGCCCCTCCTGCGCTGCCTGCGGTCGCTTCACGCGCGCATCCATGGTCCGCACCTTGGCGGCCGGCCGGGGTCGCCCGGTTGATGTTTCCGCCAGGAATGGCTTTAATCTTTACTGGGGCCCGGGGCGAAGCCGCCCCGGCTCCAGCGGCCCGCCGGGCGGGTCGCTTCCCTCACTCCCGTCGGAGGTTCCCTATCATGAAGACCGTGTGGCGTCTGCACTGGATGTTGCTCCTGATCGCCGTGCTGGCCGTGGCGGCCTGCGGCAAGAGCGTCTCGCGCCGTCAGGCCACTGAAGCCATCGATCTCAGCGGACGCTGGAACGACACGGATTCGCAGCAGGTCTCCCAGTCCATGATCCAGGACGCGCTCGGCTTCGGCTGGGTGGAGCAGTGGCAGAGCAGCAAGGGCCGCAAGCCGGTGGTGATGGCCTACGGCGTGAAGAACCGCAGCACCGAGCACATCAACACGCAGACCTTCATGAAGGACCTGGAGCGGGCCTTCCTGCGCTCCGGGCGGGTGTCCGTGGTGGCCGATACGGAGCAGCGGCTGTCCACCCGTGGCGAGCGGGCCGAGCAGCAGCAGGGCCTGACGGCCGCCCCGGCGCGCATCGGCAAGGAGCTGGGCGCGGACTTCGTGCTGACCGGCGAGCTCAACTCCATCACCGACCAGGAGGGCGGGCAGAGCGTGGTCTTCTACCAGACCAACCTGGAGCTGATCAACGTGGAGACCAACGAGAAGGTCTGGATCGGCGACTCGAAGATCAAGAAGTTCGTCGAGAAGTCCAAACTGAAGCTTTAGCCCCCGGAGCGGTTCCCGATGGCCAACCCTCGTTTCGCCGTGCCGCGCGCCGGCGCGGCCGCCCTGCTGCTCTGGGCGGCCGCGGCGCTGCTGCTGGGGGCCTGTTCGCCCCATCGGGAGCTCTATCCCAAGCTGGAGGAGCTCGCCCAGCGCGACCAGTACCTCGAGGCTGCGCAGCTGGTGGAAACGAGCAAGGACACTTACGGCGACCGCAATTCCGTGCTCTACAACCTGGATCGCGGCCTCTTCTACCACTACGCGGGCAAGTACAAGGAGAGCAACGCCGCGTTCGAGCAGGCCGAGCGGCGCATGGACGACCTCTACACCGAGTCGGTGACGGGCAACGTGGCGGCCTTCGCCCTCAACGACAACACCCTGCCCTACCGCGGCGAGGACTTCGAGACGGTGATCGTCAACGTCTACCGCGCCCTCAACTACATCGAGCTGGGCCAGGTGGATGACGCGCTGGTGGAGGCCCGCAAGGTCAACCTGAAGCTGGAGGCGATCAACGACAAGTACCCGGCCGATGCGAAGAACGTCTACAAGGAGGATGCCTTCGCGCGCCTGCTGGCCGGGGTGCTCTACGAGATGGGGGGCACCCGCAACGACGTGAACGATGCGTTCATCTCCGACCGGCTCGCGGTCAACGCCTACACGACCGATTTTGCGAAGAACTACCGCGTGACGACGCCGGAGGTGCTGGCGCGCAACCTGCTCACCACGGCGCTGTTCATGGGGCCCGACGAGCTGCGCGCCGCCCGGAGCCGCTACCCGGGCGAGGTGCCGATCCCGCTCGACCGCAAGCGGCAGCAGGGCCAGCTCTACTTCATCCACTTCGCCGGCAAGAGCCCGGTCAAGGTGGAGGATTCGATCCGGGCCATCATGCCGGACGGCAACTACGTCAAGGTGGCCTTCCCGCGCTACCGGCCGCGCAGCTACCTGATCGACGGCTCGCGCGTGCTGGTGGATGGCCAGCCCGCCGCGACGCTGCAGCCGGCCCAGCCCATCGGGGCCATCGCCAAGGAGAACCTGGAGAACCGCCGCGGGCGCATCGCCGTCAAGGCCATCGCGCGCGCCACCGTCAAGTACCTGGCCAACCGCGCGCTGCAGGAGCGCGCCCGCAAGGAGAGCCAGGGCGCCGGGCTGCTGGCGTTCATGGCGGGCACCGTGTTCACGGAAATCTCCGAGCAGGCCGACCTGCGCTCCTGGCAGACGCTGCCGGACCTGGTGCTGATCGGGCGCGTGCTGCTGCCGCCGGGCAAGCACCACGTGCAGGTGCAGTACACCACGGCGGGCGGCAGCGCGGCCTCCACGCGCGACCTGGGCGAGGTGCCCGTGGCCGCGGGCGAGACCCGCTTTGTGATCCTGCACACCCTGCGCTAG
>JBGOUY010000097.1:0-13821 GCA_041477795.1 bacterium
ATGGAAGCCCGCGCCGCCCGCGCCGCCCTGGCCACGCAGCCGCGTGCCGAGCAGGCCCTGCCCCGCGCCATGCCCGCTCTGCTGCCCACGCGCGTGGAAGTGGTGGGAATCGGGGTTTCCACCGGGGGCCCCACCGCGCTGGAGCAGGTGTTGCCGGCACTGCCGGCCACCCTGCGGGTGCCGGTGGTGATCGTGCAGCACATGCCTCCGCTCTTCACCGACTCCCTCGCCAAGGCGCTGGACCGCCGCTCCGCGTTGCGCGTCTGCGAGGTTTCCGAGGGCCAGGCGTTGGCGCCGGGCGGGGTGTACATCGCCCCGGGCGGTCGGCACCTGCGGGTGGAGCCAGGCCCGGCCGGCAGCACCGGCACGCGCCTGGTCGCACGGCTGGACGACGGCCCGCCGGTCAACAGCTGCAAGCCCGCGGTGGACGTCCTGTTCCAGTCGCTGGCCGAAGCGGTGGGCCGCCACACGCTGGCCGTCGTGATGACCGGGATGGGCCAGGATGGGCTGGAGGGGGTGGCGGCCATCAAGGCCCGGCAGGGCTACTGCCTCACGCAAAGCGAGGATACCTGCACGGTCTACGGCATGCCGCAGGCGGTGGACCAGGCCGGCCTTTCCGACGAGCGGGTCCCGCTCGGGGAGCTCGCAGCCCGCATCGTCGCTCTCACTGGCCTGGGGGCCCTGCAGACCCGATGAACGTGATGCCCTCCATCAGCCGACAGGAATTCCAGCTCTTCCAGGCGTTCATCCTGGAGCAGAGCGGTATCTCCCTGGACGACGACAAGACCTATCTTGTGGAGTCGCGGCTGAAAAGGCTGTTGGCCGAATTCGAGTGCGCGACCTATGGCGATCTGTATCGCAAGTCCAGCGAGAACGCCCGCGGCCCGCTGCGTTCGAAGATTATCGACGCCATCACGACCAACGAGACGCTGTGGTTCCGGGACAAGGCGCCCTTCACCATCCTGAACGAGGTGCTCCTGCCCGAAATGGCCAAGCAGATCGCACACGGCAAGCCAAAGGTACGCATCTGGTCCGCCGCCTGCTCCACCGGGCAGGAGCCGTATTCCATCGCCATCAGCATCCACGAATTCTGCCAGTGGCACGGCGGCGGTGCCGTCCATCCGGCACACTTCGAAATCCTGGCGACGGACATCTCCTCCGAGGCGCTCAGCCTGGCCCGGGAGGGTGCCTACGATGGCCTTTCCATGAGCCGTGGCATGACCGATGCCGTCAAGAACAAATATTTCCGGCAGAACGGCCGCTCCTGGGGCATCGACGCAAACCTGAAGGCGATGATCGAATTCCGCGCATTCAACCTGATGGATAACTTCGCCCCGCTGGGTGTGTTCGATGCCATCTTCTGCCGCAACGTGGCCATCTACTTCTCCCAGCCGGTGAAGAGCGAGCTGTTCGACAAGATGTATCAGTGCCTGCGGCCGGGTGGGACATTCCTGCTGGGGACCTCGGAATCACTCGGATACTACAATACCCGCTTCAAAGCCCGCGAACACAACAACCACACCTACTACCAGGCCTGAGCGGCCCGCCCCAGGCCTTGCGCGACGCCGACTGCACACCGGTTTCCGCTGCAAATCGGACTTCTTGTGCCGTGCCCGAGCACTCATTCTCGGCCGGGAGGGAACCTGCCGTCCATTCTCGGCGTAATAGCCACCAATGGAACACCGGCGGCCGCGGGTGGTGGCGGTCAGGGGGTTCGCAGAGAAAGCAGACCCAGCGGGAGTGTTCCTCCGCATTAAACCGCGCCGCAAAGGCCTGCCATCGGGCCAAGCGGAAGAGGGATGACCGCTGCCCAAGGACATACCTGGCCAGCGGCAGCTCCCAGAGCAGCGCGAACTCGACGCGCACCCGATGAGGGAATGGATCAATGAATGCCAATCCGAACGTCCAGGAAGTTACGCAGCGGCTGTGGGCGGCCATGCAGGACGTGCGCGAGGGCAACCTGGGCCTGGTCGGCTCGATGATCGCCATGATCGATCAGCTCGATGCCGACACGCGGCCCCCGAACCTGTGCCAGTTTCGCGACGGCCTGGCCGGCTTGCTCATGACGCAGAACGAGAATTTCCAGCACGAATTCGACGCGCTGAAGACCCAGCTGCTGGCGCAGCAAGAAGCGGTCACGCAGCCGGCCCCGCCCGAGCCGCACGAAGCCACTCCGCCGGAGACGGCTCCGCAAAGCGAGGTGAGCCTCTACCAGCGCCTGGGCGGCGAGGGTGCAATCCAGTCCGTGGTGAACATCTTCTACCAGAAGGTGCTCAACGACGCGACGCTCGCCCCTCTGTTCAGCGGGGTGGATCTGGGCCGGCTCAAGCGCCACCAAGCGCTTTTTCTCTCCCAGGCCACCGGGGGTCCCAAGCAGTACGAGGGACGAGATCTGGGCGAGGCGCACAAGCACCTGCGCATCACGCCGGAGCACTTCAACCGCGTATCGCATCACCTGTTGGCCACTCTGCGCCAGCTCGACGTAGCGCCGGAGGCGACGGACCAAGTGATCAACCTGGTGGAGTCCTTGCGGCAGCACATCGTCACACCGGCCGCCGCGCCGGGCGCGCCAAACGCGCCGATCGTCACACCGGCCGCCGCGCCAAGTTCGCTAAGTGCGCCAAGCGCGCCGTCGGCCGCCGCTGGCGCCCCTCCTGCGGAAGAGTCCGACCGGCCCCCCGAGGGCATCGATGCGGAGCTGTACTCGGAGTTCGTGGACGATGCGGTTTCGCACCTGGAATCGATCGAGATGAACTTCCTCAACCTGGAGACGGATCCGGGCAACACCCGCATCATCGACGAGATCTTCCGCCCCTTCCACACGATCAAGGGCGTGTCGGGCTACCTGGGCCTCACGGAGATCAGCCGCATCTGCCACGAAACGGAGAACCTGCTGGATCAAGGGCGCAAGGGCAGCCTGGAGATCACCGGCAGCGTTTCCGACCTGGTGCTGGAGGTCGTGGACTTCATCAAGAAGCTGCTGGCGGCCGTGCGCGAGTCCGACACGCCGCACAAGAGCCTCAAGCGCTACCGCAATGACGTCGAACGCCATGTCCAGCGCGTCGCCCAGGTGCGCGAAAACCCGGCCGCGGCCGCAAAGCTGGGGCCAGCGCCAGCGGGTCCGCTCAGCCCGCCCGCCCCGCCGCTGGGCGAGATTCTGGTGCAGAACCGGCAACTGGCGCCCGAGGACCTGGAACGGGCGATGGCCGTGCAGGAAAGCGAGGGCGGCCACCTGGGCGAGATTCTCGTCAAGGAGCGTCTGGCCAAGCCGCTGGAGGTGGCGCAGGCGCTGCGCCAGCAGCAAGCGACCCAATCGCAGGCCGCGTCCGCCACACCGGAAGCCGCCACCACCACCGTGACGTCGGACAGCATCCGCGTGCGGGTGAACCTGCTGGACCGGCTGATGACGCTGGCTGGGGAGCTGGTGCTGGGCCGCAACCAGCTGCTCCAGAAGCTCTCTGGCCTCTCGGACGAGATTCCCGG
Source organism: bacterium (assembly GCA_041477795.1). Taxonomy (GTDB): domain Bacteria; phylum SAR324; class SAR324; order SAR324; family JACQKK01; genus DATFMP01. The sequence continues at coordinate 3,484 of JBGOUY010000097.1, forward strand.
CCTGAACTCGCTGCTGCACTCCGTGGATCTCGTCACCAGCGACCTGCAGGAAGCGGTGATGCAGACGCGCATGCAGCCGCTCTCCGGGCTGTTCTCCCGGTTCCACCGGGTGATCCGCGACCTGGCGCGCGCGCTGGGCAAGAAGATCGAGCTGACGGTGGAAGGCGAGACGGTGGAGTTGGACAAGACCCTGATCGAGGCGCTCACCGACCCGCTGACGCACCTGATCCGCAACTGCGCGGACCACGGCATCGAGAAGCCCGCCGACCGCCGCGCCAAGGGCAAGCCGGAAACCGGCGTGGTCTCCCTGGTCGCCTTTCACGAGGGCGGGCGGGTGTACGTGCGTGTCAGGGACGACGGCGCCGGGGTCAACATCGAGCGCGTGAAGGAAAAGGCGGTGGAAAAGGGCCTGATCACTCGCGAGAAGGCCACCGAGATGTCCGACCGCGAAACGCTGCGGCTGCTGTTCCTGCCGGGCTTCAGCACCGCCGAAACGGTCACCGGGGTGTCTGGCCGCGGCGTGGGGATGGACGTGGTGCTGCGCAACATCCAGAACGTGGGCGGCACCGTGGAAATCGTCAGCGAGCCCAACAAGGGCACCACCTTCCTGCTGGCGTTGCCGCTGACCCTGGCGATCATTCCCGCGCTGATCGTGAGTGCGGCACGGCAACGCTTCGCCATTCCGCAGAGCAACCTGGTGGAACTGGTCTACCTGGAGGGCGACGACGCGGAGAACGCCATCCTCAACGTGCGCGGCTCGGAGGTCTACAACCTGCGCGGCGAGATGCTCCCGCTGGTGCGGCTGAACCGCGTGCTGAACGTATCCGCCGGCAATGGCGCGGCCGCCAGCCAGGCCCCCGACAAGGCCTCCGACCGCTCCCTCTCCATTGTCGTGATGGCGGCCGGCACGAGCCAGTTCGGCATGGCGGTGGAACGCGTCTTCGACACCGAGGAGATCGTCGTGCAGCCCCTCAGCAACCTGCTCAAGGACGTCGGCGTCTTTGCCGGGGCCACGCTGATGGGCGACGGGCAGGCGGCGCTGATCCTCGACATCGCGGGGCTGATGAAAGCCGCGGAACTCTCGCTGGAAAGCCAGGGCACGGGCGATTCGCTCGTCGCGCGCACGTCCGACGAGACCGCGAGCCACGAAGACGATCAGACGATCCTGCTCTTCAACATCAACCGCAACGAGCCGATGGCCGTGCCGCTCACGATCGTCTCGCGGCTGGAATCGTTGCGCATGAGCGACATCCGCACCTCCATCCACGGCAAGGTCATTCCCTACCGGGACAAGATGCTGCCGTTGATCTTCCTGGAAGAGCATTCGCCAATCGCGCCGCCCCCGCCGGATCGAGAGACGGTCAAGGTGCTCGTGTTCGAGATCGAAAAGCCGGTCGGCCTGGTGGTGACGGAAATCATCGATTCCCTGGAGATCGCCGTCTCCATGGAAGAGTCCTCGCTCACGCCGGCGGGTTTCAGCGGGCTGGCCATGGTGAACGGGCAGCCCACTGCGTTTCTCGACATCTACCAGGTGATCGAGCTGGCCTATCCCAAGTGGTTCAAGAAGGACAAAAGCCGGCGCGAGGCGGAGCAGAGCAAGGAACCCGCGCGCGTGCTGCTGGTGGAGGACTCCGGCTTTTACCGCAACATGGAGAAGTCCTACCTGGTGCAGGATGGCTTCCACGTTCTGGAGGCGGAGAACGGCCAACTGGCCTGGGAACTCATGCAGCGCGAGCCGGTGGACCTGGTCGTGACCGACATCGAGATGCCCGAGCTCAACGGGTTCGAGCTGACCCGGCGCATTCGCGCGGACGAGAACCTGCGGCACCTGCCGATCATCGCCGTCACCTCGCTGTCCAAGGAGGAGGAGCGCAGCCACGGCATGGAGGCGGGGCTGGATGCCTACCTCATCAAGCTGCAGCGCGAGGTGCTGCTGAAGGAAATACACAAGCTGCTCCTGCAGCACCGCCAGATGAATTGACCGGCTGCGGCTCGCGCCGCGCCGGGGAGGGCGGCTCCACCGATGGACACTTGCGCTGACAGGACGACATGAGGACACCACAAGCCATCACGGCGAACGAGCCGGCAGTGCGGGGCGGCAACCGCATCCTGCAGTTCGCGACCTTCCGCCTCAACAACGAGATCTTCGGGATCAGCATCCTGCAGGTGCAGGAGATCCAGTTGCCGCAACAGGTCACGCCGGTGCCGAGGGCGCCGGGGCACATCCTGGGATTGATCAGCCTGCGGGGCCAGATCGTCACGCTGATCGACCTGCGGCGCCGCCTGCGCATGGATACGCAGCAGCCGATCCCGCACCCCTACCACGTGGTCGTGAAGACGGCCGGCACCGTGGCTTGCTTTGAAGTCGGGGAGATCGGCGACGTGATCGATGTGCCGGAAGGGGAGTTTCGGCCGGCGCCCGATTCCGTGCGCGCGGTCGACAAGCGATTTCTCGAAGGAGTCTACCTGATGAAGAAGGGAGTGCTGTCCATTCTCCGGGTGGATGAGGTTTTCAGCGGTGTTTGATGACCATTCAGGACGGCCTGTATCCATTCATACCTTTGTGATGTCGAGGAGATCACCATGACGACGATGCCACTGGACAACTCTCCCTATTCCGGGGAAATCGCACGCCTGACGGCAGTCCTGGACAATCTGGGCACCAACGTGCTGCTGGCCGATACCAATCGCACGCTGATCTACATGAACCAGCGCTCCCGGAGCACCCTGGAGGGCCTGGCCAGCGAGATTGAGCAGCAGATGGGGCTTTCCGTGGAGGAACTGATCGGCGGTTCCATCGACCGCCTGCACGGCAAGTCGGCGCGACGCATCGCCACCTTGCTTGGCAAGCCGGAAAACCTCCCGCACCGGGCCGATATCCGCCTCGGCGATCGCGTCCTGGACCTGGAGGTCAACGCGGTCACCTCGACCACGGGTGAATACATCGGCATCGTGGTGAACTGGGAGGATGCGACGGACAAGAAGACCTTCGCCAATACGGCCGCGCGCATGGAGGGCATGCTGGAAAACGCCCCCATCAACGTGATGATGACCGATCGCGATCTCAAATTCACCTACATCAACCCCAAGGCGCAGAAGACCCTGCGCTCGCTGCAACAGTATCTGCCCGTTCCGGTGGACAAGATGCTGGGACAATCGGTGGACGTGTTCCACAAGAACCCCAGCTACCAGCGCGGCATCCTGGACAACCCGGCCAACCTGCCACGCCAGGCGCTGATCCAGGTGGGGCCGGAGACCCTGGACCTGCTCGTGTCCGCCACGCGCGATGCGGACGGCAACTACACGGGTCCGATGGTGACCTGGGGCATCGTCACCGAAAAGCTGCGCCTGGATGCGGAGATGTCGCGCGTCACCAATATGATGGAGAACTCCCCCATCAACGTGATGTTCGCCAACCGCGACCTGGAGCTGATCTACCTGAATCCCAGGTCCAAGGAGACCCTCAAGAAGCTGGAGGCGTACCTGCCCACGAAGGTGTCGGACGTCATCGGCAAGAAGATCGACATCTTCCACAAGGATCCCAGCTATCAGCGCGGCATCCTGGACAACCCGGCCAACCTGCCGCGCCAGGCGCTGATCCAGGTGGGACCGGAGACCCTGGACCTGCTGGTGACGGCCATCCTGAGCAAGAACGGCGAGTATATCGGGCCCATGGTGACCTGGTCCATCGTCACCGAAAAGCTGCGGCTGGAAGGCGAGATGGCGCGTGTTACGAACATGATGGAGAACTCGCCCGTCAACGTGATGTTCGCCAACCGGGACCTTCAGCTCACCTACCTCAACCCCAAGTCCAAGGAGACCCTGAAGAAGCTGGAGGCGTACCTGCCCACGAAGGTGTCGGACATCATCGGCAAGAAGATCGACATCTTCCACAAGGACCCCAGCTACCAGCGGGGCATCCTGGAAAACGCGGCCAATCTGCCGCGCCAGGCGCTGATCCAGGTGGGTCCGGAGACGCTGGACCTGCTGGTCACGGCCATTCATGACAAGCGCGGCGAATACGTGGGTCCCATGGTGACCTGGGACATCGTCACCGAGAAGATCCGGCTGGAGAACGAGGCGGCGCGCATCACCAACATGGTGGACACGGCCAATATCAACGTCTTGATGGCCGACCGGGACCTGCGCATGATCTACATGAACCAGGCCTCCCGCAAGACGCTGGGCCAGTTGCAACAGTACTTGCCCACGCAGGTGGAAAAGATCGTCGGTCAGAGCATCGACATCTTCCACAAGGACCCCGCCTACCAGCGCAAGCTGCTGAGCAATCCGTCCAACCTGCCGCACGAGGCGGAAATCCAGTTGGGGCCCGAGTGGCTGAAGCTGAACGTGGTGGCCATCCGCGACAAGGCGGGCGAATACGTCGGCCCCATGGTCACCTGGGCGATCGTGACGCGCGACAAGTCCAACCTGGAGCGCGACGAGCAGGTGCGCGGCCAGGTCACCTCGATCTCGCAGGAACTGGGCGAATCCTCCAAGCTGATGGTGTCCCTCGCCAACATGATGGCCGCCAACGCGGAGGAGAACTCGGCCCAGGCCAGCAACGTCTCCTCGGCTGCGGAGGAGGTGAGCAGCAACGTCAGCTCGGTCGCCACCGCGGTGGAGGAGATGTCCGCCACCATCAAGGAGATCGCCAAGACGGTGCTCCAATCCTCGAACGTCACGCAGACGGCCGTGGAGCGCTCCAAGCTGGCGGGCGTCCTGATCGAACAGCTCTCGCAAAGCTCCAAGGAGATCGGTAAGATCACCAACGTCATCACCGGCATTGCCCAGCAGACCAACATCCTCGCGCTCAACGCCACCATCGAGGCCGCGCGCGCAGGGGAAGCCGGCAAGGGCTTCGCCGTGGTGGCCAACGAGGTGAAGGAGCTGGCCAAGGAAACCTCCAAAGCCACGGACGAGATTTCGAACAAAATCGATGGCATCCAGAAGAACGCCCTGCAGGTCGTGAACTCGGTCGAGGAGATCAACAAGATCATGACCGAGGTGGATCGGCTCTCGACCACGGTATCCAGTGCGGTCGAAGAGCAGGCCGCCACCACGAACGAGATCACCCGCAGCATGAATGAGACCACCAGCGGCGTGAGCGAGATCGTGCGCAACATCAGTGGCGTCGCCGAGGCTGCGCAGGACAACAGCCGCAAGTCGTCGGACGCGAAGGGAGCCGCGGATACGCTGGGCAAGCTGGCGGCCCGGCTGACGGACCTGGTCAGGCTGTTCGAGGCCAGCGGCAAGTAGCACGCAGGACCCACGGCCGGTCTTCACGATCGGCCAGCGCACGCAGGGGGCGCCGCCGGCCCGACTGGCCGTCGGCGCCCCTGCTTTTTTCCAGCGCCGTCGCGTCCTTTTGCTTCACGGACCTGCTGTCCTCATGCGCAAGATTGCCGCTTCACTGGGACCGCGGGGGCTGCAACTGTTGCGGCTGGCCGGCGCCAGCTACCGGCTGGCGCGGGCGCATGAACCCGAGGTGGCGGACCATGCGCGGCGCTTTCTGGCGCAGAGCATGGGGCGCCTCAAGGGCCTGCCGCAGAAGGTGGGCCAGATTCTCTCCATGGCCGCGGGGGATGCGGCCGATCCCTATGCTGCCCTCACGGAGGCGTCCGAGCCGCTGCCCTTCGCGGTCGTCGAGCAAGTGCTCGCCCACGAGTGGAAGCGCCCCTGGCGCGAGGTGCTCGCGGAGATCGATCCGATCGGCATGGCCGCGTCGCTGGGGCAGGTGCACCGCGCCCGCCTGCTCGGGGGCGAAGCGGTGGCCGTCAAGGTGCAGTACCCGGGCATCGCCAAGGCCGTGCAGGCCGACCTGAAGCTGCTCGGCTGGCTGACCCTGCCGCTAAGCGGCCTGGGGCGCCAGTTCAACCTGGCGGGCTACCGTGAAGAGATGCTGCGGGACCTGCTGGAGGAGCTGGACTACCTGCGCGAGGCCGAGAACCAGCACCAGTACCACTTCCTGTCGCGTTACCAGCCGGGCCTTGTCGTGCCTGCGGTGCACGGCCGGCTCTGCACACCCCGCGTGCTCGTCTGCGCCTGGGAGGAAGGCGCCACACTGGCCGAGGCCGCACAATGGGACGAGCCTCAGCGCAAGGCGGCCGCGCGCTTGTTCCTGGAGCACGCGCTGGGCTTCTTCCGCAATGGATTCATCCATGCCGACCCCCATCCGGGCAACTTCCGCTTCCGCCAGTCGCCCAAGGGCGAGATGGAGCTGCTGCTGTACGACTTCGGCTGCATTTTTCGCGCGGAGCTGCCCGTCCGCCTGGCGCTGCTGCGGCTGATCCAGATCACCGAGGAGAACGGGAACGCCGACCCCTACCCGCTCTTCGTCGCGCTGGGCTTCAACCCGGACTACCTGGAGCCGCTGGCAGGGCGGCTGCCGGCGCTGTGCCGCGTGCTGTTCGAGCCGTTCATCGTCAATGCGCCGTACACGGTGAAGCAATGGAACCTGGGCGAGCGCGTGGCCGACGTGCTGGGCGAGGATCGCTGGAATTTCCGCATCGCGGGACCGCCCACGCTGATCTTCCTGATGCGCGTCTTTCACGGCATCATCCACGTCCTCAACACGTTGGGCGTGCCGGCGCCCTGGAAGTTCCTGCTCGATCCGATCCAGCAGCAGTTCGCCGCGCAATCCGCCGCGCTGCCGCTGGAGGTGGCCTCGCAACCGGAGCGGGGCTTCAGCCGGGTCGCCAAACACCTGCGGATCCACGTCATCAGGAGCGGGCAGACGGCCGTCATGCTCACCTCGCCCCTGCGCGCCATCGATCAGCTGGGCGAGATGATGGGCGAGGAACTGCTGCAGCAGGTGAAGGCGCAGGATATCGATCTGGACGGGATCGTCCGCACCGTCCGCCACAGCGGCTACTGCCCGCAGGAGGTGTTCCGGCTGGACACCGCCGAAAAGAACGTGCGCGTCTGGTTGGAGTAGCCCCCCTGCATCCCCCCGCAGGTACCGTCCAGCGGGCGTTCGAAGTCCCGCTTGGCCGCCGCCAGCATCGCCAGGAGCGCGGTGCCGCTGGGTTTCCGTTCCGCAACGGAGCTAGTATCTGCTTTTAGTGAACAGCGAAACTTCTATTGCGGGGGAGCAAGCTCCCCCGCGCCCCCATTCCACTGAACTCTTGACCGGCAACGATTCACCCACTCACTGAGAAGATAACCAAAATGGGTGCAGGGAGCCTCGCTCCCTGCTGGGGGTGCGGGGGCAAGGCCCCCGAGAATATCCTGACGCGCCTCTTGAAATGTAGGTACTAGCGTTGCAGGGCGTCGTGCAAGCCGCGCACGTGGGCGGCCACGGACAGGCCCAGCGCGCCCAGATTGTAGCCGCCCTCCAGCAGGCTCAGCGTACGCCCCCCGGTGAAGCGGCGCGTCGCCTCGATGGCCAGGTGCGTCATCTGGCCGAAATGCGCCTCCTCCAGCGGCAGCGCCGAGGCGGGGTCGCTCCGGTGGGCATCAAAGCCGGCAGCGATCAGGAGCAGCTCGGGCCGGAAGGCGGCCGCCGTCTCCAGCAGCACCTCGGCGAAGCGGCCCAGGTAGGTCTCTGCCGGCGTGCCGGGCGCCACGGGGACGTTGCGGTTGAAGCCCTCGCCCGCGCCCCGACCGATCAGTTCGGCCCGGCCGGCCTCGGGAAACAGGTTCGCCTGATGGATGGACAGGGTGAACACGGCGGGATCGTCGAAGAAGATCTCCTGCGTGCCGTTGCCGGGGTGCACGTCCCAATCCACCACCAGCACGCGCTCCACGCCGTGGCGCGCGCGAGCATAAGCCGCCGCCACCGCCGTGTTGTTGAAGATGCAGAACCCCAGCGCGCGCATGCGATTGGCGTGGTGCCCCGGCGGCCTCACGGCGCAGAAGGCCGCCGCCATGCGCCCGGCCAGAATCTCATCCAGCGCCGCGCAGCCCGCGCTGGCCGCAAGCAGTGCCTGTTCGAACACGTCCGGCGTGACTTCCGTGTCGCCGGCGTCCAGGTAGCGGCGCCTGCGGCGATGCGCGTCGCGCACCATCGCCACGTACTCGGCGTCGTGAACGGGCGCCAGGATGTCCTCTGCGCGGGTCGAGAAGCCGGCCGCGCGGATTGGGACGCCGGCCTCGGCGAGCACCCGCTCCGGCTCCAGCACGGTGCAACGCTCCGGCCGCTCCGGACAGAACAGGCCGGTCTTGCGTTGGGCCAGGGCTGGATTCCAGAAGTAGCCGACCGGCGGGGTCATCGCGGCGCGCCGCTGCGACGCTGCCGCAGCGTATAGGAGGCGCGGCGCAGGGCCGTCGCGGCCTCCCTGCTGAAGCGCGCAGCCAGCGCGGGCACGGCGCCTGGCTCCAGGCGAAGCTCCTCATGGACGTAGTGCAGGTGATCGCGCGCGCCAGGGACGAATCCCATCGCCTCCAGGGTATGGGCCACGGCCGGATGGGCTGCCAGGCAACTGATCGAGTACAGCAGCTCGCCCTGGCTGCGCAGCAGGTGCGCCGTCACACTGGCCAGCAGCAGGTGCCCGAGCCCCAGCCCGCGCGATTCGGGGGGCACGACGACGATGTCGATGCGGGCGAAGCGGTTGGCGCCAGGCGGCCGGAGCAGGTTGACCTGCACCAGGTAGGACACCGCACCCTGCAGGCGCCCCCCTTCCCACAGCACCAGGGCCTCCAGCACCCCCGCGTTGGGCTTTCCGTCCACCAGGCTCACCAGTTGTGGCTCCCGGACGCGCAGCTCCTGATAGGCATCCAGGTCGCCCCGGCGGAGGCGCCAGCGCGATGGCTCGCTGAACACATCGGGCAGCGGATCGGGCCCTTCCGCTGGGGCGCCAGCGGGGGAAACTGCGGTCAGCATGCGTTGCTCCGGAAACGGCGCCGCCGCTGTGCCGTGCGGCACCGGCCAGAGGCTGCCCCGGCGGGGAACCTTTCCCCGCGATCGGCGTGTTCCATTGGGGGCAAGCCCCTCGGCAGTGAAACGTCGACGCCGCCGCGCTGGTTCCGCCGGGCACCGACTTCGCAAGGGGGTTTCCTGGACGATCCCGTCTGGAGCGGACCCTCCGGCCCGCGCGAGTCCGGGGCGGATCTCGCGGCAGCGGGGGTCGCGCCGGCCGAGGCCCGACTCTGCATGCAGGCCGCATCCGCTCCGCAAGGCGCACCGCGGCTACCGGCGGGGACGCGGGCGCGCGGCGTCAGACAAAGATGACCAGTCCGGTCGCAAAGCTGATCAGCCAGAGCGGGATCACGATACGGAAGAGGCGCCGATGCAGCGGGTGGCGCCACACGCCCGTCACGATTTGCGCGATCAGGAACAAGAGCGTCAGGCTGGCCACGGCACGGTGCGCCAGGAGCACTATCCGGGCCGGCCCCGCCCCGCCGCTGAGATCGACCAGCCAACCCGCCGGGCCGTAGGTGCTGTGAAAGCCGTAGACCCCCACCAACAGCGCCACGGCGATTCCCAGCGTCAGCAAGAACCCCAGGGCCATGAGGCGGCGGTGCAGAGCGTTGTTGCGGATGCGATTGAAGTAACCGAGTGCATAGGCAAGCGTTGCGGCGGCGAACACGAGTTTCACGACGATGATCATCGCACTCTCCCTTTGGCGGTGGAATTCCCGCTAACCACACAAACGCCACTTCCGGGCACCGGGTCCCTTGCCATGGCGCCACGCAGGCGCCTGGCCGCCGTCAGCGCTCCCGCTCGCCCGGCGGTGCCTCTCCCCTCGACTTCGCTCGGGACAGGCTCCGGCTGCCTGACGGCAGCCACCTCTCTCCCGAGGGAGAGAGGCAAAGGCCCGCCTTTCCGGGGGTGTTGCGACAGCCTTCTCCCCCGGGAGAAGGAGGAGCCGGCGCCAGCCGGCGGAGGCCTCACTCCGGCTGCTTGACGGCAGCCACCTCTCTCCCGAGGGGAGAGAGGAACAGCCCGCCCCGAGGGTTGTGTCACACCCTTCTCCTTTTCGGAGAAGGGGGAGCCGGCGCCAGCCGGCGGAGGATGAGGCCCGCCCCCCTGGACTTTCCCCGCCTTCTATGGTATACACATGTATCCCATTGCAGGTCCCACACAGGGGGCGCGGGGGAGCCTGTCCGCCGAAGTCGAAGCCCTGCTCCCCCGCCCGCTGTTGCTGTTGCCCTCTCCACGGTGTTGTCGCTTCGCCCCGCGAGCGGGGCTCAGGGTGGAGAGGGCCGGCCCGCAGGATGCGGGCCGGGGCCTGTCCCGAGCGAAGTCGAGGGATGAGGTCGCAGTTCATTTTTCCAAACGGAGCCAATTCCTATGACCACCCGGAAGCAACGTGCGGCGAACCGCCGCAACGCCAAGAAGTCCACCGGCCCGCGCACGCCGAAGGGCAAGGCGAAGGCCGCGCAGAACGCCACCAA
>JBGOUY010000079.1:0-15572 GCA_041477795.1 bacterium
GCCAGGGCCGAGGCGGTCGGCTCGTTGATGACGCGCAGCACGTTCAGTCCGGCGATGCGTCCCGCATCCTTGGTCGCCTGGCGCTGGGCATCGTTGAAGTACGCCGGCACGGTGATCACCGCCTCGGTCACTTCTTCGCCCAGGTAGTCCTCGGCGGTCTGCTTCATCTTCTGCAGGATGAATGCGGAAATCTCGGCGGGCGAGTATTTCTTGCCCTGGATTTCCACGTAGGCCGCATCGTGGGCGCCCTTGACGATCTTGAACGGGCTGTTGGAGATGGCCTTCTTGACCTCGGCCGAATCGAAGAGCCGCCCGATCAGGCGCTTGATCGCGAAGATCGTGTTCTCCGGGTTGGTGATGGCCTGGCGCTTGGCCACCTGGCCGACGAGGCGCTCGCCCGCGGGCGTGAAGGCCACCATGGACGGCGTCGTGCGCACACCTTCGGCGTTGGTCAGCACCTTGGGGTCGCCGCCCTCCATCACTGCCACGCATGAGTTGGTCGTGCCCAGGTCGATTCCGATTACTTTAGCCATGTCGCTACCTTGCTAGAATGAAAGTTGCTCGAACGTCCGCTGCCATGCCTCGCGCGGTCTGCCGTCACTTGCCGTTCGGAGGGCTGTTCTGGCCTGCGTCCCCGCTTCGCTTGGAAACGCTCACGCGGGCCGGCCTGATCACCCGATCGTGCAAGAGGTAGCCGGCTTGGAATTCCTCCAGCACGTGATTGTCCGCTCCGTCCACTCGCTCCACTACGGCGATCGCCTCGTGCTGCGCCGGATCGAACGGCTTGCCCACCGCCTCGATCCGCGTCACGCCGAAGCGGCCAAAGGCTTCGCGCATCTGCTTGACCACCATCTCCATGCCCGCCACCAGGGCCGCCACGCCTTCGCCCGGCTCGGAACGCGCGTGCTCCAGGGCACGCTCCAGATGGTCCATGATCGGCGCCAACTCGGTCACCAGCGGCGTCAGGGCGTAGCGCAAGGAATCCGAATGTTCCTTGGCGACCCGCCGCTTGGTGTTCTCGAACTCGGCTTGCAGGCGCAGCAGGCGATCATAGGTCGCGGCGGCCTCCTGGCGCGCCAACTCCAGTTCCGACGGCCCGGCCGCGGGCGGCTCGGGTGCGGCCCCGGCGGGCGCTTGGCCCGGCTGCGCGCGGGGCCCCGGCGACGCCTCCGCGGGCTTCCCGGCGGGCGCCTGCGGCGCGTCCTGCGCGGCCGCCTCGCCCCGCTCCCGCGCGGTGTTGACGCTGCCATTGCCGCGGGGCCGCCGCTCGGCCGGGGCCGCGGCGGATGTGGCGTCGGTGGCTTGATCGGCCCTGTCGACCTCGGGGTCGAATGAAGTCATCGGGTCCTCCCGCTCAGCGGCCTGGGCCGCGGTGCTCGTACGTGGGCCATCCGGGGCCTTGCGTTGGGGGGTGCTCATGTCGTTCCGGATCGCGTTGTCTCCCTGCGGCGCCAGCGCCCGCGCTCCGGCTGCGGCTCAGGTCCGGTGCGCCACGCCGCTCACTGCTCCGTGATGGCCTGCGAGAGCATGCGTGCCGTGTAATCGACGATCGGGATGATGCGTCGATAGTTCATGCGTGTGGGGCCGATCACGCCGATCGCCCCCAGCGCGTTGTTTCCATAGCGATAGCTGGCGCTGACCAGCGTGCAGTCCGCCCAGACGCGCCCCGCGTGCTCCATGCCGATGGTGATGTGCACACCCGGCCGCTGCAGGGCCTCGTCCAATTGCTCGACCAGCTCGGTCTTGCGCTCCAGCAGCTCCAGCAGGTCCCGGATGCGCTCCAGATCCGCAAAGTCCCGCACGATGCTGGAGATGCCTTCCACGTACAGCTCGCGCTCGTCCGAGAGGTCCAGCGCCTTCTTGCTCAGCCGCACGGCGTGGGCCAGCAGCTGGTCGTAGGTTTCCTTGCCCTCCAGCAGCGTGTCGAGCACCTGCTGGCGCACCTCGTCCAGCGGCTTGCGCGCGAAGCGCTCATTCAGATAGCGGCTCACCGAGTTCAGAAAGTCCTGGGAGAGGACTTCCGAGACCTCGATGATCTTGTGATAGACCATGTTCGACTGCGTGATCAGCACCGCATAGATGCGGGTATCGCTGATCTTCAGGAACTCGATCAAGCGCAGCCGCGTCTTGCTTACGCGCGGGGACGCCACCACGCCGGTCATCTGGGTCAGCTCGGACAGCAGCCGCGAGGTGCAGCTGAGCAGGTTGATCAGCCCGCTCGCGCTTTCGCTCAAGGTGCGCTCCACGACGCGCTGGACTTCCTCCGGCAGCTCGCCCCGGCTCTCGCCCGCCTCGACATAGAAACGATAGGCGCGGTTGGTGGGCACCCTGCCGGCCGAGGTGTGCGGCTGCTCCAGGTAGCCCTGCTCGGTGAGATCCGCCATCACGTTGCGGATCGTCGCCGGGGACAGCCCCAGGTCCAGGATCTTGGACAGCGTGCGCGAGCCCACCGGCTCCACGGTCTCGATGTAGCTCTCCACGATGGCGAACAACACCGCCCGCAGCCGCTCATCCATCACTTGTGTTTCCAGCCGTGCCCTCATGGCATCCTGTGCTCCGGTCGCCGTCGGAGCCCAAGGGGACCCCGGCTCCGCGCCAAAGCTTCCAGTCTGTGCTGGTCTGGACCGTCGACCCCAGTGTTAGCACTCACCCACAAAGAGTGCTAATTCACAATGTAACGGGCGGGGTCAATTGCGTCAAGGAAAAACTTGTTCTCTGTCGGGGGCCGGCCGGCTGGGCGCCGGGCGCCGCCGGGTCGGCTCCCGGGCTCGGGACGGCGGCCCCCGCCCCACCAGCGGCGCCCAGCATTCGCCGGGGCCCGGGCAGCGGCAGGGACCGCCCACCGCTTGCGACGACACGTTGATTTCCTGGCGCACTTCTGTTCAGTTGGAAGGAATATGAAATGCGCGTGCGTGCGCGCCCAGGCTCTGGCGCCGGGGCGACGGCCGGTCTGCGGCCGCACAGGGGCTGCACCCGGGCCGAGCCGGGACGGCCCGCTCGCCGTACCGTGACGGACGGCCGGCGTTCCGCCAGGGCCCCTGCCGCAGCGAACCGCCCGCAAGCGCGCTTCGTTGCTTGGAATCGAAAAGAGGAGTCTGAATTCCCATGCCACGTTGGCTACGCTGCGCATACAAGGGGCGCACCCGCATCGGCACCCTCGCTGGAGAAGAGGTAACGTTCTACGAGGGCGACCTCTTCAACGGGCCCAAGCCCACCCAGGAGAAAGCGCCACTCAGCGCAGTCAAGCTGATGACGCCGACCGAGCCCAGCAAGATGCTGGCACTGTGGAACAACTCCAAGGCCAACGCGGCCAAGCTGAAGCTCGCGACCCCGCCCGAACCTCTGTACTTCATCAAGGTGCCCTCCTCCTTTGCCCCCACCGGGCAGATGATCCGCCGGCCCAAGTCCTTCGACGGCAAGGTGGTGTTCGAGGGCGAGCTGGGCATCGTGATCGGCAAGCGCTGCAAGGAGGTCTCCGAGGCCGAGGCGCCCCAGTACATCTTCGGCTACACCTGCATCAACGACGTGGGTGCGTTCGACATCATCGGCAAGGACCCCTCCTTCGCCCAATGGTGCCGCGCCAAGAACTTCGACACCTTCACTATCATCGGCCCGACGGTGGTCACCGGGCTGGACCCGGCCAAGCTGGTCATCAAGACCCACCTGGACGGTACCGAGCGCCAGAACTATCCGGCGACGGACCTGATCTTCGAGCCGGCCCGGCTGGTGAGCCTGGTCTCCCAGGACATGACCTTGCTGCCGGGCGACGTGATCGCCTGCGGCACGTCGGTGGGCGCGGGTTCCATGAAGCCCGGCGCCAAGATCGAGATCACCATCGACGGCGTCGGCACCCTCAGCAACACCATGGAATAGCCCCCGCCCGGCACGGGCCCGCGGCGCTGGCCGCGCTCGTGGCCGCGGCGAACCCCCTGACGCACCGTGCGGGAAGCGGCTGCGACCGCCCGCGTGGACTGTGAGGACGCACCGATGAAGATCTGCGTAGTGGGCGCCGGGGCCATTGGGGGCCTCGTCGGCGCGAACTTCCACCTGGCGGGCCAGGACGTGACCCTGATCGACGTGGGCGCGCACCTGGAGGCGATCCGCAAGAACGGCCTCAAGGTGCTCACCCCCGACGGCAAGGAAGTGGTCGCCAAAGGCGTCAAGGCCACGGACAAGTTCAGCCAGGCGGGCAAGCAGGAGCTGGTCGTGCTGGCCCTGAAGACCCACATCATCGAGAAGGTCGTGGAGGACATGAAGGCCCTCTACGGGCCGGACACGGTGATTCTGCCGCTGCAGAACGGCATGCCCTGGTGGTACTTCCAGCGCCACGGGGGCGAGTTCGAGGGGCGCCGCATCGAGATCGTGGATCCCACCGGCAAGATCTCGGACAACATCGAGCCGCGTCGCATCCTGGGCTGCGTGGTCTACCCGGCCGGAGAGATCGTGGCCCCGGGCGTCATCAAGCACGTGGAGGGCAACCGCTTCCCCGTGGGCGAGCTGGACGGCCAGGAGACCGACCGCGCCAAGGCCGTGGCCGACGTCTTCAACGCGTCCAATTTCAAGAGCTTCGTGATCCCGGACATCCGCGCGGAAATCTGGCTCAAGCTGTGGGGCAACATGAGCTTCAACCCCATCAGCGCACTGACCCACGCCACGCTGGTGGACATCTGCACCTATCCGCTCACGCGCGACCTGGCCGCCAAGCTCATGAGCGAGGCGCAGACCATCGCCAACCGGCTCGGCATCACCTTCCGCGTGCCGCTGGAAAAGCGCATCGAAGGGGCGGAGAAGGTGGGCAAACACAAGACCTCCACCCTGCAGGACGTGGAGCGCGGCCGCCCGCTGGAGCTGGATGCGCTGATGGGCACCATCATCGAGCTGGGGCGGATGCTGAGCGTGCCCACGCCCCACATCGACGCGGTCTATGCCTGCGTCAAGCTGCTCAACGAGACGGTGCAATCCGGGCACGTGGGCGTGAAGGCGGTTCCGCTCAACTGACCGGCAGTGCCACCCGCGGCCCGTTGCGCCGCCCCGCGCGAGAGGCCGTGCAGGCGGGCTGCAGCCGCCGGTGCCGGCCGCTCCGCACAACCAGGCTGCCAGCGCTGACTCCGGTCACCCGGACAGGCCGCTGCGCGTACCGGCAACCCCCATCCCCCAGGGAGCCATGCCCAAGCTGAACGCGAACCTGACCCTGCTCTTCACCGAGGTGGACTTCCTGCAGCGCTTCGGCAAGGCCGCCGCGGCGGGCTTCAAGGGCGTGGAGTTCCTCTTCCCCTACGACTACCCGGCGGCGCAGTTGGCCGAGCTGCTGGCCAAGCACAAGCTGACGCTGGTGCTGCACAACCTGCCGGTGGGCAACTGGGGCGCGGGCGAGCGTGGCGTCGCCGTGCTGCCCGATCGCGTGGGGGAGTTCCAGACGGGCGTGGGGCGCGCCATTGAGTACGCCAAGGCGCTGGGCTGCCCGCAGCTCAACTGCCTGGTGGGCAAGACCCCCGCGGGCGTGAAGCCCGATACGGTGCGCAAGACGCTGGTGGAAAACCTGCACTTCGCCGCCGCCGCGCTGGCGAAAGAGAAGATCCGCCTGCTGGTGGAGCCGCTCAACAGCCAGGACATGCCTGGCTTCCATCTGGTACACGCACAGGACGCGCTGGCGCTGTTCGACGAGGCGGGGCACCCCAATCTGTGGCTGCAGTACGACATTTACCACATGCAGATCATGGAGGGGAATTTGACCCGCACCATCCGCGATCACCTGCCGCGCATCGCGCACATGCAGCTCGCGGACAATCCCGGCCGCCACGAGCCGGGCACGGGCGAGATCCACTACCCGAACCTGCTGCGCTTCATCGACGAGGCGGGTTACACCGGCTGGATCGGCTGCGAGTACAACCCCGCCGCCGGCACCGAGGCCGGCCTGGGCTGGGCCAAGCCGTACCTGTAATGAACTACCATCCACAGATTTCACAGATTACACAGATGAAATGCGAGGAATGCACTGCCTGGTGAATCGCACCCGGAGGGGGCTATGGCCGATCATCGCGAGCAAGATAGTCGTCGCAATTTGATGCTGACGGTCTACGAGTTGTACATGGACCGGTACAATGCGATTTTCCCGCGAGTACCCCAGGACCTTCGTATCTACTCGACGGTCAATATCGCAATCCTGGGCGGTCTGATTTTTCTAGTGCATGACAAGCTCTTTGGAGCCTGCGGGCCAAGTCGAGTGGTCTATCCCGCAATTGTCATTTTGGGAGGAATTGCGGTCGGGCTTGTGGCATGGCTGGGATGTAGAGCAGGAAAATCAAGTTATGATGCTTGGACGCGCACTATCACCACACTCGCGAAGCTTGAATCCCAGTTGCATTTGCACACATCTCAGCACGATTTGAGCGATGTCAAGAAGCAGCAATTGGTGTGGCCACACGAACCCATCATGTTCCCACTTCATCTGACACGCCTGCAGTTGCCCACGTCGAAATCGTACGTTGAGTCAGCATGGAACGAGGGAGACTATGCCTGGATCATCAGGACTGCATTTTGGCTTTGGTTCATAGTCGCGATACTGCTGGTTCTGTTTGGCGTCATCCTCTTAGTCTTGAATCTGTGTAATCTGTGAAATCTGTGGATTGATTTTCAAGCAAGGAGAACGGCATGGCGAACCTTGGATTCATCGGTCTCGGCATCATGGGCAAGCCCATGGCGGGGCATCTGCTCAAGGCGGGCCACACGGTGCACGTGTACGACGTGGTGCCGGCGGGCGTGAAGGAGCTGACGGGCAAGGGCGCCGTGCAATGCGCCAGCCCCAAGGAGGTCGCGCAGAAGAGCGACGTCGTGTTCATCATGGTGCCGGACACCCCGGACGTGCAGCAGGTGCTCTTCGGCAAGGATGGCGTCAGCGACGGCATCTCCAAGGGCAAGGTGGTGGTGGACATGAGCTCCATCTCCCCGGTGGAGACCAAGCAGTTTGCGGCCAAGCTGGCCGCAAAGGGCGTGGAGATGTTGGACGCGCCCGTCTCCGGCGGCCAGGTGGGCGCGGAGAACGCGGCGCTGTCGATCATGGTCGGCGGCAAGGAGCAGGTCTTCAGCAAGATCCGCCCGTACTTCGAGCTGCTGGGCAAGAACATCAACCTCGTCGGGGGCAATGGCGACGGCCAGACGGCCAAGGTGGCCAACCAGATCATCGTCGCGCTCACGATCGAGGCCGTCGCTGAGGCGCTGCTGTTCGCCTCCAAGGCCGGCGCGAACCCGGAGAACGTGCGCAAGGCGCTGCTGGGCGGCTTCGCGCAGAGCCGCATCCTGGAGGTGCACGGGGAGCGCATGATCAAGCGCACGTTCAACCCCGGCTTCCGCATCCGCCACCAGCAGAAGGACCTCAACAACGCGCTCTCCGCCGCGCGGCAGCTCGGCATCTCCCTGCCCGGCAGCGCCAACGCGCAGGAGCTCTACAACGCGGTGGTGGCGGATGGCGGGGCGGACCTGGACCACTCCGCGCTGGTCACCGCGCTGGAGCGCATGGCCAAGCACACCGTGGCGTGAGGCGTGCGGTGAGCGGCACCGGGCGGCGCCCGGCGCTGCGCTGCGGCCTCGCGTTGGTCGTGCTGGCGCTGCTGGCCGTGCTGGGGCTGCCCGCCTGCACGGACGGGCCGCGCGCGCCCGCTGGAGCGGCGAGCGCCGGCCCTGCGGGTTCCATGGACGCCGGCACGTTCGTCGCCAGCACGGGCACCTTTGCTTGCGAAGCGCCCCGCCACGTCTGCCCCACCCGCTTCGACCCCGACCTGCGCCAGAAAGCCTGCACCTGCCAAGGCGAGCCGGGCCGCTTCCGCTATCACCGGGAGGGGCGCTGAGCCGGCCCCCCTGAAGCTCGCACCGCCGTTCCCGCCTCAGGCGGCCCGCTCGCGGTGGGCCAGCCACAGCCCCGCAGCCGCGCAGGCCAGCCCGGCCAGGAACGTGGCGGTGACCGCCTCCCCCAGCCACAGCACGCCCAGCAGCGTGGCGGTGAGCGGGCTCAACGCAATGAACACCGTGACGCGCGTGGGCGATGCGTGCTGGAGCGCCCACAGGTACAGGTAGTAGCCCGCCCCGCTGTTGGCACCGATGAACGCGACGGCCAGCCAGCCGCCCCAGGTGAATTGGGGCACGGCGGCAAAGAACCCCTCGCCGGCCGCCATGCCCGCCAGCGCCAGCACGGCGGCGGCCATGGCGAAGGCGCTGACGGGCAGCGCCGGGTAGCGCTGCAGATAGGGCCGGTACAGCACGGCGCAGACCGCCCCGCTCAAGGCGCTGGCCAGCACCGCCAGCGCGCCCACCCAGTTCGCCGCGGCTGCGCCGGGCAGCGCCAGCTTGTCGCCCAGGGCCAGGCCCACGCCCAGCACCGTCAGCGCCACGCCGGAGGACCGCCCCCGCCGGAGCGGCTCGGCGCGCAGCAGCGCCGCGAACACCATCGTCAGCAGCGGAAAGGTCGCGAAGATCAGGGCACCCAGGGAGGCGGGGATGCGCTCCAGCCCGAAGTTGAGCAACGCGATGAGGATGCCGAACTGGACGATGCCCAGCCCGGCCATGGGCAGCAGGTCCTGCCGGCGGAAGCGCACGCGCGGCGCGAACGCCACGGCCGGCGCCAGGCACAGCAGGCCCACGACGTAGCGCAGCAGGGCCAGCGAGGCCGGATGCGTCTGCGCGATCACGAAGCGCGTGGCCACGATGCCCGCGCCGACCAGCACCCCCGAGGCGGCCGCGGCAGCGATGGCCCACGCCTCCTGGGCGCGGGCCGGCCGGGCGGACGGTGCGAGAGGCCGCGCCATGGGCCTATAACACCTTGTCCAGCCGCAGGTGGCGCACCGCATCGCCCCAGGCCGTGTCCTCGAAGCCTTGCACCTCCTGGAAGCCCCAGCGGTCGTACAGGCTGCGCGCCGCATCCAGCCCGCGCATGGTCCACAGGTACACGCGCGGAAAGCCCGCCCGTGCGCAGAAGTCCATCGCCTCGGCCATCAGGCGCTTGCCCACCCCCTGGCCGTGGCAGCGCTCGTCCAGGATGAACCAGCGCAGGCGCGCGCCCTCCGCGGGCGTCACGCCGCCATCGATGGTGATGGAGCCGAGGATCTCGCTGCCGCGCAGGGCGGCCCAGATGCGGTCGCGGGCGGGGTCGTAGCGCCCCATGAATTCCCCCAGCTCGCGTGCCACCTCCGCCTCGAAGCGCTGGTCCAGCGACCAGTGGCGGCTGTAGTACCGCCCGTGCAGCTCCACCACCCGGCCGATCAGGCCGGGCACGTATCCGGTGATCTCAACCTCTGTCATAGCGCGTCTCCTTCCGGCCGGCGGCCGGCCGTTCCGCGTTCAGCGCAGCGTCTGCTCGATCTGCCGCTGCAGGTGCGTCTGCCAGCGCCGGGCGGGCCCCTCCATCAGGCCGTGGGCGATCATGCGCGCGAGCTGGAAGAGCTGGCCCACCACGCCCAGCACCTGCACGGGGATGGCCGTCCCGCTCCCGACGGCGCCTTCGTGCCGGCCCTGCTCGATCAGCGCCCGCGCCTGCAGAGTCATCGAGCGCCGCGCCAGCTCCGGCGGCACCTGCGGCCAGAAGCGCTGCGTGTGCTCGCTGATGTACTGGACGGCCTCCGGGCATTCGTCATGATAGGCGATGAACGCGTCATTGAACGCCGCCAGCCTGCGCGCGAAGCCCTCCTGCGCAGCGACGGCCGCCGCGAGCCGCTGCGAAAGCTCGCGGTAGCACACGACGAACAGGTGCAGCGCCAGGGCGTCCTTGGTGGCGAAGTGCTTGTAGAGAGCCGGATTGGTCGTGCGGGCCAGCACGCCGATCTCGCGGATGCTGGTGCCCGCCAGCCCTTGCTGAGCGAACAGGCGCAGCGCGCCCAGCAGGATGCGCTGCTTGCCCGGCGCATCGCGGGCGCTGACCAGGAACGGCAGGGTTCGCGCAGCCATGCCCCGACGTTAGCAAATGCTAACTCGGCGCGCAAGCGAGTCACGCGGGGCGCCCCTGCGCGCCTGCCTTGGCCCTGGCCCGCTTTTCCCTTGCCCCCCGCGGCGCGGATCGCGCTAAGATGGAGGCCCCTGCCCGATCCGCGCGGGGCCGTTCGTGCCAGCGCAGCGACCGAGGGAGCCCCCCATGCACCTGCCCGAACCCAGTCCGGAGCGCCTGGCCAGGCGCAGCGCCGTGCTCAAGGCGCTGCAAGGGGTGCTGCCGGCCGAATGCCTCCTGCAGCAGGACGCCGAGCTGATCCCCTACGAGACCGACGGCCTGCCCGCCTACCGGCAGAAGCCGATGGCGGTCGTGCAGCCGCGCACCACGCAGGAGGTCTCCGCCATCATGAAGGCGCTGCACCGGCTGGACGTCCCGGTGGTGCCCTGGGGCGCGGGCACGGGTCTCTCCGGCGGGGCGCTGCCCCTCGCCGATGGCGTCACGGTGGCCCTGAGCCGCATGAACAAGATCCTGGAGATCGACCTGGACAACCGCTGCGCCGTGGTGGAGCCCGGCGTGACCAACCTCCGCATCACCCAGGCCGTCCAGGCGCAGGGGATGTACTATGCGCCCGACCCCTCCAGCCAGATCGCCTGCTCCATCGGCGGCAACGTGGCGGAAAACTCCGGCGGCGTGCACTGCCTCAAGTACGGCGTCACCACCAACAATCTGCTCGGCCTGGAGGTGGTGCTGGCCGATGGCGAGATCCTGCGCGTGGGCGGCCGCGGGTACGACGCTGCGGGCTACGACCTGCTGGGCGTGCTCACCGGCTCGGAAGGCCTGCTGGGCATCATCACGGAGGTCACCGTGCGCCTGCTGCCCCGCCCGGAGGCGGCGCGCGCCCTGCTGGCCGTGTTCGACCGCTCCGAGGATGCCGGCCAAGCCGTGGCGGACGTCATCGCGGCGGGCATGGTGCCCGGCGGCATGGAGATCATGGACAAGCTCGCCATCGAGGCCGCCGAGCAGTACGCCCACGCCGGGTACCCCGTGGGAGCCGAGGCGATCCTGCTGGTCGAGCTGGACGGCCCCGCCTCCGAAGTGGAGCACGGGATCGGCCGCACCGACGCCATCCTGCGCAAGGCCGGCGCCAGCGAGGTGCGCGTCTCGCGCAGCGAGGAGGAGCGCCTCAAGTTCTGGGCCGGGCGCAAGGCCGCCTTCCCCGCCATGGGCCGCATCAGCCCGGACTACTACTGCATGGACGGGACGATCCCGCGCTCCGCGCTGCCGCGCGTGCTGGCGCGCATCCGCGCGCTCTCCGGGCAATACGGCCTGCGCGTGGCCAACGTCTTCCACGCCGGGGACGGCAACCTGCATCCCCTCCTGCTCTACGACAGCAACGTGCCGGGCGAGCTGGAAACGGCGGAAAAGATGGGCGAGGAGATCCTCAAGCTCTGCGTGGACGTGGGCGGCGTCCTCACCGGCGAGCACGGCGTGGGCGTGGAGAAGCGCGACCTGATGGCCTACCAGTTCGGCGAGAACGACCTGGCGGCCATGGAGCGCGTCCGGTGCAGCTTCGACCCGGCGCTGCTGCTCAATCCGGGCAAGATGTTCCCGACCCTGCATCGCTGCGCGGAGCTGGGCCAGATGCACGTGCACGGCGGCCAGACCCGCTTCCCGGAGCTGGACCGGTTCTAGGACTTCGGAGCCCCGCAATGAAATGGCTAAGCAAGCCTGCGCGCGCGTTCCTAAAGCCAAGCAGGTTGGTCAAACAAGCGGTGCAAAATCCAGACTCGCGGAAGGAAATCGAGGGTGCGATCCGGGACGCTCCAAGGATCGTCAGGATTTACGGCAGGGTTATTGAAGAATCTGAAAAACTCGGAATGCAGGTCCCCGAGTCGCTGCTCCCATACAGCAAGGATACGATCAAGAACGCTCTTCTGATTTGCGCGGTATGCGAAGCGAACGAAAAGGATCGGGAGCAATTCAAGATCTGTTATGGACACCTTGCGGATTTTATACCGGACCAAGATGCGAAAGCATCCATTGAGGCACACGCGGCGCTTACTTCTCTCGATCTCAACTTGTTTCTGTCGGTTCGGGAGGCGAAGCGGGACAAATGGTTATCGAACCAACGTCGCAGCATGACTGAGTTCCAAAGGCTCATGGGCGAATTTGACACCAGACTGCGGGCAGCACTAGCAGCCATGGATGCACCTGACGAAACTGGCGAGAACGAAACATGAAGCTCAAAGTGATCGTACACGAAGAGGACGGCGGCTACTGGGCCAAAGTACCCTCGCTGCCCGGCTGCTACACGCAAGGCGACACGTTCGAGGAACTGCTCGCCAACATCTACGAGGCTGTCGAAGCATACCTGTCCGTGGATATTGAACCCGAGGACGAGGAGGACAAGACAGGCAAGGCGCGCGTGCTCGAAATCGCCGTATGAAGGCGCTCTCTGGAAAAGATCTGTCGCGAATCCTCGAACGGCGTGGTTGGCAACTGTTGCGGGTGCGCGGCAGCCACCATGTGTATGGCAAGCCGGGCGCCCGGAATCGACTGGTGATTCCGATTCATGGCAACCGCTCCCTGAAACCCGGGATGCTGCGCGATATCCTCAAAGACGCTGGTCTCGCCGAATCCGACTTGGAGTAGCCCCAGCTGCATCGCTGCGCGGAGCTGGGCCAGATGCACGTGCACGGCGGCCAGACCCGCTTCCCGGAGCTGGAGCGGTTCTAGCGCTCCCTCGGCAGTGACGCTATTTCGAAATGCAATCCGGGCGCGGCCCTGCTAACATGGTGCCTGGTTCGCTCCGCATGGATGCACGCGGGGCGACCGGTCCGCTGCAGGATCGCTGTCTGTCACAATTGCCCGTCCGCCAGGAGGCCCCGCGTGCAGAGTCCCCGTTCGATGCGCCCGTTCGTCCCCGCGATCCTGCTCATCCTGCTGCTCCTCCCCGCATTGGCCGGCTGCGGCAAGACGGATCCGAAGACGCCGACCGTGACCACGTCGGCGACGCTGAGCGCCATGCTCTCCGTGACGGACGCGCTCGTCTCCAACGCCACCGGCAGCCCGGCCACGACCCCCTTCTCCGTGTCCGACCCGCCGCCCGCGGACGAAAGCGACCTCGTTGCCTCCACGCGCATCCTGGTACAGTCGCTCAGCGGCCCCAGCCAGCCGCAGGCGTTTCCGGCACCCTCCAACTGCATTCCCTCCGGCACGGTGAGCCTGTCAGGGAGCGGCGGCACGGTGGACGACGCACGCGTCAACGGATACGGGCCGATCAATCTGACCATCAGCGGCCTCACCGCCACCATGAGCGACTGCCGCGGGCACGGGTTGAAGGTCAACGGCAGTCTGGCTCTTAACGTGACCGACTCGGTCAACGTCACGGCCGGATCGATCTCCGGCATTGACCGCTGGAGCGTCAACCGCAGCGAGTCCGCCAACGGCACCCTGCTGATCACGCGGGAGAGCGACAATGCCGTGTTCAACGTGAGCGTGCGCTGGACGCGCAACGGCACCATCGGCGTGGACTACGACAAGAATATGCTGAACATCAGCGGACCCATCACCGTCGATCAAACCGTCACGGTGCAGGCCAACGGGCAGTATTGCTCGGGGCACATGACCGCCGTGACGCTGTTCGGCAGCTACGCCTGGAGCTGCAACGGCACCTAGCGCACCGCCGGACGCCCGGCCATTGCCGCTGCGCCGAGCGGGGTGCTAACAAGGGGAAAGGCACCCCCGGTGCGAGCGCCGCTCCCGCGCCGCATCCGCCCAGGCTCTCCACTCGCTCCCGGCTTCCCGTGGCTGCGCCAGCCCACCGTCCTGTCCTGCAACCCGCCACGCTGGAGGAGGTGCAGGGGCACGTCCAGGCCGCCATCGCCGCGGGCGAGCCGCTGGAGGTGCTGGGCAGCGGCAGCAAGCGCAGCTACGGCCGGCCCGTGCAGGCGCCGCGCACGCTGAGCCTGGCCGGGCTGCGCGGCATCGTCGACTACCAGCCCCACGAGCTGATCCTGGTGGCGCGGGCCGGCACGCCCCTGACCGAGGTGGAGGCGGCCCTGGCCGAGGCGGGCCAGGCGCTGGCCTTCGAGCCGCCCCACTGGGGCGCCGCGGCGACCCTGGGCGGCGTGCTGGCCTGCAATCTCGCCGGCCCGCGCCGCTTCAAGGCCGGTGCCGCGCGGGACCACCTGCTGGGCTTCCAGGCCATCACGGGCACGGGCGAGGTCGTGCGCGGCGGCGGGCGCGTCGTCAAGAACGTGACCGGATTCGATCTGCCCAAGCTGATGTGCGGCAGCTTCGGCACCCTGGCGGTGCTGACCGAGGTGGTCGTGAAGGTGCTGCCCCGCCCGGAAACCGAGCGCACGGTGCTCGTGGCGGGGCTCTCCGATGCGGACGCGGTGGCGCGGCTGATCGCCGCGTCGCGCTCGCAGCACGAGCCCAGCGGCTTGGCGCACCTGCCGGCCGCCGTGCGGGACACCGCGCAGGACACCGCGCAGTTCACCGTACAGGCCCCGCCCCTCGCAGATCTGGCGCCGGGCAGCGCGCTCACCGCCCTGCGCGTGGAGGGGCCGGAGCCCTCCGTGCGGCAGCGCGCCGAGCGCCTCAGCGCTGGCGGCGCGGCCGCCGTGCTGGAGGCGGAGGCCTCGCGCGCCTTCTGGGCCGCCCTGCGCGAGCTGGAGCCGCTCGCTCCCGCGCCGGCGGAGCGCGTTTGGCGCTTCTCCCTGGCGCCGCAGTCCGGCCCGGCACTGGGCCGGCGCCTGGCGGAGCTGGCCGGCGTGCGCTGGTACTACGATTGGGGCGGCGCGCTGGTCTGGGCCACCGCGCCCGCCCGCCACAATCCCAAGGCCCTGCACGCGCTGGCGCGGGACTATGGCGGCCACGCCCAGCTCGTGCGCCAGGGGCCCGACTGCCCGCGCGGGGAGCCGGCCTTCAGCGAATTGACCCCCGCGCAGCATCGCCTGAACGAGAACCTGAAGCGCGCCTTCGACCCGCAGCGCGTGTTGAATCCCGGCCGCATGTATGCGGACCTGTAGGCCCACCCTTCCGTCCCCGCACCGACGCCAGCCATGCAGACCGCCATCGCCGAAGCCACCCTGCAGGAACGCGACGTGCGCGTGCAGGAGCACATCTTCCGCAGCTGCGTGCACTGCGGCTTCTGCAATGCCACCTGCCCCACCTACCAGCTCACGGGCACGGAACTGGAGGGCCCGCGCGGGCGCATCTACCTGATGAAGTCCGTGCTGGAGGGGCGCATCGACCTGACCGCGCAGGTGGTCGCGCACCTGGATAGCTGCCTCTCCTGCCTGGCCTGCGAAACGACCTGCCCCAGCGGCGTGCGCTATTCGCACCTGATCGACCCCATGCGCAGCCGCATCGCGGAGCGCTTCACGCGCCCGCTCCTGCCGGCCCTGCAGCGCCGCGTGCTGGCGCGGCTGCTGCCGTACCCCGGGCGCTTGCGCCTGGCGCTGCGGCTGGCGCAACTCGCGCGGCCGCTGGCGCGGCTGCTGCCGCGCTCGCTGCGGGCGCCGCTGGAGCTGGTGCCGGAGCGCCTGCCCGCGCCCTCGTCCCTCGCGCGCTTCGAGGTGCACGCGGCGCAGGGGGTGCGCCGGGCGCGCGTGGCGCTGCTCACCGGCTGCGCGCAGTCCGTGCTGGGCCC
>JBGOUY010000211.1:0-7919 GCA_041477795.1 bacterium
GATGAGGAGCTGCCCGCCGCCCTGCACGGGGAAGGCGCCGTAGGGCGCGATGAGCGGATGGGAGAGCCCCGTGCGCGGCAGCTCGCGGCCCGTGTGCTCGTAGAGCAGCAGCGCCGCGCCCATCCAGTCCACCATGGCATCGAACATGGAGACGGCCAGCCCCGCGCCCCGGCCCGTGCGCTCGCGGGCGTAGAGCGCCTGCAGGATGGCCGCGCTGGCATTGAGGCCCGTGCCCAGATCGCAGGCGGAGACCCCGACGCGGCCCGGCGCGTCCGCGGTGCCGGTGATGGAGGCCAGCCCGCTTTCCGCCTGCACCAGCATGTCGTAGGCGCGCATGTCGCGGTAGGGCCCGCTCTCGCCGTAGCCGCTGATGTCGCAGGTGATCAGGCGTGGGTACGCGGCCCGCAGCGCCGCCGAGCCGAAGCCCGCGCGCTCGGCCGCCCCGGGCGCCAGGTTCTGCACGAACACGTCCGCCCGCGCCAGCATGCGGTGCATCAGCGCCGCATCGGCGGGCGTCTTGAAGTCCAGCTCGATGGACTCCTTGCCCCGGTTGAGCCAGATGAACCACACGCTCTCGCCCCCGGCGGCCGTATCGTAGGCGCGCGCGAAGTCGCCGCCGGGGCGCTCCACCTTGATCACGCGCGCGCCCGCATCGGCCAGCCGCGCCGTGCAGTAGGGCGCGGCCACGGCCTGCTCCACGGAGACCACCAGGATGCCGGCCAAGGGTGCGTTCATGCGGGACGGGAGGCGTGAGGGCGTGGGAACCAGTGCGGCGGCCCGCGCCGCGCTGCAGCGCCACCCGCCACGCCGGGCTAACCTGGCACCGTACCGGGAACGGGGCCCGGCCCGCGCCCAGCCGCGGGCGGCCATTCCGAGGAGTACCGCGATGTGCGAACGGTTGGCAATGAGCAGCCGGCTCCCCAGCACGGTTCCGGCGCATTCCGTCGTGGCGCTTGCGGGGGGCGCGGCCATCGCGGATCATGCCCCATGGACCTTTTCGACCAAGCCCGAGAGCGCGTGCTGGAGACCAAGGCGCCGCTGGCCGCGCGCATGCGGCCGCGCACGCTCGAGGAATTCGTGGGGCAGAGCCACGTGCTCGGGCCCGGGCGGCTGCTGCGGCGGGCGATCCAGGCCGACCAGCTCTCCTCGCTGATCTTCTACGGGCCGCCCGGTACGGGCAAGACGACCCTGGCCCGCATCATCGCCAACACCACCCGCGCGCACTTCATCGCCCTCAACGCCGTGCTGGCCGGCGTGGCGGACATCCGCGCCGCCGTCGCGGAGGCCCAGGAGCGGCTGGGGCAGCAGGGCTCGCGCACGATCCTGTTCGTGGACGAGGTGCACCGCTTCAACAAGGCCCAGCAGGATGCGCTGCTGCCCCACGTGGAAAACGGCACGCTGATCCTCATCGGGGCCACCACGGAGAACCCCTACTTCGAGGTGAACAAGCCGCTCGTGAGCCGCTCGCGCATCTTCGAGCTGCGCTCGCTGGACGAGGGGGACATCCGCACGATCCTGGAGCACGCGCTCGCGGACCGCGAGCGGGGCTACGGCCGGCGCGCCGTGCGCCTCGCGGCGGACGCGCTGGCGCACCTGGCGGCGGTGGCCAACGGCGATGCCCGCGCGGCCCTCAACGCGCTGGAGCTGGCCGTGGAAACCACCGCGCCCGGGCCGGACGGCACGGTGGCGATCGATCTGGCCGTGGCCGAGGAATCGATCCAGCGCCGCGCCGTGCTCTACGACAAGGAGGGCGACGCGCACTTCGACGCGATCTCCGCCTTCATCAAGTCCCTGCGCGGCTCGGACGCGGATGCGGCGCTGTACTGGATGGCGCGCATGGTCTACGCGGGCGAGGACCCGCGCTTCATCCTGCGGCGGATGCTCATCTTCGCGGCGGAGGACGTGGGCCTGGCCGACCCCAACGCCCTGCGCGTGGTGGCCAGCGCGGCGCAGGCCTTCGACTACGTGGGCCTGCCCGAGGGGCGCTTTCACCTCTCCGAGGCCTGCCTGTACCTGGCCACGGCGCCCAAGAGCAATTCCACGATGGCCTTCTTCGACGCGCTGGCCACGGTGGAGCGCGAGCGCACGGCGGACGTGCCGAGTCACCTCAAGGACGCCAGCCGCGATGCCGAGGGCCTGGGCCACGGCCAGGGCTACCAGTACCCGCACGCCTTCCGCGATCACTGGGTGGCGCAGCAGTACCTGCCGGACAGTCTGCAGGGCCGCGTGTTCTACGAGCCGTCGGACATGGGCTACGAGGGCGCGCTGCGCACGCGCGTGCAGCAGTTGCGCGAGGCCAATCTGGCCGCCCTGCGCGAGGGCGCGGGGGCGCTGGGCGCGCACTTCGCCGGTGGCGGGCCGGAGGATGCGGAAGCCGGCGCGGACGGCACCGTGGGCGGCAAAGCGGCCGTGGGCGGCCGCGAGGCCGAGTGGCGCCGGCGCGGACACAGCACGCTGGGCGAGCACCTGGCGCGCCTGCGCGACCGGCTCTTCGCCCTGGCGGAGGTGCAGCGCGAGCACCTGGTGCTGGATGCCAACGCGGGCAGCGGCCTGCTGACCTGGGAGGCGGCCCGCCGCGCCAGCGCCGGCGGCGTGTGGGCGCGCGTGGACGATGCGGCGCAGGCCGCCGCGCTGGCCGATGCGGCGCGGCTGCTGCCGGCGCTGGACGCGCCGGTGGTGCTGCAGGGCCCCTGGCGCGCGCTGCCCGCACTGATCGCCGCGCAGGCCGGCGGCGAGGCCGGCCGTGCGGAAATACCGCGCTTCGAGCGCGTGCTGGCGCGCGACCTGCTCGGCGGCGCCGGGACGCGCGCGGAGCGGGTGGCGTGCCTGGCGCTGCTGGGCGGGCTGCTCGCGCCCGGGGGCCGGCTGGTGCTGGCCGAGCGCGCGCCGGGCCTGGGCGAGCGCCTGCTCGCCGCGCTGGACTGGAGCGGCGCCCCGCCCGAGCTGGCCCGGCGCGCCATCGCGGCCGAGGCGGCCGTCTATGCCGACCCGGACAACCCGGCCGTGGCCTGGGACGATGCCGACCTGGAGCGCTGGTGCCGCGAGGCGGGCCTGCGCCCGCTGCAACACGAGGTGCTGCGCGATCCGGTGGACTTTGCCCTCAGCCGCGAGCGCGTGCGGCGCTGGTTCGCCGGCGGCGGCCCCGGCGCTCCCGGCCGCCCGACCCCGCTCGCCGAGCGGCTAGGCAGCGATGCGGAGGCCGTGCGGGCTTACCTGGAGCACCTGGCGGCGGGCGGGCCGGGTCGCGCCGGCGCCACCGTGCGCCGCCGGACGGCCGTGGTGCTGCTGGTGGCCGC
This sequence comes from bacterium, assembly GCA_041477795.1. GTDB lineage: Bacteria > SAR324 > SAR324 > SAR324 > JACQKK01 > DATFMP01. Next base: position 3,297 of record JBGOUY010000211.1, read on the forward strand.
GCAGGACTGAGCCGGCGCGCTGGACGGGGCAGCACGGGCGGCACAGGCAGGGCAAGTGCAAAGTCGTCGCACGCCGCAACGGATCGGCCGGCGCGGGACCTCATCCCCCCAAACCCCCCTGCTCCGCTAGGCAGAGCAGGGGGGCTTCCTGGCTGCGCAGATCCACTTGGAATGAGCCTTGCAGCCCATCCCTGCGTAGCGGGGTGGGGTCCCACGGCGAGCCCCGACTTTGCTCTTGCCCTGGCGGCACAGGGCCACGCGCTTACAAGCCGCCCGGGGCATGGTAGGATGCAAGTCGACCCCCGTGACCGCGCGAGGCGACCCGATGGCACGCGACCCGTTGAATTGCTGGCACTGCGGCACGTCCCTGGAATCCGTGCCCCTGCCCATCGGGCGGCGCGAGGAGTGCCCGCAGTGCAGCGTCTCGCTGCACGTGTGCCGCCAGTGCGGCTTCTTCGATCGCGTGGCCAGCAAGATGTGCCGCGAGCCGATGGCCGACGAGATCACCGACAAGGAGCAGGCCAATTTCTGCGACTACTTCCGGCCCCGCTCCGGCCTGGAGGGGGCGGTCGATACGGAAGCGGCCAAGGCCCGCGCGCGGCTGGAAGCCCTCTTCGGAGGCAGCGGCGGCGCCTCCGGCAAGGCGGGGCCGGGCAGGCCCGGGCCCTCGGCGCCGCGCGATCCCTCCGCCGCTTCCAAGCGCAAGCCGGACTGATCCCCCGCGCCGGCCCGCCTGCGCAGGTCCCGCCATGCAAACTCCACGATCCCGTCCGGGTGCCCCGCTCCGCCGCCGCCCGCCCTGGCTGGCCCGGCCGCTTGGCATATTGCTGCTGGCGTCGCTTGCGCTGCTGGCGCTGGCGATGGTGCCGGCGGCGGCAGACGCGCGGCCGAGCGACAAGTACACGCTGGGCATCGGCCTGGCTGGCGCCCGGATCAAGGGCGACCTGGACGGCCAGGCCGTGGCCAGCGACGACCTGACCACCGGCCCCAATGCCTACCTGGCCAAGCCGGACGAGGGCGGGGGTATGTTGCTCTTTGGCGGCCTGCAGTTCTCCCGGCTGCTGGCCGTGGAAGTGCTCTCCCTCTCGACCCGCCACGACGCCACGCACGCGGCCTACCCGGGGGTGCACTTCCAGAGCAACGTCGGTTCGCTGCTGGCGGCCCTGCGCGTGATGGGCGCGCTGGGGGAAAACGTGGAGGTCTTCGGGCGGGTCGGCGCGGGCACGATGGGGGTGGTCTATGCGGACAACACCGTGCTGCCGCCCAACGCCCTGCGGCTCAGCTCGAAACTGGCCGGGTGGGAGCTGGCGGCCGGCGGCGGGCTGGCCGTATTCTTCGATCCCCTCGGTGTGGAGCTGGGCCTGCTGCACGAGCGCGGGCGCCTGCGCCACTTGTCGGCCGCGGAGCGCACGGTAGACTCGTTCCGGCAGGCCTACGTGACGCGCAACACCGTCACGCTGGCCCTGACGATGCACTTCCGCGGCGGAGCGTGAGGCCGCGGCGCGCCATTCCATGCGGAACACTGCATGCAAGGCGTTGTCTGATTGACCCAGCGGGAGCGCCCTGGGGCGTGCGCGGAGCGCGCTCCGGCTGGATGCCGCCCGCGACCCCCTAACGGAGGATGGGACATGTTCGCTGCTGGCTTTCGGCCGGGCGCGTGGCGCTGCCTTGCGCTGCTGGCTTGCGTGTTCCTGCTGGCCGCGACGGAGGCGCAGGCGCGGCGCAACGGCAAGTTCACCGTGGGCATCGGCGGGGCCAGCAACACCGTCTCCGGCGACTTCGACGGCACGGAGGTCTACTCCTCGAATCTCGCCACGGGGCCGAACGTGTATTCCGCCAAGCTGGAGAAGGGCACGGGCCCCGTGGTGCTGGGGGGCGCCCACATCAACGACAGCATCGGGGTCGACGGGCTGATCATCGCCACGTCCCACGATGCCAGGTCGCAGGCGCCGGTGCTGGCCAACCAGCCCCTCAAGGCCACGGTGACTTCGCTGGTCGTGGCCATGCGGGTGATGGCCCCGCTGGGCGAACACGCGGAGCTGTTCGGCCGGCTCGGGCTGGGTGTGCTGGGCCTGAGCATCGACAAGAACACCGAGCTGCCGCCCAGCACCGTGTTCCAGAGCTCCAGCTTCTCCGGCAGCGCCCTGGTGGCGGGCGTGGGCTTCGCCCTGTTCTTCGGCGAGCTGGGCCTGGAGTTCGGGCTGCTGAGCCAGAACGGCAAGCTGACCTCGCTCGCGGCGGCCGGCCAGAGCGGGTCGATCCCGGACACCCGCTTCAAGCTGAACACCGCCATGATTGTGCTGACGGGGCACTGGGGCAATTAGCGCTTCGGCACCGCCCGCACTTGGGTTGGCGGAGGCGCGGTCCCACCTTCACCGTCCTGCATGATCAAGACACAAGGGGTGTAGGGGCACAGCATGCTGTGCCCCTGCCTGCGGAGGTTGCAAGGGGGCGGAGCGAACTTGGGGGCGCACGTTCGTCCGAACCCTAGCGGCTGACGCGGCGCGGATCGGCCGGAGCGCCGCGCAGCAGCTCGTCCAGCTCCGCGCGGGTGGCCCAGCTCGTGTCGCCCAGGGTGGTCTGCTTGAGGGCGGCCAGGGCATTGCCGCAGCGCAGCCCGCGCGCCAGGTCTCCCGCGGCGCCCCCGTCGCCCCAGCCGTGCAGGAAGCCCGCGGCGAAGGCATCGCCCGAGCCGATGCGGTCCAGCACCTGCGTGGGGAAGACCGGCTCGCGCAGCAGGCGCTCGGTCGCGCGCTCATAGGCCAGCGCACCCTCGGCGCCCAGGGTCACCACCACCAGCGGCAGGCGATAGGCGGCGGCGAAGGTGCGCGCGGCGGCCTCCGGCTCGGCCGGCACGCCGAAGAGCAGCGTCAGGTCGCGCAGGCCGCTGAAGAGCACGTCCACGTGGGGGAAGATCGCCTCCAGCGCGGCGCGCGCGGCCTCGGGCGTCCAGAGCTTGGCGCGGAAGTTCACGTCCAGCGTGACACGGCGGCCGGCGGCATGGGCGCGTTCGGCGGAGGCGAGCCAGGCCGCGCGGCAGCCCGCCCCCAGGGCCGGCGTGATGCCGGTCAGGTGCAGCGTGCGCCCCGAGGCGAGGAACGCGGCGTCCAGCGCGCCGGCCTCCAGGCGCGCGATGGCCGAGTCGCGCCGCTCGTAGAGCACGCGGTCCGGCCGCGGCGCCGCGCCCAGCTCGATGAAGTACAGCCCCGCCTTTTCGGTCGCATCGGCCCAGATCACGTGGGAGACGTCCACCCCGTGCGCGGCAACGTCCCGCGCGATGCGCCGCCCGAGCGGGTTGGCCGGCAGGCGCGAGACCCACGCCGTGCGGTGGCCCAGCCGCGCCAGGGCGACGGCCACGTTGGACTCCGTGCCGCCCACGGCCACCTCCAGCGTCGGCGTGGCCTCGAGCGGCACGCCGCGCGGCGGCGTGAGCCGCAGCAGGGTCTCGCCCCAGGTGACGAGGTCGAAGGCGGGGGCGGCGGTGCTGGGGGCGCTGCTCATGGCGGCGAGGCCTCGCTTGGGGCGGGGGGCAGGGGCAAGATGGCGTAAGTGCCCAGCGCGACGGCCACCGGCTCGTCACCGCAGTGCAGGGTGGACTCCAGCACGGCGGTGGTGCGGCCGCGCCGCAGCACGCGCGTCACGCAGCTCACGCGGCCGGCCGCGACGGGCCGCAGGAAGTTCATCTTCACCTCGATGGTGGCGCAGGTCTCGCCCGGCGCCAGCACGGTGTAGAGCGCCATGCCCATGCTGGTATCGGCCAGCGAGAACAGCACGCCGCCGTGCATCACTCCGTGCGGGTTGAAGTGATCCTCGCGCGCTTCCAGGTGCGCGTGGCAGACGCCCGCCGCCGCCTGGTCCATGCGCAGGCCCAGCAGCTGCCCGAAGGCGTGGCTGCGCGGAGGCTGGGAACGCGGCTCGTCGGTCATGGGTTTGCGCTCAGCGCGCAGGAGGCAGCCAGCCCTGGATGGCAGACGGCACGAGGCGGTCGCGCCAGCGGGCCAGGGCGGCCCGGTGCCGGTGCCCCAGCATCGCCAAGCCCAGAATCACCAGTCCCAGCAGGGACAAGGCCAGGGGGAAGAGCAGCGAAGCCTTGAACACCGACCACGCCAGGTGGCCCAAATAGAAATACATGCCCGCGGTGCCGAACACCAGGAACACCCGGCGCTGTAGCAAGACCCCCACCAACAAGAGCAGCACGTTGATTCCGAAGTAGGCCAGCTTGCCCAGTTCGCTGTCGCTATCCATCAGGGACAGTCCGCCCCAGAAGGCGAGCAGGCCAAACAGGTAGAGCCAGAAGGCGAAGTCCTGCCGCGTGCGGCGATCCACCGCGAAGGCCAACACCACCATCGCCAGCCCCACCAGGACGCTCACGAGCTCGCGGCGCCAGACGAACCCGCTGCCGAACAGGATCGGCGTGAGATCCATGGAGACGTACCAGAGCACGAAAGCCACGGGCGCCATCAGGAACGGAAAGCGCACGCGCCACAGTGCCACCGCCCCGGCTAGCAGGGTCGTCAGCTCCAGCCAGATCCAGTCCCCCCGAATCCAGCGGTAGAAATCGCGGTACTCGCCGGGAGCGTCGCCGGACCACACTCCCAGCAGAGTCAGCAGCGCATACACGGC
>JBGOUY010000227.1:0-7316 GCA_041477795.1 bacterium
CTCGTGCGTCAGGTCGTCGGCCAGCCCGCGCAGGTAGTCCGGCTCATTGCCCCGCGCGCCGATGTGCAGGTGATCGCGGAACACGATCCGGCCCGTGTGGGCATCCACGACCTGGCCGACCAGCCACAGCTCGTCCCCCTCATCGCAGATGGCGCAGGGCAGATAGGCCGGCTGGGCCACCATCAGCAGATCCACCTGCGCGCCCTTGGCGAGCCGGGTTGCCAGCTCAGGGTCGGCCACGCCCGTGAGCGAGAGCGTGTTGGAGAAGAGGGTGTAGGCATCCAGCACTTCCAGGGGCAGCTCCTTGCGGCCGCGCATCTCCTCGCGGCGCGTGATCGGCCCGAACTCCGGCGAAGCGGCCAGGCCGCCCTCGATCGCGTCCACCACGTGCTGGTGCAATTCCGGGCTGGTGGGGGCGAGCAGGGTGGGCTGGAGCAGCAGCACGGGCTTGCCGTGCAGGTCGCCGGCCGGGGCGCCATAGAACGTGCTGGACTTGACGCACCCCCCCAGCAGCGGCAGCCCCAGCAGCAGCGCCAGCAGGGCGACCGGCACGATGGCCGGCACGCTGGTCGGCACAGCGGCGCGGCGCAAGCGGAATGCCAGGGAGAAGACGGCGGGCGCTGCGGCCTCAGCGCCGCTCGTTCGCGGCGACCGACGCGGGCGGGCGGGCGGCCGAGATGATGTTCTGCTGCTCGATGTAACGGCGCAGACCGTCATAGATGCCTTGGGCGATCTGGTCCAGGTAGTCGGAGTCCTGCAGGCGCCGGTTCTCGTCGCGGTTGGTGATGAAGCCCGCCTCGACCAGCACGCTGGGCATTTCAGCCCCCATCAGTACCAGAAACGGCGCCTGTTTCACACCCAGGTCGCGCACCGGGCCGGTGTCCGCGCGCAGCGTGGTGACCAGGGAGGCCTGCACCGTCTTGGCCAGTTCGCCCGATTCGATCAGGTTGGAGTCCCGCAGCAGGTCCAGCAGGATGCCGTTGAGGTCCGCCAGGTGCTGGCCGGAGCCGGCGTTCTCCCGCGCGGCCACTTCCAACGCTTCGCGATCCTGCGTCACGTTGAGGAAGTACGTCTCCACGCCGTGGAAGCGGCGGATCGGATTGGCGTTGAGGTGCACCGAGACGAACAGGTCCGCCCCGAAGCGCTTGGCGATCTGCGGCCGCTCCTGCAGCGGAATGAACACGTCGCGCTCGCGCGTCAGGCCCACGCGCAGTTCCGGGTGGCGCTCGCGCAGAAGGTCGCGCAGGCGGCGCGAGATCTCCAGCACGAGGGTCTTTTCCTCCATGCCATAGGCCAGCGCGCCGGGGTCGTGCCCGCCGTGGCCGGGATCGATCATGATCGAGTGCACCTGCAGCCCGGCGGGCGCATTCACGAGGGGCTCGGGCAGGGGCGCGCTGGCGGCCGGGGTCGGCTGCGGGGCGCTCGCGGAGGCCACGGCCGGCGTGGGCGTGCGCGCGGGGCTGGTGGCCAGCGTGGCGGCGGCCAGCGCCGGGGCGGCCGTCTTGCGCCGCGCGGCGAGGACGGCCGCGGTCGGCCGCAGGTCCACGACGATCTTGCGCTCACCGGGCAGGCGGAAGTCCTTCACCGCGTAGCCCTCCATGCGCCCCAGGTCCAGCACGACGCGGGTCGTCCTGGCGTCGTAGCGGCTGATGCGGATGCCGCGCAGCACGCCATCGCCCACGGCGGTCACGGGGGCCAGCTCCGTGCCGGGCTCGGCGCGCAGGTCGAAGAACACGCGCTCAGGGCGGTGCTCGTCGGCCTCCAGGCGGCTCACGGTGAAGCGCACGCCGGGATCGGTGGTGAGGATCACCCGCGTCCACTCCGGCGCGCTCCAGACCTGCACGCGCTTGACGTGCCCGCCCGGGGGCGCCGGCTCGTCGTTGCCGTCCGCGGGCCGGGCCGCGGCCAGGCCGTAATCGATGCCGGCGAGCTGGGCCCGGGCGGAGCCGGCTGAGCCGTTCGAAGCGGCTGAGCCGTTCGAGCCGGCGGAGCCCGGAGCGCCGGCGCCAGCGGCCGCGCTGTCCTTGCCCGCCGCCTGGGCTGCGGCGACGCGCGTCACGGGGGCGGAGGCGGCGGGGGCGGCGCTGTGGGCGGTCTGCCCGCTGCGCTCGGCACGATCGTTGTGCTCGGCACGCTCCATGCGCTCGGCCCGGTCACGCGTGGCGGTGGCGTTCAGCACGGCCGCCACGGCGGCCAGGCGGCGCTGGGCGGCCGGCTGCTGATCGCCGTCGGGATAGTCGTTGAGCAGGCGCTGGTAGGTATCGCGCGCGGCGGCCAGGTCGCCATAGCCATCGGCGAGCAGGGCCGCCAGGTGCATCAGCGCATCGTCGGCCAGGCGGTCGTCGCGGTAGCTGGACACGAAGGCCCGGAAGTCCGCCACGGCGCGGCTGAGGTCCTGCCATTCCACGCCCACGCGCCAGGCCTCGCGGCAGGCCAGCGCGGCGCTGAAGAGCGCATCGGCGCCCCGCCGCGCAGTGGGCACTTCGGCATGGATCGAGCGGAAGGCATCGGCCACGGCGCGCCACTGCTCGGCGCTGGCCGAGCCGCTGCTGCGCAGGGTGTGGAAGCGGGCGGCGGCATCGCGGTAGCGCCCCTCCACCTCCGCCGCGCGGGCCGGCTGGGCAGCGGCGGCGAGCACGGCCCCCAGCAGAGCCAGGGCGGCCAGGGCGAGCCGGGCGCGCATCACGCGTTCCCCTTGTGCAGCTTGCGCTGCGCGGCAAAGAGGAACTCCAGCGCCTCGCGGGGGCTCATGCCGTCCAGCTCCAGCGCGCGGATCTCCTCCAGCATGGGGTGCACATCGGCCAGGAAGGAGAGCTGCTGGCGCCCGCGCGCGGCGCGCCGGGTGCTGGCGCGTCCGGCGGGGGCAGCGACTTCTGCGGGTGCGGCGGTCTCGGCGGCTTCTGTGGGAGCGGCGGCCGGGGGGGCGCCGCCGTTGCCGCCTTCGTCCAGGGCGGCCATCACCTCGTGCGCCCGCGCCACCACGGCGGCGGGCAGGCCGGCCAGCCGCGCCACCTGGATGCCGTAGCTCTTGTCCGCCTCGCCGGGGATGAGCTTGCGCGTGAACACCAGCCGGTCTCCCGCTTCGTGGATGGACAGGTTGAAGTTCTTGACTCGGGGCAGCTCGTGCGCCAGCTGGGTCAGCTCGTGATAGTGGGTCGCGAAGAGCGTGAGGGCGCCCAGCCGATGGAGGTGCTCGACCATGGCCCATGCAATGGAAATGCCGTCAAAGGTGCTGGTGCCGCGCCCGATCTCGTCCAGCACGATGAGGCTTTCCGCGCTCGCGTTGTTGAGGATGTTGGCGGCCTCGTTCATCTCCAGCATGAACGTGCTCTGCCCGCGCGCCAGGCTGTCCGAGGCGCCCACGCGGGTGAAGATGCGGTCCACCAGCGGCAGCGTGGCCGCCGCGGCCGGCACGAAGCTGCCGGCCTGGGCCATCAGCTGGATCAGCGCCACCTGGCGCATGAGGGTGCTCTTGCCGGCCATGTTGGGGCCGGTGATGAGCACGATCTGCGTGCCCTCCGCGCTCATCTCCAGGTCGTTGGGGATGAAGCGCTCGCCCAGGTCGATGCGTTCGATGACGGGGTGGCGCCCCTCCTGGATCGCCAGGCGCCGCGGGGCCTCGGGCGGCAGGAGGCGCGGGCGCGCGTAGCCGTTGCGCTGCGCGGCCTCGGCCAGGGCGGCCAGCGCGTCCACTGCGGCGATGCAGGCGGCGGTGCGCTGCATGCGGCGCGCGTAGCCGCGCAGGATCGTGCGCACCTCCTGGAACGCCTCGTACTCCAGCGCGGCGATGCGCTCCTCGGCGCCGAGGATCTTTTCCTCCAGCTCCTCCAGCTCGGGCAGCGTGTAGCGCTCGGCGTTGACCAGCGTCTGCTTGCGCACGTAGTGCGCGGGCACCTTGCGCTGGTGCGTGCGGGGAATCTCCACGTAGTAGCCGAAGACCCTGTTGTAGCGCACCTTGAGGGAGGCGATGCCGGTGGCCTCGCGCTCGCGCGCCTCCAGCTCGGACATCACCGCGCGGCTGTTGCGCGAGAGCGTGCGCAGGCCGTCCAGCTCGCCGCTGACGCCGGCGCCGATGTAGCCGCCCTCCAGCAGCTTGAGGGAGGGCGCGGGCAGGAAGCGCTCCGCCAGGAAGTGGTGCACGTCCTCCAGCGGGTCGAAGGCCTGGGCCGGCTCGGCCAGCAGGGGCGCGCGCAGTTCGGCCAGCAGGGGCGGCAGCAGCCCCACGCCGCCCAGCGCCTCGCGCAGGGCCAGCATGTCCGCCACGCCGGCCTGGGGCAGGCTGACGCGGCCGATGGTGCGCTCCAGGTCGCGCACGAGGGCCAGGATGCCGCGCAGGGCGTCGCGGCTGGCCTGGTTGCCGGCCAGCTCCTGCACGGCCTCCAGGCGCGCCTCGATGGCGGCCACCTCCAGCAGCGGCGCGGCCAGCCAGCGCCGCAGCAGGCGCGCGCCCATGGCCGTGCGGGTCTGGTTCAGCACGGCGAAGAGGGTGTGGCGCCGCGCGCCGGGGGAGCGGTTCTCGAAGATCTCCAGGTGCCCCAGCGTGTTGGCGTCCAGCCACATGGAGCGCTCGGCCAGGCGCGGGCGGGGCGGGGCCAGGTGCGCCAGCTCGGACTTTTGCGTCTCGCCCAGGTAGGTCAGCAGCGCCCCCGCGGCGCGCAGGGCCGCCTCCATGTGCTCCACGCCGAAGCCGGCCAGGTTGACCGTCTCGAACTGGGCGGTGAGGCGGCGGCGGGCGCGCGCCAGCTCGAACCAGGCCGCCGGGGCCGCCTCCAGGTGCACGGGCGCATCGCTCTCGCTGCGCAGGCGCCGCTCCAGCTCCGCGCGCAGGGCCGCCAGCACCGGCGCGTCGGCCTCGCCGCGCGGCTCGGGCAGCAGGATCTCGCGCGGACGCTCCACGGCGATGAACTCGAAGAGCCGCTCGCGCTGCCCTTCGCCGAACTCCAGCACCTCGAACTGCCCCGTGGTGAGATCGGCCAGGGCGAGGCCCACGGTGCCGCCTCCAGCGCCGCCTCCGGGGCCGCCCGCCCGCCCGCGCGGCTCGATGGCCATCAGCAGCGAGGGCCGGTCGTCCTCCAACGAGGCGTAGGCCGTCACGGTGCCGGGCGTCACCACGCGCACCACCTCCCGCCGCACGACGCCCTTGGCCAGCGCCGGATCCTCCATCTGCTCGGCGATGGCCACCTTGAAGCCCGCGGCCGTGAGCCGGTTCAGGTACGTCTCGAAGGCGTGGTAGGGCACCCCGGCCATCGGCACGGGGTTCTCGGCGGACTTGTTGCGGGTGGTCAGCGCGATGTTCAGCGCTGCGGAGGCGCGCACGGCGTCCTCGCCGAACATCTCGTAGAAGTCCCCGGCGCGGAAGAAGAGGATGCAGTCCGGATGCGCCGCCTTGAGCGCATTGAACTGCTTCATCATGGGCGTGTCGGAATCGACCAGGGCCATCGCCGGGTCCGCGCGCGGGGGGAGCTAGGACATTGATCTGGTTGGGAGTCGCACGGACAGCAGACCAGATTCGTCCGGGCGAGGCAAGCTGCGGCGGGGGCCTGCCCCGGTCCCTGCCGAGGGAGGGGGCCCAAGGGCGGTGCCGTTACCACCCTGGCGGTGGGGCGCGTCTCCAAATGCGGGTCGCGTGTCCAGGCGGCTCCGCGCTGATCGGCCCAACCTCCTGGAGGGCGTCGGTGTGTAGGGGCATGGCATGCCATGCCCCTCCCTTATTCCGGTCGCGGTTCCGGCGGGGCGCGGCAGGGTCAGGCTTTCGCGCAGAGGAAGAGGCCTTCCTCGCCCGCGCCGCCCACCCAGCGTTGGGTGACGCTCAGCCCGGCGGCTTCCAGCAGCGTGGCGGCGGCATCGGCGGTGAAGCGCAGGGAATCGAAGACGATGAGGCGCGTGCCGGCGGGGAAGGCCAGCGTCTGGCCGTAGACGGCCAGGCGCAGCGGCCCGTGCAGGACGGCCTCGGCGGCGACCTGCCACGCGGCGCCGGGGGCGATGGCGGCGGGCAGGCGCTCGGGCAGCGGCCGCGCCACGACGTCCAGCGTATAGGCGTCGCCGGCCAGGCCCAGCTCGGCCAGGGCGCCCGCGTACCAGGCGCGCGCGGGGGGATTGTCGTACTGGCGCAGGATGCGCGGCCCGTCCGGGTCCAGGCCGTCCGGGGAAAGGTTGGCGGAGACCAGCAGCGCATCCCCGGGGCGCAGCAGCCCGGCCAGCCAGGCCGGGAAGGTGTGCACGTCCTGGTTGGGCAGCATGCCGATGGCGCTCAGCAGGCGTGCCGCGCCCGGGGCGGCGGCGTCCAGCCAGGCGTCCAGGGCGGGCGCGGCGGCGACATCCGCCACCAGCGGGTGCACGGCGGCGGCCGGGCAGCGCCGGCGCGCCTGCAGCGCGGCCTCGGCCACCAGCGGCGCGCTCGCATCGAGCGGGACGTAGGCCAGCGGCCGGCCCGGGGCGGCATCGGCGAGGCGCTGCAGCAGGTCGGCATCCTTGCTGCCGCCCCCGCAGCCCACGCCCAGCAGCAGCGCGGGCCTGGCTGCCTTGGCGCCGCGCTGGGCCGCACGGTGCAAACCACCGTGCAAACCAGCGTGCAAATCAGCGGGCAGCCCGCTGTGCAAGGCCGTGGCGGCCACGCGGAAGGCCTCGTCGTAGAGCGCGCGCAGGCCGGCGTCCGTGCGGGAGGGCGACCAGGCGGCGTGGTAGTCCAGCCAGCGCTGGGCCTGGGCCGGGCTCTGGTAGAGCAGGGCGCCGGGCAGGCGCCGCGCCCGCAGCGCCGCCTGCAGCCCCTCGCGCTGGGGCGCGGGCAGGGCGCTGGCGTGCAGGGAGAGGGGGAGGAAGGCGTCCGTCATGGGGCCCTGCGGCAAAGGTGGCGCGCGGGGGGTGGGGCTGGCGGGGCTGGCATGGGCGCCGCCGGGCCGCACTGGGCCGCACCCGGGCGAAGGGGCGGGTTCCCAGCGTGCGGAAATGAGGTATCCTGGTTGGATTGCCTTGCGCACGCGGTCGGCCGCATTCCGGCCCGCCCGCACGGCACGCACCCGAATCCGATCCGACGCATGAAGCGCCTGCCGTTCCTGCTGTCCCTGCTGCGCCAGCACGCGCTCTCGTACCTGGGCGGTACGGTGCTGTTGGCCGCCACGCTGTGGATGACGCTCTCCATCCCGCTGTACCTGCAGCAGGCCGTCGACATCCTGCGCAGCAACCCGGACCCGACGGGCAGCGCCTTCCTCGATCGCGTGGGCTGGATCCTCTTCTTCGCGCTGGGCATCATCTTCACGCGCACCGGCTCGCGCCTGTGCTTCTTCGTCCCGGGACGGCGGGTGGAATTCGACCTGAAG
>JBGOUY010000370.1:0-3638 GCA_041477795.1 bacterium
CGCCGCGGCTGCGAGACGTCCTGCTGCGCAGGACTCCTCAGGAACGCGGCTTCGGCCATCGCGTTGAAATGAACGGACTCCGCGTTGCTGAGGAGCGAGCGCAGCGAGCGTCTCGAAGCGCGCGGAGGCAGAGGGCGCCAAGGGCCCGCATTGAATCCCATTGCTGCGCAGCGTGGCCGGCTACGACCCGCGCGACGCCACCAGCAGCCGCGCGCCCGTGCCGGACTACGAGGCCGCGCTCGAGGGCGCGCTCCGCGGCGTGCGTATCGGGCTGCCCGCCAACTACTATGGCGACGGCATGAGCGAGCCGGTGCGGGCCGCGCTGCAGGCGGCCCAGCAAGTGTTCCGCGACCTGGGCGCCGAGCTGCGCGAGGTGCGCCTGCCCGATCACGACCTGCTGTACCCGCTGGGCAACCTGCTCTCCCGCACGGAGGCCGCCGCGGCGCACCGCGAATGGCTCGCCACGCGGCCGCCGGACTATTCGCCCCAGGTGCGCGCGCGCATCTGCATCGGCCTCTTCACGCCGGCCACGCACTACCTCGCCGCCCTCCGGCTGCGCGGGGCGATCCTGCAGCGCGTGATGGAAGACGTGTACTCCCGGGTGGACGTGCTGCTCACCCCCGCCGCATCCTTCGCCGCGCCTCCCATCGCGGAGGTGGACGTGGGGGATCGCCCGGGCTTCCTGGAGCTGCTGGCGGCGATCGGCCGCTGCACCCAGCCCGCCAACTACCTCGGCCTGCCCGCGCTGGCGCTGCCGATGGGCTTCTCGCCCGCGGGCCTGCCGCTCTCGCTGCAGCTCATCGGGCGGCCCTTCGGCGAGGCCCGCCTGCTGCGTCTCGGCCACGCCTACCAGCAAGCCACCGCCTGGCACACCCGCGCGCCGGCGCTGTAGGAGCCACCGGCACGCTCGCATCGGGGGCGCCGCCCGCCGCCTCAAGCCTGTGGCGGTGGGCCGGGCGGGGGGATGTGCGGGACGCGGCCCATCTCGAGCAGGCTCTTGAGGCCGGAAAGGATGACCGGCCAGCCTCGCCGGCCGCCTTCCAGCCAGGCTTCGGGGATAGGTTCGGGGTGGGCTTCGGTCAAGGTGAGCCGCACCACCTCTCCCAGCGGTTCCAGCAGGTAGGTCACCTCGGTCGGCGGCAGCGCGCGCGCCGCTTCCAAACCCTCGACCGTGAAGCGGAAAGTGAGCTGACGCGGCGGATCGCACACCAGGATCGTCCCGCGCAGGTCCACGCGCCCGTCCGGCAAGCGGTAGAGCAACTCCGCCCCGACCCGCCACGTGGACTCGATGGCGCGGCCGAAGAAGTACTGCCGCGTGAACTCCGGCCCGGTCAGCGCCGCCCACAACCTCTCGGGCGTGGTGGCGATGTAGGTCACGTACACGGTGTCTTGCCGGGTCAGCCGGCTGCCGGGCTCAGTCATGGGATGCCTCCTCCAGCCGCCGCTTCAGGTCCGCCAATGCGTGCAGCCGCGTGCGTTCGTACTTGCCGATCCAGCGCTCGGCGATCTGGTGGATCGGCACGGGATTGAGGTAGTGCAGCTTCTCGCGGCCCTGCCGCAGGGTGACCACCAGGCTCGCTAGTTCCAGCAGGCCCAGGTGCTTGGTCACCGCCTGGCGCGACATGGGCAGGCCCGCGCACAGCTCGCCGAGAGTCTGCCCATTGCGGGCGTGCAGCCGATCCAGCAGCTCCCTGCGGCTGGCATCGGCCAGGGCCTTGAATACGCGCTCCATCGTCTCTCGGCCGCTCCGGCATGTGGCCAAATGATAGGCAACCAAATGGATGCCTGTCAATGGAAATCTTTCGCGTCGCACCTCGCACTCCCGTCACTCCGGCGAACGTTCCACGAACCGCGCGGCGGGGCTGGGCAGGGCGCCAAGGAGCGGGTAGGCTGGGAACAGTCCACCCGGAGCATCCACCTGGAGACTTGGCAATGAAGTTGCTGGTGGTGAGCGTGGGCACCCCGCGCGAGGTGCAGGACGAGCGGCGCGGCACGGTGCGCACGGGCATCTGGAAGACCCCCGTGAGCGGACCCATGCACCTGACGCGCCTGAACCTGGCCGGCGACGGGCAGGCCGATCTGGTCAATCACGGCGGGCTGGACAAGGCCGTCTACGGCTATCCCTGCGAGCACTATCCGCTCTGGCGGCGCGAGCTGGAGCGGCCCGAGCTGGCGCCGGGCGGCTTCGGCGAGAACCTCACCACGGAGGGGCTGCTCGAGCACGCCGTGTGCATCGGCGACCGCTTCCGCATCGGCAGCGCGGTGCTGGAGGTGAGCCAGCCCCGCTCACCCTGCTTCAAGCTGGGCATCCGCTTCGGCGATCCGCGCATGGTCCGGCGCTTCCAGGAGAGCGGGCGCAGCGGCTTCTACCTGCGCGTGATCGAGGAGGGGGTGCTCGCCGCAGGCGACGCCATCGTGCGCATCGCCACCGGCGCGGGCGGCCTCACCGTGGCCGAGGTGAACCGGCTCTGGTTTGCGGCGCCCGCTGACCGCGCCGGCGCGGCGCGCGCCGCGGCCCTGCCCACGCTGGCGGCGAGCTGGCGCGAGGCCTTCGCCGAGCGCCTGGCCGGCCCGGCCGCCGCGCCGGGTCACGAGGCCGCGTCCTAGCGCCACCCGCGCACTCCCAGCGCCACTCGCACCCCATGCCCGAGCACGAACTGATCGTCATCGGCGCCGGCATCAGCGGCCTCAGCCTGGCCCACTTCGCCCGCGCGCAGGGCCGCGCCGTGTGCGTGCTGGAGCGCGAGGGGCGCCTGGGCGGGGCGCTGCACAGCGCGCGCTTCGGCACGGACTTCTGGCTGGAACTGGGCGGCCACACCGCCTACAACTCCTACGGCCGGCTGCTGGGCATCGTGGAGGCGCTGGGCCTGGCCGATCGCCTCACCCGCCGCCAGACGGCGCGCTGGATGCTCTGGCGCGAGGGGCGCGTGCTGTCCGTGCGCTCGCAGCTCCGCTGGGGGGAGCTGGCGCGCTCGCTGCCGCGCCTGCTCTGGGCCCGCCGTGCCGGGGCCAGCGTGGCGGATTACTACGGCCGCGTGATAGGCCGCGACAACTTCGAGCGCGTGCTGCGCCCCATGCTGAGCGCGGTGGCGTCGCAGGATGCGGCGGGGATTCCCGCCGAGCTGCTGTTCAAGAAGCGCCCGCGCCGCAAGGAGCTTCCGCGCAGCTTCGCCTTCGCGGGCGGCCTGCAGTCCATCCCGGAGGCCATCGCCGCGCAGCCCGGCCTGGCCGTGCACACAGCCTGCCCGGTGCGGCGCATCGAGCGCGCGGGCAGTGCCTGGCGCGTCACGACGGAGGCCGGCGCGATGTTCACGGCCCCGACGCTGGCGCTGGCCACGCCGCCCGATGCCGCCGCGGCCCTGCTGGCCGAGGCGACCCCGCAGGTCGCTGCCCTGTTGCGCGAGCTGGCCATGGCCACGGTGGAAAGCGAGGGCGTGGTCGTGCGCGCGGAGCGCACGGCGCTGCCGCGCCTGGCCGGGCTGGTGGGCATCGCCGCGCCGTTCTGGTCGGTGGTCTCACGCGATCCGGTGCCCCATGGGGACTTCCGCGGCTTCGCCTTCCACTTCCGCCCCGGCGCGCCCCCCGCCGCGCGCAGCGCGCACATCGCCGCCGTGCTGGGCATTCCGGCCGGCGCGATC
>JBGOUY010000419.1:0-2770 GCA_041477795.1 bacterium
CTAGAAGCGGTCCGGACGGTAGGGCGTCACGTCGACGGTGGGAGGCCGTTCCGCC
Source organism: bacterium (assembly GCA_041477795.1). Lineage (GTDB taxonomy): Bacteria > SAR324 > SAR324 > SAR324 > JACQKK01 > DATFMP01. The sequence continues at coordinate 56 of JBGOUY010000419.1, forward strand.
ACCAGCTCGGCGATCAGCTTGCCGGTGAGGGCGCCGTCGGTGAGCCCCACCGAGCCGTGGCCGAAGGCGAAGTACACGTCGCGGTAGCGCGGGGAGCGCCCCAGCACGGGCAGCGAGTCGGGCAGGGAGGGCCGGCAGCCCATCCAGCGCGTGTGGCCCTCGTCGTTCAGCCCGGGCAGCGTGCGGTGCGCGATGGAGAGCAGCTTGTCCACGCGGGCGTAGTTGGGCGCGGCGTGCAGGCCGGCGAACTCCACCGTGCCGCCCACGCACAGGCCGTTTTCCATGGGCGTGAGGGCGCAATGGAAGTCGCCGGAGATGACCGGCACCTTCATGAGCAGGCCGGGCTCGGGCAGCATGGCGTGGTAGCCGCGCTCGGTGTCCAGCGGCACGCGGCTGCCCAGCGCCTCGGCCAGGGGCCGCGAGTAGGCCCCGGCGGCCAGCACCACCACGTCCGTGGCGTGGGTCACCACGTCCGTGTGCACCACCTCGGCCCCGTGCCGCCCCAGCGTGAAGCCGCGCACGCGCTCGCGGCGCACGGTGCCTCCGCGGCGCTGGAAGTCGTGCGCCAGCACGCGCACGAGGCGCAGGGGGTCGGTGGTCATCTCCACGTCCGGGTAGTGCACGGCGTGGCGGATCTCCGGGCTCAGCGCCGGCTCCAGCGCCCGCGCGCCGGCGCCGTCCAGCTCCTCCAGGCGCACGCCGAGCTGGCGCGGGATGTCCACCTTGAAGCGCCGCGCCCTGGCGAAATTGGTGTCGGATTCGAAGATGACCAGCCAGCCGCTGCGGCGGAGCAGCTCCTGCGCCCCGGCGTTCTCCACCAATGGCCGGTACGCCGCCAGCGCCTGCCCGTGCAGGGCCTGCAGCCCGCGCGAGCTGGCCTCGAAGGGCTTGCGGCGGCTGGCCGCCACGAAGCGCAGCAGCCAGGGCAGCGCCCGCGGCAGGTAGCTCCAGCGGATGGTGAGGGGGCCCAGCGGATCCAGCAGGAAGCCCGGGATGTGCCAGAGGATGCCCGGGTGGGCGTCAGGGACGCAATGATCGATGGCGAGGATGCCCGCATTGCCGAAGGACGCGCCGCCCTCGCCCGGCGGGGCGGGGTCCAGCACGGTCACGGTGTGCCCGTCGCGCTGCAGGTAGAGCGCGCAGCAGATGCCGACGATGCCCGCCCCGATGACGGTGACGCGTCGCCCTGTTGCCGCCGGTGCTCGTGCGCCCATGGGGCCCTGAGATCCTCCCGCCTGCCCGCTTGCCCCCGGCCGGGCGGCGCAGGGGGCCCGCCCGGTGCGGGCATCCTATGCCGGGCGCGGCGGGGAGTAAAGCCGGTGCGGTTCGGCCGGCGCCGCGCTCAGGCCGCTTCCAGCGCCTGCTCCAGATCGGCCAGGATATCCGCCGGGTGCTCGATGCCCAGCGAGAAGCGGATCAGCGTGTCCGGCACGCCGGCCAGCTCCTGCTCGTGCTTCCAGAACGTGCCGTAGATGGTGGAGGCGGGATGGTTGGCCAGCGTGCGCGTATCCCCCAGGTTGATCACCCGCTGCGCGAGCTGCAGCCGGTTGAGGAAGCGGAAGCAGGCCGCCTTGTCCGCCAGGGTGAAGGAGAGCAGGCTGCCGAAGTGGCCGCGGAACTGCGCGGCGCTGCGGGCGTGCGCCGGGTCGTCCGGCAGGCCGGGGTAGCGCACGCCCGTCACGCGCGGGTGCTCGGCCAGGTAGGTGGCCACGGCCAGGGCGTTGTCGCACTGGCGCTCCAGCCGCAGCGGGAGGGATTCCAGCCCGATCAGGATCAGGAAGGCGTTCATGGGCGAGAGCGTCGGGCCCACGTCCGCCATCATGCGGCTGCGCAGCTTGGCCAGCAGGGCGCCCTGCCCCGCGCGGCGGTAGTCCTCCAGCGCCGGGTTGCCCAGCGTGTGCCAGGGGCAGCGCCCCGTATCCACCACCAGCCCGCCCACGATGCTGGCCGCGCCGGCCAGGAACTTGGAGGCGGAGAAGAAGGCCACATCCGCCCCCAGCGCCTCCGCATCGAAGAGCACCGGCGTCAGCAGCGTCGCATCCACCAGCAGCGGCAGGCCGTGCCGGTCGCACAGGCGGCGCCAAGCGGCAAAGTCCGGCACGACCATGGCCGGATTGGCGATGGCCTCCAGGAACACCGCGCGCGTGGTGGGCCCGATGTGCGGCTCGGCCGAGGCGGGGTCGGCCGGGTCGATGAAGTGCGTCGTGATGCCCAGCTCGCGCAGGGTGCGGTTGAGCAGCGTGAAGGTGCCCCCGAACAGGCACGGGCTGGCCAGCACTTCATCCCCGCTGCGCAGCAGCGCCTGCAGCGTGAGCGAGATCGCGGACATCCCGGAGGCCACGGCCAGCGCGCCCGCCGCGCCGCAGGCCGCCGCGATGCGCTGCTCCAGCGCCGCCACGGTGGGGTTCTGCAGACGCGAGTAGACCAGGCCCTGCGCCTTGCCGGCGAAGATCGCCTCCATCTCCTCCGCCGTGGCGTGGTCGTAGGCCGTGGAGAGGGCGATCGGCGGCAGGGTCGGGCCGAAGCTGCCGTCGCCGCCGGGGCCGTGCACCAGCGTGGTTTCGATGTGCCACTTGGATGGCTGCTTGCTCATGCGGCCGCGCGCCTCCCCGGGATCGGTTGATCGTTGGAAGCATCATATACACATGCAGTGATTCGATTGTCCAGAGGAAAGTGCGCGGAAGTGTGGGCTTGATGGAAAATTGCGAAGGTCCC
>JBGOUY010000192.1:0-8691 GCA_041477795.1 bacterium
CGCGGGTCTGCGGCATCGGGCCGTCGACCGCGCTGACCACCAGGATGGCGCCGTCCATCTGCGCCGCGCCGGTGATCATGTTCTTCACGTAGTCGGCGTGTCCGGGGCAGTCCACGTGCGCGTAGTGGCGATGTTCCGTCGTGTACTCCACGTGGGCGGTGGCGATGGTGATGCCGCGCGCCTTTTCCTCGGGGGCCTTGTCGATCTGGTCGAACGCGGTGAAGGTGGCCAGCTTCTTCAGCGAGAGCGCCTTGGTGATGGCTGCCGTCAGCGTGGTCTTGCCGTGGTCGACGTGACCGATCGTCCCGATGTTGACGTGGGGCTTGGACCGATCGAATTTCTCCTTGGACATCGCTCCCTTCTCCTGTGCTCTGGTTGCGGTTGGGATGGGGTCGCCCGCGCGCTCGCGGGGACGCACCCGCTGCTCCCGCTCAACCCGCCTTGCGGGCCATCAGTTCCTCGGACAGCGTGCCCGGCACCCGCTCGTAATGGGAAAACTGCATGGTGTACGTGGCGCGCCCCTGGGTCATGGAGCGCAGCGTCGTGGAATAACCGAACATCTCGGAGAGGGGGACATCCGCGTTGATCACCTGCGCCCCGGAGCGCTCCTCCATGCCCTTGATGTGGCCGCGCCGCGAGCTCAGGTCGCCCATCACATCGCCCATGTACTCGCTCGGCACCACCACTTCCACCTTCATCACCGGTTCCAGCAACACCGGTTTGCCCTTTTTGACCCCGTCTTTCAAGGCCATCGACGCGCAGATCTTGAACGCCATCTCCGACGAATCCACCTCGTGGTACGAGCCGTCCAGCAGCATCACCTTCAGGTCCACCAGCGGATAGCCGGCCAGCACCCCGGTGGACAGCGCTTCCTGCACGCCCTTTTCCACCGCGGGAATGTACTCGCGCGGGATGTTGCCGCCCACCACCTTGTTCTGGAACTCGAACCCGGTGCCCGGGGCCTGCGGTTCGATCTTCAAGACCACGTGCGCGTACTGGCCGCGCCCGCCGGTCTGCTTGACGTACTTGACTTCGATCTCCGAGGGCACCGTCACCGTCTCGCGGTAGGCCACCTGCGGCTTGCCCACGCTGCTGGCGACCTTGAACTCGCGCAGCAGCCGGTCCACGATGATCTCCAGGTGCAGCTCGCCCATCCCGGAAATGATCGTCTGGTTGGATTCCTCGTCCGTGTGCACGCGGAAGGACGGGTCCTCCTGCGCCAGCTTCTGCAGCGCCACGCCCATCTTCTCGTAGTCGGCCTTGGTCTTGGGCTCCAGGGCGATGTCGATCACCGGATCGGGGAACTCCATGCGCTCCAGCATGATCGGCTTGTCCGGGTCGCACAGCGTGTCGCCCGTGGTCGCGTCCAGGCCGATGCCCGCGGCGATGTCGCCCGCGTAGACCTCCTTCACCTCTTCGCGCTTGTTGGCGTGCATGCGCATGATGCGCCCGATGCGTTCCTTCTTGTCCCGGGACGGGTTCAGCACCTGCATGCCCTGCGCGAGCTTGCCCGAGTACACCCGGAAGAAGGTGAGCTGGCCCACGTAGGGGTCCGTCATCACCTTGAAGGCCAGCGCCGCCAGCGGCTCGCTGTCGGCCGTCTTGCGGGTGAGCTGCTTGTCGCCCTTGATGGAAACGCCGGTCACCGGGGGCACGTCCAACGGGGAGGGGAGGTACTTCACGACGGCGTCCAGGAGCTGCTGCACACCCTTGTTCTTGAAGGCGGAGCCGCACAAGACGGGCGTAAAGTGCCCGGCCACCGTGCCGGTGCGGATCGATTTCTCGATCTCCTGCGGCGTCAGCTCGTGGCCTTGCAGGATGCGCTCGGTCAGGGCGTCGTCATACTGCGAGATCACGTCCAGCATCTTCTCGCGCGCCGCCTCGGCCGCCTTGCGCAGGTCGGCGGGAATGTCCCCCGTGTCGTACTTGGCGCCCAGGGTCTCGTCGTGGAAGATGATGCCGTGCATGCGGATCAGGTCCACCATGCCCTTGAAGCCGTCCTCGGCCCCGATGGGGATCTGCACCGCCACCGGTTTGGCGCCCAGGCGCTTGCGCATGCTTTCCACGGACATCTCGAAGTCCGCACCCACGCGGTCCATCTTGTTGATGAAGCCCATGCGCGGCACGCGGTACTTGTCCGCCTGGCGCCACACCGTCTCGGACTGCGGCTCCACGCCGTTGACCGCATCGAACACCGCCACCGCACCGTCCAACACGCGCAGCGAGCGCTCCACCTCGATGGTGAAGTCCACGTGGCCGGGCGTATCGATGATGTTGATGAAGTACGGCTCGCCGTCCACGGTCCACTCGCAGAACGTCGCCGCCGAGGTGATCGTGATGCCGCGCTCCTGCTCCTGCTCCATCCAGTCCATCGTGGCCGCGCCTTCGTGCACCTCGCCCATCTTGTGGCTGCGGCCCGTGTAGAACAGGATGCGCTCGGTCGTCGTCGTCTTGCCGGCATCGATGTGGGCCATGATGCCGATGTTGCGATAGCGGTCGAGTGGAGAGGGTCTGGGCACGGTCAGTTCCGCTTGTTCAGGAGTGGCGGTTCGGGGTTACCAGCGGTAATGGGCGAAGGCCCGGTTGGCTTCCGCCATGCGATGGACGTCTTCTTTCTTGCGGATCGCGCCGCCCCGGTTGTTGAAGGCGTCCACCAGCTCGTTGGCCAGCTTGGACTCCATCGTCTTGCCCCCGCGCACCGCCGCGTTCTGGATGATCCAGCGGATGGCCAGCGCCGTGCGCCGCGACGGACGCACCTCCACCGGCACCTGATACGTCGAGCCGCCCACCCGGCGGGACTTCACCTCCACGGTGGGCTTGACGTGCTCCACGGCATTGCGCACCACCTCCAGCGGCGGCATTTCCTTCTCGCGCTGGCTGATCTCGTCCATCGCCCGGTACAGGATCTTGCGCGCCACGCTCTTCTTGCCGCACACCATCAGCACACAGGTGAACTTGGAGATCAACTCGTCGTGAAACTTCGGGTCGGCGAGGGTCTTGCGGGGTTCGGCGGCGCGTCGTCTGGACATGGGCTCTCGTAACGGGCGGTCAGGTGCCGGAGTGGCTCGGGTCGCGTGGTGCGGCTAGCCGCGTTTGGTGCCGTATTTGGAGCGGCTCTTCTTGCGATTGGCCGTGGGCGCCGTATCCAGCACCCCGCGCACGATGTGGTAGCGCACCCCAGGCAGGTCCTTCACGCGGCCCCCGCGGATGAGCACCACCGAGTGCTCCTGCAGGTTGTGGCCGACACCCGGGATGTAGCTGTTTACCTCGTAGCCATTGGTCAGGCGCACGCGCGCCACCTTGCGCAGCGCCGAGTTGGGCTTCTTGGGCGTCGTCGTGTACACGCGCACGCACACCCCCCGCCGCTGCGGGCAGCCCTGCAGCGCAGGCGTCTTGGCCTTGGTCAGCTTGGCCCGGCGGCCCTTGCGCACCAACTGATTCAGTGTCGGCATCTCGTCCTGTTCCTCGGCTCCCATTGCGCCGTGCGCTGCTTCGTGGCCCCTCAGGCGTCCTGCCGGCACCTGCGCCGGCCGCTTTCCGTCCTGCCGCCCGAGCTGGCAGACCGTGCGCTGCTTCGTGGCCCCTCGGGCGTCCTGCCGGCACCTGCGCCGGCCGCTTTCCGTCCTGCCGCCCGAGCTGGCAGACCGTGCGCTCTACCAGCTCACCGCCAGCGCCGGAGTGGCAGCCAGTGGCGGCCGGTCGGCTCATGCCACACCCGCGCCACTGCACAGCCAGGGCGGCCCGGCCGCCCTCCCCGTGTCCGGGGGGGGGCCGACGCAAGGGGTTTCCGGTGCGGCACTCCCGCTGTATCCTGGAACACCGCGGGCTTGCGGGTGGAACCGGCTGGCGCCGCGCGCCCGATCCGCACTTGCAGCGCCACTTGGAATCGCCGACGCGCCCTGCTATGACACGGAACGGGCGCAGCCGTTAAGAAACCGTAAACCTATCAGCACCGCCTCCAACCTGCAACTGTTTTTTCTAGCGCAGAATCGCTCCTGATGGCAAGTCAAGGCATGCCACGCCGTGCAGCTGCCCTGGATCTGCTGCTGGAGGGATCGGCCGCGCAGTGGCTGGCTCTGTTCCTGCTCGCCACGCCCTGGCTGCGCTTCGATCTGGGCGGCTGGACGCTCTATCCGGGCCAGCTCGCGCTTACGCTCCTGCTCGCCGCGGCCCTGGTGCAGGACGGCGGCTGGAGCGCCGCCCTGCGTCCCTTGCAGCCGCTGCTCGCGCTGGGCGTCTACGTGGCTCTGGTGGCCGCGCTGCGCCAGGAATGGGGCACCGCGCTCACCGTGCTGCTGCTCACGGCCGGGCACTTCGCCTGGGGCGCCGCCGCCTTCCGCGTGGGGCTGCAGGGGCGCAGCGGGGGCGACCTGCGCCCGGCGTTGCTGCTGCTGCTCTGCGCCACGCTGGGGATGGGCCTGCTGCTGTGGATCGTGCAGGGCTTCTGGCCCGCCGGCTGCCGCGCCCTCAACTGCCGCGAGGGCGCGCACTGGCCCTTCGCCTTCACGGGCGGCTGGGGCTCGGCCGCCCAGTACGCCCTGCTGCTGGTGTTCCTGTTGCCCGTGCTGGGCGGGCCGCTCATCGCCGGGCTGGGCCAGCCGGGGCGCGGCCTGCGCCGCTGGGCGCTGCCCGCGCTGGGCGCGGCGGCGGGACTGGGGCTGTTCGCCGGCGCACCGCTGTGGGCGATCCTGCTCGTCGGCCTGGGCTGGTACCTGCTGCTGCGCACGATCGGCCCGGCCCGACGCGATCCGCAGCGCCTGCTCCTGCGCGGGCTGGCCGGGGGCGCGCTCTTCGGCCTGGTGCTGGTCTACGGCCTGGAGCCGGGCTACCTGCACCGGCTGGGCGGCAACGAGACGGTGCTGCCGCCCGTGCGCATCCGGTTCCAGGGCGTGCCGCCGCGCCTGCTCAGCTCCGATGGTCCCGTCCCGCTGGCGCTGCGGGTGCGCAATACGGGCTGGAGCCCCCTCGGTGGCCAGGGCGGAGAGACCCTGCAGCTCGGCTTGCGCTACCTGGTGACGCCCGAGCGCGGCGCCACCCGCGCCGTGGACGGGCCGCAGGTGGCCGTCCCGGTGCGGCTCGCGCCCGGCGAGTCCCTCTCGCTCGAGGTGCCGGTGCGCCTGCCGCCCTGGGTGCGCGACGGCTACCTCACCTGGCGCCTGTCCCTCGCCGACGGCAGCGCCGTGCCGCTCGCCAGCGGCTCGGAGCCCGGCTTCCGCTTCCTCAACACCGCTTACCGCCGCCTGGGCCTGGATCCGGAGAACCAGCTCTCTTCCATGGCCGTGCGGGCGCGCGCCTTCCAGACCGAGGCCCTCCCTCCGCCCAGCGCGGAGCCGGATGCGCACTCGGCGGGCATGGTGCTGGGCGCCGTGCTGGACACCCTCTTTTTCTCCCCATTGTGGGGCGCGCCCGAGCCGACCGGGCGCGGCCATGCCTTCACGCCCCAGCGGCCCTTCCTGCCCTCCCTCTTCCACCGCTACGGGCTGATCGGCCTGGGCCTGGCGCTCTGGGCCGCCTGGCGCCTGCTGGAGCGGGCGCTGGGGTGCCGGGAGCGGGGCCATCCGGGCTGGATGCTGCTGCCCCTGGCGCTGGCGCTGCTCGGCGCGGCCTCCCTCTTCACCCCCGCGCTGGGCAGCCACACCAGCCATTGGGCCTTCTTTTTGCTTGCTGGATTCCTGGAGGGCCGCTACGCGCGGAAATACCCCTGGCCGAGGTTCCGACTGGCGCCCCGGCGCCTGTGGCGTTTCCGCCTGCCGCTGCCCTGGCGCATGGGAGCGCCCCGCGGGAGCCACGCTGGACGCGTGCATCGATGATGAAGCTGCTGGATCTGCTGACGCACCGCATCGAACGGCTGGGAGGCGCCACGCTCCACTCAGTCAATGGGGTGGGCGCCTTCGGCGTCCTGTTCGGCCAGGCCATCTCCCTCGCCGTGCGGCCCCCCTTCCGCGTCAGCCAGTTCTTCAAGCAGATGGAGTTCATCGGCAACAAGTCCCTCGGCGTGGTGATCCTCACCGGCATGTTCACCGGCATGGTGCTCACGTTCCAGACCTATCGCTCCCTGCGCGACTTCAGCTCGGAGACCATCGTGGGCGGCCTGGTGGCCGTGGCCATGACGCGCGAGCTGGGGCCGGTGCTCTCCTCGCTGATGGTCAACGCCCGCGCCGGATCGGCCATCGCCGCGGAAATCGGCACCATGCGCGTGACCGAGCAGATCGACGCGCTGTTCGCGCTGGCGGTGAACCCGGTACAATATCTGATCTCCCCGCGCGTGGTCGCCGGGCTGATCATGGTGCCCATCCTCACGGCCATCGCGGACCTGACCGGCATCGCGGGCGGCTATCTGGTGGGCGTGATCCTGCTCGGCGTGGATCCGGGCATCTTCATGGCCAAGATCGTCGACTTCGTGCACCTGGGCGACATCATGCAGGGCTCGTTCAAGGCGGCCGTGTTCGGCGTGATCCTCACGCAGGTGGCCGCCTACAAGGGCTACACCACCTACGGCGGTGCGGAGGGCGTGGGACGAGCCACCACCGAAGCCGTCGTGGTCTCGGCGGTGCTGATCCTCTTCGCCGACTATCTGATCACCGTGTTCTGGCAATCCTGACGGCGCGCCCGCCGCTCCGCCCATGCGCAACCTGACCACGGAATTCAAGGTAGGACTGCTGATCCTGACCGGGCTCGGGATCATCGTCTACAGCTCCGTGGTGGTGACGGGCTGGCGGCCGGGGCTCTCGGATACCTACACGCTGTCCATGTTCTTCAACAACGCCTCCGGGCTGCTGGTCGGCTCCCCGGTGCAGGTGGCGGGCGTCAAGATCGGCCAGGTCTCCGCCATCTCCCTGGCCGAGGGCCAGGCCAAGGTGCAGGCCTCCATCTACAAGCGCTTCCAGCTCTATGCGGATGCGACGGCCACCATCAAGTCCCTCGGCATCCTGGGCGACAAGTACGTCGAGGTGCGCGCCGGCACGCCTTCCCAGGCCGCCCTGCGCGACGGGGACACGATCGTGCTCGTGCTGCCCGGGAGCGACCTGGACAGCCTGGTCGAGAACCTCTCGGACATCCTGCACGACATCAAGTCGGTCACCGGCGCCCTGCGCGATACGCTGGGCGGCGAGGCCGGGCGCGATCGCCTGGATACGATCCTCAACCAGATCGCCAAGGCCACCTCCGACATCAGCCGCATCACCGACGCCACCAACCGCCAGATCGACACGATCCTGGCCAACCTGAACCGCTTCACCGGCAGCCTGGACAAGATCACCGCCGAGAACCGCGCCGGCCTCAAGCAGACCATCGCCAACTTCGCGGCCTTCTCCGACGATCTCAAGCAGATCACCAGCCGCAATCGCGAGTCCCTGCAGCGCATCATCGACAGCCTGGACACCTTCTCCGAAGCCCTGGCCAAGGACGGGCCCTCCATCACGGGCGACCTGAAGCAGATCCTGGCGGAGAACAAGAAGAGCCTGAACAACGCCATCACCAGCCTGGACGCCTCGTTCAGCAAGCTCGACCACACGATGACCAGCATCCAATCCGTCTCCGAGAAGATGGACCGCGGCCAGGGCACCGTCGGCCGCCTGCTCAACGACGAGACGACGGTGGATCAGCTCAACAGCGCGCTGACCGGGCTCAACAAGTTCCTCACCGATGCGGACCGCATCAAGCTGGATGTGGGCGGCCACGTGGAATACCTGGTGCGCCAGAGCGCGTACAAGTCCTACCTGGACATCCGCCTGCAGCCGCTCAAGGACCGCTTCTACATGCTGCAGCTGGTGGACAATCCCCGCGGCGCCGTGACCACCCGCACCGTCACCGACAACGTGGGCGGCGTCAGCACCACCACCAAGGAGACCGTCACGGAGGACAAGCTGCAGCTCTCGCTGCTGGTGGGCCAGCGCTACTACGACACGGTGATCAAGGGCGGCCTGATGGAGAACACCTTCGGCGTGGGCCTGGAGCAGTACTTCGGGACGGGGGACAACTACCGCATCGGCCTGGATGTGTGGGACTTCAGCAACGACCTGGGGCCGCACGTGAAGCTGACCGGCTACTGGCGCTTCTTCTCCAACGCCTTCCTGGTGATCGGCGGGGACGACCTGAGCAGCAAGAACGCCCAGTTGCGCGACGCGTTCTTCGGCATCGGCCTGCACTTCAACGAGGACAGCCTCAAGCCGCTGTTCTCCTCGCTGCCCATCGGCAATCTCTCCAAGTAGCCTTCCCGGAGCGCGGCGGCGCGTTTCCATTTCCGGCCGGACCTGCCACCATGAAGGCAGGTGCCCTGCACCCCGCAGCACGGCGGAGGGGGCGCCCTGTGGTTCACCACTGTCTATCGCTGCGGTCTATCGGGAGGCGCCATCGCGTGGCCGGCGGGAATCCACAAGCGAACATGCGCCACCTGCTGCGCGGCGTCTTCCGTGAACAGGCCAAGGAGCCCTTCCTCACGCTCAACCTGCTGCGGCGGAACTGGGTGGACGTGGTGGGGCCGGAGCTGGGCGGCAAGACGCTGCCGCAGCGCCTGGACGGCCGCACGCTGGTCATCGCCACGCCCGACGCCTGTTGGGCCTACGAGCTGCAGTTCTTCAAGGCCGAGCTGTTGAGCTCGGTGCAGGCGTTCCTGGCATCGCAGGCCGTGACCGAGCTGCGCTTCCGCGTCGCCGCGGCTGGAGACGCGGCACCGGCTGCACCCGCGGCGCC
>JBGOUY010000082.1:0-15371 GCA_041477795.1 bacterium
ACGCTGATGCGGATGGTGGCGAAGGCGGCGGAGAACAGCCCGCCCTTCGGCCCGCGCTGGCCGGCGATGTCTTCGAACTTCACGAGCAGGTCGGCCTGCTGATCCAGGGCCATGGCGATCAGGTCATCCACGGGCCGGTCCGTGCGGGTGGCCCGTTCGATCTGCGTGTACACCTTCTCCGTGGCCGCTTCGTTGAACATCCGGAAGCCGGTCTTGTTGAACTCGTCGCGGATGCCCTGCAACGCGGAGCGGGTCGCGCCGTGGTTGCGCTCCAGCGCGTTGGGGTTGTCCGACTTGTAGATCACCATCACGCGCTTGTTGCCCATCGCCTGGTGCAGGATGCGCAGCGCGGAGAGCCGGTCCTCCAGCAGGTCCTGGGAGACCTCGGCCTTGATCTTGACGCGGAAGGTCTGCTGGTCGGGCAGCGGACCCTCCTGCAGGATCGTGTACTTGGTCACGAAACCCTGGGACGAGGTGAGCACCTTGTCGCGGATGATCTCGAAGTTCTCGCTCACGGTCTTGGAGTCGAGCACCAGGCCCACGCCCTGTTCCACCGCGTTGCGCTGGGCATTGAGGAGGGCCTGAGTGCGGGCGCCGGCCATGTTGTTGTTCAGGATCGCGGCCTGGCCCTCGGCCTCTACTTCCGCGGCCTGCACCCGCGGAGCCAGCGGCGCCAGCAGGAACAGCAGGGCCAGCGCGAGCAGGGCGCTGCGCCAGAGGGGTCGAACGGTCGGAGCGGCTTGCATGCTTCCATCCTCGCGTGCGGCCGGCGCCGGGACCGCCCAGAAGCGGTGTCCGGCGCCGGGGCCTTACTGGGCTGCGGGTGCGGTTCCCGCCGCTGGCACCGCCGCAGAGGGCGCGCCGGCGGATCCGCTCGGGCCACTCCCTGCGGCCCTTCCCGGGGTCGATGCTTCGGTGTTCGTGCCGGCGCCCGGCGCGGCCCCGCTGGCCGGCGGACCTGGCTGTTGCGGTTGCTCCGGCTGTTGCTGTGGAGCCGCGGCCGACGTGGCCGGGTTGGACGGAGCCGGCTGCGCAGGCGCTCCATTCGCACCGTTCGGCCCGCTCTCCGCCTCGGCAAAGGCGGGCGGCGGCACGACCGTGCGCTCGAAGGCTCCCGGCATCACCCCCGCCGTGCTGGGTGGCGGGATGCGCAGGTACAGCTCAACGGCCTGCTGATCGGTCAGGTCGCCCAGCAGCAGCCGGCGCCGGGACTGCAGCGCGTGCCAGCGTTCCAGCAGCACCGGGTCCGGGTTGTGCGCCCACGCGTGGGCCCAGTGATAGGCGGCCAGGTCGTCCCGCCCCTGCAGCTCGTACACGGTCGCCAGGTTGGCATGGGCCGCGGACAGGTTGCGGTGGGTGTTGGCCGTGCGCGTGTCGGCGGCGGTCAGCACCAGCCCCTCGTTGGGCAGGATCCCGCCCACCGCGGCGTGCAGGGCGCGCCGGAACTCGGCGACGTTCTTCGGCGACGGCCCCACCAGGGGCTGCATGCGCCCGAGCACGTCTTCGCTCAGGCCGGCGTTGCGGAGCTGCTGCAGCGTGGCCGGAGTGACCTGGTACAGCGTCGCGCCGGCCTGCAGCGAGGGGTCGAAGATCACGCGCTGCCAGGACTGGATGGCCTTCTCGAAGAAGCCGGCCCCGGCGAACTGGTTGCCCTTCAGCAACGCGGCATGGGAGGTGCCCACGCCCGTGCGCGGGTCGCGCCCGTCCCATAGCCGCTGTCCCGGCCCCGGCAACTGGGGCGCCAGGGCCTGGGCCAACTGTTCGGAAAGCTCGCGCACGGCCAGATCCAGATCGAGGGGCAGCCCACTCACGGTGCCCGGGTAGAGCCGCTGCCACGCCACCGCCCGCCGCAGCACGCGCTGTGGGGTATCGCCCTGGGGCGGCAGCACGCGCAGTTCCGCCTCCAGCTCGATGGTGCGCAGGGTGAGTCCGTCGCCCTTGCGCTCGGTGATGGCGAAGCGATCGAGCCGCCCGGCCAGCACCACCGTGTTCGGCAGCAGCGTGGGCGGCGCAGCAAAGCTGTGCAGGCGCTCGCGGGCGTCGAGCGCCTCGCGCAGGTGCTGCGTCAGCGCCGCCAGATCCGCCGCATTCAGGTCCACGCGGGCGGCCTTCTCGAATGGCCGCACCACCACCGAGTCCACCTCCGGAGCCAGCGCACCGTGCACGATGGAGGGCTCCAGGCGCACGGCCGGATGGCAGGCGGCGTTGCCGGCCAGCAGCACACCCAGCAGCACAGGCAGCCCTCGCCAACGCATCGCAGCATCGCCCCATCGCCAGGAGGCCGTGGCCGCCGGGCTCAGATCAGCCGGATCCGCTCCAGATAGGTCAGCAGGCTTCCCAGCCAGGAGCCGATCATGGAACCCGCCATTTCTTCCTGAAACGGGGGAATGTACGCGCGCACGACCCACAGCAAAGCCAGGGAGATCGTGATGCCCTTGGCGAATCCCACCACGCCGCCGACGAGCTGGCTCAGCGCGCCTTGCGGCGAGCGCCGGAACAGATCGCTGAAGCCCCCCAGGAACACGCCCACGAAATAGCCCAGCACCATCACCAGCACGAAGGCGAGCAACTGGGCGGCTTGCCCGTCCTGCAGCAGCGGATTGAGCTGCTGCGCCAGGGGCCGGGCATAGCGCGTGGCGGCCAGGAAGCCCCCCGCGAGCCCCAGCAGCGCCAGCACTTCCTTCACGGCGCCGCGCAGGAAGCTCAGCACGGTGAAGCTCACCAGGACGATGACGAATACGATGTCGAAGAGATTGATATTCAAGGAACGGCTCCCTCCCCGAAGGAGCGCCGGTGGGCGGGGATGCTCCCCCCGGCGTGAATGCGGAACCAGCGGACTCCCTCGTGGGCGGCGCGACGCCCCGCTGCGCATGCGGCCCTTGCGCTGGCGGTCGTGTCGCCGCTCCCGCCCTGCGGCCCGGTCAGCGCGGCTCCATGCGCCGCAGCACGTCGTAGAGCACGATGGCCACGGCAGAGGCGAGGTTCAGCGAGCGCACGCCCCGTTCGGCCATCGGAACAGTATAGCATTGTGCGGGAGTCCGTTCCAAAAGAGATTTGGGCAGACCCGTGGTCTCCTTGCCGAAGAGCAGCCAGTCTCCCCGCGTCGCGGGCAGGTGCGTGTAGGGCGCCGCGGCGCGCGCGCTGAACAGGTGGAAGCTCAGCGGCGGCAATTCCGCCAGGAACGCGTCGCGATCGGCCCGGTGCTCCCAGCTCACGTAGTCCCAATAGTCCAGTCCGGCGCGGCGCAGGGCGGCGTCATCCAGGTCGAAGCCCAGCGCGCCCACCAGCACCAGGTGACAGCGCGTGGCGGCGCAGAGCCGGGCGATGTTGCCCGTATTGGGCGGAATCTGCGGCTCGATCAGCACCACGTTCAGGGCCGGATCGGACACCCGGAAGCGGCTGCCGGCGGCCGGACGGGTCATGGGGAGCGCAGTGCGTTGGGGAGGGGCGGTGTTGCGGGGCGGGTACGGCTGGTGCGGACGGTGCTCACGCCGTGGCGTGATTCATCACCAGGCTCACATTGAGCAGCACCCGCTCGGCGCTGTGCGACACGGAGCGGATCTCGTACACGCGGCCGTTGAACACGAACTCCTCGCCCGCTGCCAGCTCCTCGATCTCGAGGCTGTCCGCGGGCAAATCCAGTTTTCCAGCGTGCCCGAGGAGGCCGTAAATCGTCAGCATCATCCCTTTCTCGTCCCTGAAAAAAGGCAGAGTCCAGCATAGGGTTGGTTTCTGGTGGGAGTTAATGCGATAAGGGTGCCATTGACAGGTACGGAGCGCTTCGGCCGGGATGGGCTGCAGCCCCACCCGGCGCGCCCCGCCGCGCCTCGGCTCACCCCAGAGCCGACCCGGCAGCCGAACTGCAGCGATCGCAACGAAGGAGACGCCTCCATGGAACCCACTGCCCTGCCCACCCCGGCGCCGGCGCTCGCCCGCGCCATGCAATCCCCGGCGCCCGCGGACGTCCGCCCGGCCGCGCCGCACGCCGCGCCGCTCACCGCACCGATGCTGGACCTGTCGCGCATGGAGCCCCCGCGCCGGCTGGCCGAGGCGCGCCTGGAGGAAGTGACCATCGACGGTATCTGCGGCGTGTACTGATGGCGAGCGCGCTCTCTATCGCGCCGGGCTGCGCGGGGCCGACGGTTTCGGCCGCGGCGCAGGCGCAGCGCAGCGCCGTCGAGCCCGGCCGCTGCTACGGCTTCGGTCGCGGCTTCACGTTCCGCCGGGAGGCCTTCGGCGGCATCCTCTACCACTACGAGGGCGTGAAGCCGGACCCGCGCGTGACCTTCGTGGACAACGGCTTCCTGATCGACCTGCTGGAGACCGTGCGGGAGCGGCCGAAGCTGCCGCTGGACGCCCTGGCGGACGCCGTGCAGGCCCACTTCGCGCTCAGCCCCGCCGAGCGGGAGCGCATCGACGCATTCTTCGCCACCCTCATCGAGCGAGGCGCGCTTGTTCCCCGCTAGCCCCATCGCACAGGCCACGCGCGGCGCGGGCCTCTCGGCGCCGATCACGGTGACGTGGGAGGTGACCAACCGCTGCAACCTGCGCTGCGCGCACTGCCTGTCCAGCTCGGGGCCGGAGGCCGACACACGCGCCGAGCTGTCCCTCGCCGAGGCCAAGGGCGTCGTGGACCAGCTCGCGGCGGCACAGGTGTTCCAGATTCACTTCGGCGGCGGCGAGCCCTTCGTGTATCCGGGCTTCCTGGAGCTGCTGCGCCATGCCCAGGCGCGCGGCTTCTGCTGCCTGTGCATCAGCACCAACGGGGCGCTGCTGCACGACGCGCGCATCGCGGAGCTGGAGGCGCTGGGCGGCATCTACCTGCAACTCAGCCTGGACGGGGCCGAAGCGGACGCCTGCGACGCGATCCGCGGCCCGGGCACCTTCCGCAAGGTGCTGGGCGCCCTGGAGCGCCTGCGCGGCACCTCCATCGTGCGCACGCTCAACTTCGTCTACTGCCGCAGCAACGCCCACGAGCTGGACGCCATGGAGGCGCTGGCGGAGGCTCACGGGGCCACCCTGCGCGTGACGCGCCTGAAGCCCTCGGGACGCGGGGCGGCGGTCTACGCCGCGTTGCGGCCCACCCAGGCGCAGCTTGCGCACCTGCACGCGTGGCTACAGGCGCGGCCGGCCGTGCTCACGGGCGATACGTTCTTTCATCTCAATGCGTTCGGCGGGAATCCGCTGGGCGGGTTCTCGGCTTGCGGCGCCGCCCGCATGACCTGCCTGATCGCGCCCAATGGGGATGTGTTCCCTTGCGCCTTCACGCAAAGCCCGGTCTTCCGCGCGGGGAACCTGCGCGAGCAGGACTTTGCCGCGCTCTGGCGCGATTCGGCCGTGTTCAACCGCGCCTTCCGGCAGGAACCCAAGGGCGCCTGCGCCTCCTGCGACGCCTTCGCGGGCTGCGGCGGGGGCTGCCCGGCGGTCAAGCACGCGGTGGCGGGGCGGCTCGACATCCCCGACCCCGATTGCGTGCTCGACACCGCGCGCGGCCTGGGGCGCCGCCCGGCCCTCAGCGCCGCTGCGCAGCCGCTCTGCGCCGGGTAACCGGCCGGCGCCGCGGCGGGTGGACGAGGCTGGGCAACACCCCACTCTACTTTTCCGCCCGCAGCCAAGTAGGATCCCGTAGGCTACCTCGGTAGGGCTTACGTCCGAATGTCCCACCAACTGCTCGGCGCGTGTCTTATCGTGCGGCAGCCGCGAGCTTGTGAAAGCATTCCGACATGCTTAATCGATTCAATAGGTTCTCGCCGCCAGACCGCCCTTGCTACCTTTCCGAAGACTTCATGCTTTGCTGCGCCTCGTCAATGATTTCATCCACTTCTTGCATCGCTGCTTTCGCTTCCGCCAGTGAGATATGCGGTTTCAATTCAGTCAGTTCCACAGTTCGCTCATCAATGCTGCGCGATTTTTCACTTGGCAAGGTTACGTATAAGGCAGTTGCGAGGCGTTCAAGCTCGGCGACCCCTCTTCCGCCCAACTTCTCCGCAACAAACGCCACCTGTGTTTCGTATTTTGCAAGGGTCTTTGCGTAAAGTCCTTGCAAATTTGAGGTGCGCACCGTAACAGTAATCCTTGGCCCGTATGGCCATGGTTGCCGCTCCAGACTGAGTAACTCGTCAGCGCGCAGCGAAGTAAGCTCGTCCCTCAGATCGAATGAGAACGGCCCATGCTTGTAAAGGATAAACTCAAAACCTAAAGGGACTTTCAAAAGTTCTTGCAGAAAGAACGTTCCCTTTTGGACGTGTGTTTCACCACTCCAACTGCCTCGATCCCGAAGCCTCTCGATCAGCCGTGTGAGCACAGCAGCGTTCTTCAGCCTATCCATGGCTCGCCTCGTCACCTTTCGGTTGAATGATCATCGCTCGATGCTCCCCGAGCCAACTGCCGGCTTCGGCGAGAAGCGATCGGTCCGCAAAAACATTGTCCCCCGAAACCACAGGAACGTGAGTCAGCGTGTCGGAGACCGCCAGTGAAGGCACAACAGTTTGTCCATCTCGCATTCGGACTGGAAAGTCCGGTGCGCCGCCCCCCTGCTGGTACCGGTCGTGCCTAATATGCTCTGTTCCGTATTTCTTCCGTAAAGCATCGGCTACCGCTAAGCCGGCCTCAGGGTTGACATTCACATCATGCGGTTCCCGTTCATATACCAGCTTAAAATGCTCTCGACAGATAATCCTTCGGGCGTGTACGTAACCAGGCTTGTGATCGTCGAACGCAGATTCCAATAACGCTGCCGTGACCTCGTTATCCGTCATACGGAGTAAACGCGGGATATCTGTCGGGAACAACCCTCCCTCCAACCAGACCTTCAGAAAATCCTTCAAGTGAATATCGTAAATGCGACGCACGGGGTGAAAATAGACCTGGGAATACATGAAGTATCGTGCAAGCATTAAGGCTTCTGCGGACTGTAATCCGCCCTCTTCGACACCGAGGGCTGGCTCCCGCGAATTACCTTTATTGTCAGAGGGTGGCGACGGAAGAATGCGTAGTGTGTCAATCAAACGATAGTGATCGAATTTCCCGTAAGCAACACCGACATGGTGGGAGTCGCGTAGAAGATAATCCATTCTATCCACACCAAATACGTCGCTAACTATGATGTCAGAAAGAATTGTTTCCCAATCCGAGAACTTAAGATCATTCGCCTTCTTCGGACCTATCGCCAACTTCGTTACGTCCTCCGGTCGCAGGGGCGGTGTGACAGAACGCCATATCTCTCCCATTTCGTCGCTGCCGATGATGTTCCGGGTGAGTTTTTCGTGGTCCCACCCCTCGGGCAGCAATTCTTTTTCAGCGGCGTGAGAAAATGGCAAGTGCCCGATATCGTGACAAAGCGCGGCCATTCGGAGCACTCTGCGCCAATAGCGTAGTTCATCTGGGCGGTTCAGCGGGTCAAGCAATTCGCGAGTTTCGTCGCTGACATTGTCGGGATTCGTGACGATATCGAATACTCTCCCCGCCAGTTCCATCACTCCGAGAGAATGTTCAAACCGCATGTGCGTCGCGCCAGGGTAAACCAAGAACGTCATTGCCAACTGGTGAATATGGCGAAGACGCTGGAACGGTCTCGAGTTCAGCACTGCACGTTCATTACTATCAAGCCTCACGAATACGTGGATTGGGTCCCGTATCTCATGAACGTTCTTCGACATGCTCAATGCCCCATTTGCCTAGCACTTGCTGAGCAGATGCAAGTGCATCGTCGAACGTACCGGCGGTTATCCTGCGCTGGTCGAGACCAACCGGACTGTTCGTTCCAAGTACCGAAGGGTTGTCCTGCACATAAGCCATGATTCCAAAAAATCGTTTGTCGGTCCACAAAAATCAAAACAGCGAGCGGATCGCGTCCGTGATGCGCTCCTGGGAGGGGATCACCTCGCGCTCCAGGGCGTCGTTGTAGGGCATGGGCACGTCCAGCCCGGCCGCGCGCAGGATGGGCGCATCCAGGTCGTCCAGGGCGTGCTCGGCCACCAGGGCCGCCACCTCCGCGCCGAAGCCGCCGGTCTTCCAGCCCTCGTGGGCGATCACCAGGCGGTGCGTCTTGCGCACGGAGGCCAGGATCGTCTCCGTATCGAGCGGGCGGAGGGTGCGCGGGTCGATCACCTCCACGCTGATGCCCTCGCGCTCCAGCGCCGTGGCCGCGGCCAGGGCGCGCGCGACCATGTTCTGCGTGGCGATCACGGTCACGTCGCGGCCTGCGCGCTTCACGTCCGCCTTGCCGATGGGGATGGCGTAGGGCTCCTCGGGCACCGGGCCCGTGGCGCCCAGGTAGAGCATCTTGTGCTCCAGGAACATCACCGGGTTGTCGTCGCGGATCGCCGCGGTGAGCAGGCCCTTGGCGTCGTAGGGGGTGCTGGGGGCGATCACCACCAGCCCCGGCACGTGGGCGAACCACGCCTCCAGGCTCTGGCTGTGCTGGGCGGCCAGGCGGATGCCCCCGCCCTGCGGCCCGCGGATGACGATGGGCACGGTGTGCCGTCCGCCGTTCATGTAGCGGAACTTGGCGGCCTGGTTGACGATCATGTCCATCATGAACGTCACGAAGTCGAAGATCTGGATTTCCACGATGGGGCGCATGCCGGCGATGGCGGCGCCCACGCCCATGCCGCAGAAGGAGGCCTCGCTGATGGGCGTGTCGCGCACGCGCTCGGGTCCGAAGCGGTCCAGCAGGCCCTTGGTGGTCCCGAAGATGCCGCCGGTGAGCGCCACGTCCTCGCCCATGATGAACACGCTCTCGTCGCGCTCCATCTCCTGGTGCATGGCCTCGTTGAGGGCCTGCACGAAGGTCAGCTCGCGCGTGCCCTTGCCGGCGGGTTCGGTGTGCGCGATGTGCGGCGCGTACACCGCCGCGTGCGCCACGGCGATGGAGGGCTCGGGACCCTGCTTGCCGAAGGCGATCGCCTCGTCCAGCTCGTCGTCGATGCGATGCGAGAGCTGCTCGATCTGCGCGCGCGGCCCCTTGGCGCCGGCCTCGATGCGGGCCAGCAGGCGCTTGAGCGGATCGCGGTCCATCCAGCGTTCCATGTCCTCGCGCGAGCGCGGCTCGATCAGGTTGCCGCGCATGCTGTGCGCACCCCAGCGCCAGGTGAGCGCCTCGATGAGCGTGGGGCCCTCGCCGGCGCGGGCGCGGGCGACCGCCTCGCCGACGGCCTGGTAGACTTCCAGCACGTCGTTGCCGTCGATGGTGCGGCCGGGGATGCCGAAGGCCGCCGCTTTCTGCGCGATGTGCTCCACGGCCGTCGTCTTGCGGAAGAACGTGTTGAGCGCGTACTGGTTGTTCTCGCAGAGGAAGATCATGGGGAGCTTCCACACGGTGGCCAGGTTGAGCGTCTCGTAGAACAGGCCCTGGTTGGAGCCGCCATCCCCGAAGAACGCCACCACCACCTGGTCTCCGCCCCGGAGCTTGATCGTCAGTGCCGCCCCGGCGCTGAGCGGAATCGAGGCGCCCACGATGCCATTGGCGCCCAGGATGTTCAGCTCCAGGTCGGCGATGTGCATGGAGCCGCCCAGTCCCCGGCAATAGCCCGTCTCGCGCCCCATCAGCTCGGCCATCATGCGTCGCGGGTCGGCGCCCTTGGCCAGGCAGTGCCCGTGACCGCGGTGGTTGCTGCCCACGTAGTCGTCCGGGCGCAGGTTCGCGCAGGTCCCGGCGGCGATGGCCTCCTCGCCGATGTAACTGTGCGCGGTGCCCTTGACGATGCCGGCCTGGAACAGCTCGGCGGTGTGCTCCTCGAAGCGCCGGATGCGGTACATGCTGGCGTACAGCTCCAGCAATTGCGCCGCATCGGCTCCCTTGAGCGCGGCTTGCGCGCTCGTCGCGGACTTGCCCATGGCTCCCCTCTTCGCGCGTTTCGCTGCGGAGGACTTGGCGGACAGGCCCCTACCCTACCGCAAGCCTTGCACGAAATCCCATGCCGGGCGGGGACGCGGCGGACGCGGCCTGGCGGGCAGCGGCCCGGCCCCGCCCTGCGGCGGGCTGCGCGGCGGCGAGGGAGTAGGGGAGTGAGGGTTTGTTGGACAGGGAGTCGGCCGGTAAGGTTGCGTTGCGCGCGGCCAGCAGGGCCCAGCGCCAGCGCAAGGCCATCCTCCTTACAGCAACTTGACCAGTGCGGCGATGATGGCAATCCCCGCGGCCAGCATCACGCCCGTGCGCAACGTCAACCGCAGCTCCAGATCCTTCAGCCGGGTATCCATCTCCGCGAAGCGTTGGGCGATCCGCTGCTCCATCAGCGCCAGGTCGTCCTTGGTGGCCAGCTTGGCGAGCACCACTTCGGTCAGCGCCTCGGCCTGCGTTCTGCCTGGGCTTCCGGCATTCCGGCCGCCACCAGGCGCTTCACATAAGTGTGGGTATCGAAGGCAATGGGCGTCCGCATGCTGCCAACGTAGCGTTTCGGCGCAGGCCCGGCAAGCGCCAAGGCTCGCTGGCCTTCGCCACGACCATTGCCTTTCCCGCGTCGGCTGCTTTAGGTTGGGCCACCGCAGCGCAGTCCCCAGGACCCCCGGACCGGAGCCCCTCATGAGCAGCGTAGCGCGCCGACTGGACGGCCTGGTGGCCGTCATCACCGGCGCCAACTAGGGCATGGGCCGCACCATCGCCGAGCGCTACGCCGCCGAGGGCGCGCGGCTGTTCCTGGTCGACCGCAACGACACGAACTTCGCCGCCATCAGCCAGTCCGCCTCCAAGCAGGGCACGGAGGCCGCCATGCGCACCGCGGACGTGACCCGCGCCGCGGACATGGAGGCCGTCATGGCGGCGGCCGAGCAGCGCTTCGGGCAGATCGACGTGCTGGTGACCGCCGCGGGCATCTTCCACGCGCGGCGCTTCCTGGAGCTGACGGTGGAGGACTGGAACCAGGTGCTGGCGGTCAACCTGACGGGCACCATGCTGGCCTGCCAGGCCGCCCTCAAGCGCATGGTGCCGCGCAAGCGCGGCAAGCTGATCACGATCTCCTCCGCCGCCGGCAAGGCGGGCGGGCGCTTCCGTTCCAGCTACAGCGCCTCCAAGCACGCCGTGATCGGCCTCACGCGCTGCCTGGCGGTGGAATTCGCGCGGGACGGCATCACCGCCAACGCCATCTGCCCGGGCATGATCGACACGGAGATGTTCGCCAGCGTCGTGAAGCAGGATGCGGAGCTGCTGGGCGAGCGGGACGTGCCGGCCCTGCACGCGCACATGCTCAAGCGCTCCCTGCAGGCGCGCCTGATCGCGCCGCAGGAGGTCGCCGCGCTGGCCGCCTACCTGGCCTCGGCCGAGGCGGATTCGCTGACGGGCCAGGCGCTCAGCCTGGACGGCGGGATGGTGATGCACTAGGCGCCCCACCGGGCCGGCTGCGCATCACCCCGGCACGGCGCAAGCCCCCGCGGCGGGCCGCCTTGCGTGCCGCCGGCGACCTGCGCTCCTCTCCCGTGCCCCCCGCCGTTCGAGGTGCAGTGCAGCGCCCCGCGCCGCGCTGCCGAGGCGCTGCGGGCGCCCGCTGCTATTCCCGCCCGAAGCTGAACAGGCGGAAGGCCCAGGTGGCCAGGTAGCCCACGGCCAATGGCGCCAGGGCGGCGGACAGCAACCGCACCGCCACGAAGCGCCAGCCCATGATGGGCCCCTCGTAGATCAGGATGCGGTGGAAGCCCAGCAGGGACCACGCGGTGAGGTAGGCCACCAGCGGCCCGATGCCGGTGCCCGCCTTCCACAGGCTCGCCACGAGGGGGAAGGCCACGAAGGGCCCGCCCGGCGTGCACGCGCCCGCGATGCTGGCGATCACCAGGCCCGACAGGCCGGACTCGTCGCCGGCGTAGACGGCGACCAGATGGCTGGGCAGCAGCACCAGCACCATGCCCCCCAGCAGGAAGCCGATCAGCATGGCCGGCAGCACGGAGAGGAACGTGCGCAGCGCGCTCGCCGCGCCTTCCACCGCCAGCGCAGGGCTCTTGTACCAGGCGGCGCCGGTCACGAGCAGCGCCAGCCCTCCCATGATCAGCAGGCTCTTGTTCACGCGGTCGACGGATGCGGATGGACGAGGTCGCCCGGCGGGAGCGCGCGGGCGGCGGCATGGCGTCCATCATGGCACGCCGCGCCCCCGGCGCTCAAGCGGGGCGCAACGGGCAGCGCTGGCACGGGGCCCAGGCGGGCGTCTGGCGCCATGCGCCGGCACGGGTCGCGCGGCAGCGCCTGATTGGCAACCGATCTTGATTTCAGTACCATGCGACACACCGTCGCGAGGAGCGGCCGCTTTGCATCCGATCCATACCTGGCATGCCCGGGTGGACAAGAGGGGAAGTCGAGCCATGGCGCTCTTTATCGACATTCACAACCTCCCTGGGGTGAACGCGGAAGACGTCGCTCACGCGCACAATGCGGACCTGAAAGGCCAGGCCTCTCATGGCGTGACGTTCCTGAAATATTGGTTCAACGAGAAGGCCGGCAAAGTCTTCTGCCTGTGCACGGCTCCCAGCAAGGAAGCCGCCATTGCCGTACACCGCGATGGGCACGGCCTGGTGCCCGAGGACATCATCGAAGTGGAGGATGGGCTCGTCGCCGGTTTTCTGGGCGAAGTGCCGAAGAAAGACACAGGCGCCGCCAAGCTGGACGGCGGCAGCCAGCCGCGCCTGGACGGCGGGTTTCGCACGGTCTTCTTCACGGACATCGAGGGCTCCACGGCTCTCACGCAGCGCCTGGGCGACAAGGGCGCGATGCGCCTCCTGCGGCTGCACGACACGGCCGTCCGCAGCGCGCTCGCCGACTGGCACGGGCGCGAGGTCAAGCACACCGGCGACGGCATCATGGCCTCATTCGTCTCGGTCTCTGACGCGGTGGGCTGCGCGATCCAAGTGCAGCAGGCCATGGACACGCACAGCCGCGACTACCCTGACGATGCGTTCAACGTGCGCATCGGGCTCAGTGCCGGCGAACCGCTGGAGGAAAGCAACGACCTCTTCGGTGTGACGGTGCAGCTTGCGGCGCGGGCCTGTGCGTACGCGCAGCCGTGCCAGATCGTGGTCGCCAACGTCGTCGCTGAGCTTTGCGCCGGGAAGGGCTACCAATTCAGGTTGCTGGGCGCCGTTGCACTGAAGGGATTTGACGCGCCGACGCCCCTGCAGGAGGTCGTCTGGCGCGGCTCCAAAATGTAACTCGCGTCGTTCCGCGAGCCGATTGCCTCGCTCCTGACCGGCTTCAGGCTGACGCCGCCGGCGGGCGGGTCGGGTTCAGCCCGCGCGGATAGCGCCAGGCCAGCCACAGGGCCAGCAGCGCCAGCAGAGCGGAAATCACATACACGGTGTGCAGGGCGCCGGCCACGGCGTCTTGCAGGATCAGCAGGCGCTCCGGGGCCAGGCTCTGCCGCGCGCCGCGCTCCATCAGCCGCTCCACCGCATCGGCGGCATCGGGCAGGCGCGCGTGCAGGCCCAGGTTCAGCACGGCGCCCAGGGCCGCGGCGCCCAGGGCCTGCCCCACGATGCGCATGAACATGTTGGAGGAGGTAGCCACGCCGCGCCGCTGCCAGGCCACGCTGCTCTGGATGGAGACCAGGTAGGCTGTGGTCGACGCACCCATGCCGGCGCCCACCAGCAGCGCGCCGACCCAGCCCCAGAGCGGCCCGCGCTCCGGCGTGAGCAGCACCAGCACGGCGCTGCCCGCCACCAGCCCCAGCCCGCCCAGCACGGCCACGCGCCGGTAGGAAGTGCGCACCATCAGCCGCCCGCCCAGCGTGCTGGCCACCGGCCAGCCGACGGACATGGCGGCAAGGGCGAAGCCGGCCACGGCGGGCGAGCGGCCCATCACACCCTGCACGTAGCTGGGCAGGAAGGTCGTCACGCCCATCATCAGCGCGCCGGTCACCAGCGCGCCCCCGTTGCCCAGGGCGATGATGGGGTGGCGCCACAGCTCCAGGGGCATCATAGGCTCCTCGGCCGTCTGCTCGGCGCGCAGGAACGCCGCGCCGAGCGCCACCGCCAGCGCGACCAGTCCGATGAAGGCGGAGACCGGCAGCTGGCTGGCCTGGATCAGCGCCAGCATCAGCACACCCGTCCCCAGCACCATGGTCGCCGAGCCCAGCAGGTCTAGCCGGTGCGGGCGGCGCTCCACCCGCTCGTGCAGGAAGGCCGCCATCATGCCCATCGCCAGCACGCCGATGGGCAGGTTGACCCAGAACACGAGCGACCAGTGCAGAGTTTCCACGAACAAGGCCCCCAATGCCGGGCCCACCAGCGAGGAAAAGCCCCACACGCTGGAAATCCAGCCCTGCACCTTGGCCCGCTCGGGGCCCGCATAGATGTCCCCGATCACGGTCATCGCGAGCGGCTGCACCGCGCCCGCCCCCAGCCCCTGCAGCGCGCGGAAGGCGATGAGCTGGGCCATGCTGCCCGCAAACCCGCACAGCGCCGAGCCCAGCAGGAACAGGCTGGCGCCGGCATAGAACACCGGCTTGCGGCCGTACATGTCGGAGAGCTTGCCGTAGACCGGAATCGTCACGGCCTGCGTGAGCAGATAGATGGAAAAGACCCAGCTGAACCAGCGGAAGCCGCCCAGCTCCGCCACGATGGTGGGCAGAGCCGTGGCGACGATGGTGGCTTCGACGGCGGCCATGAAGATGGCCAGCATCATCGCCACCAGCACCAGCGTGCGCCGCGTGGGGTGGGGCGCCGCGGCGGAGGATGCGTCCGGAGGCGCGACGCCCTGCGCTGGCTGGGAAGCGGCGGACGCGGCGGGGATGCGGTCGGAAGGGGGCACGGGGCGGCGGCCGTGAAGCGCCAGGGCGGGGCCCGCCCCGGCTTCGGGGCGCTAGGGCAGCAGGTGGATGCGCGGCTTGCGCGCGGAGACCAGGTTGGTGCGGATGCCGGCGAAGTTCAGCCCGCCGTGGAAGCGGGCGTGCTCGATCTTCATGCAGCGGTCCATCACCACCTCCAGGCCCGCGTCGAGGGCGGCCTGGCGCGCGTCCAGGTGGATCACGCCGAGCTGCATCCAGATCACCTTGGCGCCCAACCGGATCGCCTCCGCGACGATGGGCGGCACGTCCTGGGGCTTGCGGAAGATGTCCACCACCTCCAGCGGCGGCGGCACCTCGGCCAGCGACGCATACACCTTGCGGCCGAGGATCTCCTGCCCCACGTAGGCGGGATTCACCGGGAACAGCTCGTAGCCGTAGTCCTTCAGGTACGTCGCCGCAAAGTAGCTGGGGCGGTTGGGATTGGCGGAGAGCCCCACGATGGCCACACGCCGGTAGCGCTGCAGGATGGCCAGGATCGAGGCCAGCGTCTGCCCCGGGAACTGTCCCGTGCCGGGGCGGGGCGCCGCGGGCGGGGTGGCCGCGCCTGGCGCGGCCGGCGGGGCGGCGGCGCCTGGCTTCGCGGGCGCGCTGGAAGCACTCATCGCTGGC
>JBGOUY010000028.1:0-22726 GCA_041477795.1 bacterium
CAGCACGACGGTGAACTCCGTCTTTTCCTCGGCGGGGGCAGCGCCCGCGGCGGCGGCGGCCGGCGCGACGGCCACAGCGGCGGCTGCGGCGCTCACGCCGAACTTGCCTTCCATCTCCTTGACCAGCTCGGACAGCTCGAGCACGGACATGTTGGCGATGAAGTCGATGACTTGTGCCTTGGTGATGTCGGCCATGGTTCTCGTTTCCTTTGCAGTGCGGTTAAGGACCTGCCTGTTCCGTTGCGTGGCCATTGCCGCGGCGCCGTGCGGGCGCTCGCAAGGCCGGTACCGGCCCGGAGGCCAAGGGTGGCGCGCCCGCCGCTAGCCCTGCGCGCCCCTGGCTTCGGCCAGGGCGGCGAGGGTGCGGACGAACTTCGCCGGAATCTCGTTGAGCGTGCGCACGAACAGGGTCTGCGGACTCTTCATGACGAACAGGAGCTGGGTCAGCAACTGTTCGCGCGAGGGCAGATTGCCCAGCGCCTTGAGCCGACTCGCGTCCAGCAGCGAGCCGCCCGCTGCCGTCACCAGGAATCCGGCGACGAACCGCAGCTTATCGTTCTCGCCCAGGTACTTGCTGACCGCCTTGGCGGGCTCCACGGGTTCGGTGCCGTAGATCAGCGCGCGGTTTTGCGTCAGATGCTCCTTCAACGGCGCGAAGGCCGTCGCCTCGATGGCGCGCTTGGCGACGCGGTTCTTGAGGATGCGCATGTGGGCCGCGGACTGGCGCAGCCGGCGCCGCAGGTCGGTGATCTGCGCCACGGTGAGCCCCTTGTAGTCCACCAGGAAGCCCACCCGCGACGCCCTGAAGATCTGCGCCAGCGATCCAGCCAGCTCTTCCTTCTCGGTGCGTTTCAACGCCTGTCTCCTTGCGGTTCGCCGGGGCCGCGCGGGCGGCAACGGCGGTTGCGTGCAGCCGCGCCGGCGGGGCCGGGCGGGCACCCTCCATCGGCTGCCTGCCCCGCAGTGGGCGGGAAGGCGGCCTTGTCGCCGTTCGGTCTGGACTGCGCGGCACGAACGGCCTTGCTGCGACGGCGGGAAGGATGGGAAGACGGCAGGTGCGGCCTTCGGAGGGCTCCGGCGCGGGCGGGGCCAGGGTGGCGCAGGGCCTTCGTGCGGCCCGGCGCGGCTCCCGTGCGCGGCGGCTCCGATGTCTTGGCGGGGTGGGGGTTTAAGCCGCGCCTGTGGCGCCGGCCCCTGCTGTCTTCGACATCGATCCAGTTCGGTACTTCCGTATTCTCCCTTGCGGGCGGTGCGGCTCCTCTGCTTCAGGTCACGAACGAGTTGGTGTCCAGGGCAATCCCCGGGCCCATCGTCGATGCCACCGTGATGGACTTGAGGTACGTACCCTTGGCGGAGGCGGGGCGCAAGCGCTTGATCGTCTCCACCAGGTTGACGATGTTCTCCTCCAGCTTGCTCTCAGCGAAGGAGGCGCGGCCCACGGGCACCTGCAGGATGCCCGCCTTGTCCACGCGGAACTCCACCTGCCCGGCCTTGATGCTGCGCACGGTCTTGCCCACGTCCATGGTGACGGTGCCCACCTTGGGATTGGGCATCAGGCCGCGGGGGCCGAGGATCTTGCCGATCTTGCCCACCTGACCCATCATGTCCGGCGTGGCCACGACGCGCTCGAAGTCCATCCAGCCGCCCGTGATCTTCTCGAGCATGTCCTCGGCGCCCACGAAGTCCGCGCCGGCCTCCTGCGCCTCGGTGGCCTTGGCGCCCTTGGCGATGACGAGCACGCGCACCGATTTGCCCGTGCCGTGCGGCAGCGACACCGTGCCGCGAATCATCTGGTCGGCCTTGCGCGGATCGATGCCCAGGGTGAAGGCGATGTCCACGCTCTCGTCGAATTTCGCCGTGGCCGCCTTCTTGACGAGCGCGACGGCTTCTTTCACCGGGTAGCGCTTGTCGGGGTCGATGAGCGCGGCCCAGACTTTCTGGCGTTTGGTCAGCTTGGCCATGGTGATGGGTTCCGTTAGTCCGCGATGTTCACGCCCATGCTGCGGGCGGTGCCGGCCACGATGCGCATGGCCGCTTCCACGTCGTAGCAGTTCATGTCCGGCAGCTTGATGCGCGCGATGGATTCCAGTTGCGCGCGCGTCAGCGTGCCCACGTTCTTCTTGTTGGGCTCCGCGGAGCCCTTTTCCAGTCCCAGCTCCTTCATGATCAGGATCGCCGCCGGGGGCGTCTTGGTGATGAAGGTGAAGGAGCGGTCGGAATAGACGGTGATCACCACGGGGATGATCATACCCGGCTGGTTCTGCGTCTGGGCGTTGAAGCTCTTGCAGAACTCCATGATGTTCACGCCGGCCTGGCCCAGCGCCGGCCCGATGGGCGGCGAAGGGTTGGCCTGCCCCGCGGGCACCTGCAGCTTGATGAATCCGGTGACTTTCTTTGCCATGCGTGCGTCGGTTCCTTAGCCGTTCAATTCCTTCGCCGTTCAATGCGTGCGCCCGCGCCCGGAGGCTCAGCGCACGTCCGGGTGCGCCTTCACCTTGTCGAAGTCCAGTTCCACCGGCGTCGAGCGCCCCAGGATGCTGATCAGCACCCGCAACTTGTTCTTTTCCACGTTGACCTCGTCGATCTTGCCCGTGAAGTTCGCGAACGGGCCATCGATGACGATCACCTGCTGGCCCACGTCGAACTCGTCCTTCAGCGTGGCCTGGCGGAAGCCCTCGCTCATCTGCGAGCGGATGTGGCCCAGCTCCTTCTCGCTCAGCGCCTGCGGATCGCGGTTGTTGCCGCCCACGAAGCCCGCCACGCGCGGAATGTCCATCAGCAAGTGCCACAGCTCGTCCGTGAGCTTCATCTTGATCAGCACGTAGCCGGGGAAGTAGATCACGTGCTGGGTGCGCTTGCGCCCGTTCTTCACGCGCGTCACGTCCTCCCCGGGCACGAACACCTCTTCCACCAGTTGGCCCAGGTTGGCCACGCGCAGTTTTTCCTCGATCGTCTTCTTGACCCGATTCTCGAAGCCCGAATAGGTCTGCAGGATATACCACTGCGAGCCCTCCACGGGCTTGGGCCCCTGCGGTGCCTCGGGCTCGGGCTGCTCGGCAGCCTGCTGCTCGGGCTGCTCTTCCTCGGCTGCGGCGCCCGCCTGGGCGTCCGGCATATGTTCGGACATGGCGGCGTCCTTACCTGGTGTCCCTACTTGATGATCGTCTGAATGGCGGTGGTCAGGCCCACATCCACCAGCCCCAGAAACAGGGCGACGGCCAGGGTCACCACCAGCACAATCCCGGTGGATTGCAGCGTCGACTGCCGCGTGGGCCAGGAGACGCGCTTGAACTCGGCCGAGACGTCCTGAAAGAACGTCCTGAGCTGACGGAAAAAGCCCACGGTTTCTCGACGACCTCTGGCTACGTCCTGCGTGTTACCGCTTGTGGGGTGCAGCCTGCCTGCCGCACACCGATCCAGCAGGCCAGGAGGGACTCGAACCCACAACAACCGGTTTTGGAGACCGGTGCTCTACCGTTGGAGCTACTGGCCTGATTGAACGCACGAATCGCCGCGCGCCCGGTCATTTGGCTTCCTTGTGCTCGGTGTGCTTGCGGTCCCAGCGGCAGTACTTCTTCTTCACCACCTTCTCCGGATGATTCTTCTTGTTGCGGAAGGTGGTGTAGTTGATCCGCTCGCACTCGCTGCACTGCAACTGGATGATGTCCGCCATGACGTTCCGCCCATTGCCAGGGGGTATGGGTTGGAGCCCGGGAGCAGGATTGAACTGCCGACCTCTTCCTTACCAAGGAAGCGCTCTACCACTGAGCTACCCGGGCAGCCGATTCGGCTGTCCCGTTCGCAGCTGCCAGGTCCCGCCAGCGCCACCGAGCGACTGACCGAGTGGGGAGGGAAGGATTCGAACCTTCGAAGGCTATGCCGGCGGATTTACAGTCCGCTGCGTTTGACCGCTCTGCAACCTCCCCGTTGCGCTGGCGCTGACCGCATGCGTCGGCTTGCCCGCAGTCGGTGGAGCTGGCGAAGGGACTCGAACCCGCAACCTGCAGTTTACAAAACTGCTGCTCTACCGATTGAGCTACGCCAGCCCAATTGAAACTCATTTATCTAATTGATTTGACGCTGAGTGTCAACGGTGGATTGGAAACAGCTAGGGTCCGGGCGCTGCCAGAGCGGTAGGCTCTCGTGTAGTCTACTGTGCGCTCCCCAGCGACACAAGGACAAAGCGGCCGGCCGGAGCGGTGCGCCCCGCCCCGCCCCCGTATCGGGCCCCCGCGCACCCGCGGCCGCAGGCGTGCCGGCGCGGCCTGGGCGTGCACCCACGCGCGGGCGCGCTGCGTGGAGCCGCCCCCCGCCCCGGCAGCGCGGAGGCACCGGGCGCCCCCGATTGCATTTGCCGGCGCGGTTGCAACGGCGCGGCGGCTGCGTTAGGACGGCGGTGCGCTCGCACCCGCGCGGCGTGGCGCCGCGCGGGTTGAACGGAGCGCCTCCCTTTCGGCCACAGGTGACATGAAAGACGAGACGTTGCTGGTGCACGCATCCCGCGATCCCTTCCATCATGCGGGGGTGGTCAACCTGCCGGTCTACCGGGCCTCGACGATCCTCTTCCCCACGCTGGCGGCCTACAAGACCCGCTTCGACGGCGGGGCCAAGTACGACGGCGTGACCTATGGCGCGCGCGGCACGCCCAGCACCCTGGCGCTGGGCAAGGCCGTGGCGGAAGTGGAGGGCGGCCACAACGGGGTCGTCACGGCGACCGGGCTCTCCGCCTGCACCATGGCGCTCTCGGCCTTCCTCAAGGCGGGCGACCACATCCTGGTCACCGATTCGGTCTACGGCCCCGTGCGCAACTTCTGCGCGGGCGTGCTGAAGCGCTTCGGCGTGGAGACGACGTTCTACGATCCCGCCATCGGCGCCGGCATCGCCGGGCTGATGCGGGACAACACGCGCATCGTCTACACCGAGTCGCCCGGCTCGATGACCTTCGAGGTGCAGGACATCCCGGCCATCGCGAAAGCCGCCCATGCGCGCGGGGCGCTGGTGCTGCTGGACAACACCTGGGCCTCGCCGCTGTTCTTCAAGCCCTTCCGGCACGGGGTGGACGTCTCGATCCAGGCCGGCACCAAGTACATCGCCGGGCACTCGGACCTGGTGATCGGCGTCATCATCGCGCGGGACGAGAAGCTCTACCGGCAGCTCAAGGATCAGACCGGCGCCTTCGGCGACGTGTGCGGCCCGGACGAGTGTTACCTGGCCCTGCGCGGAATGCGCACCATGGCGGTGCGGCTGGAGCACCAGCAGCGCTCCGCCCTGCGCATCACGCGCTGGCTGCAGAAGCGGCCGGAGGTCAAGCGCGTGCTCTTTCCCGCGCTGCCGGAGGACCCCGGCTACGCGCTGTGGAAGCGGGACTTCCTGGGCGCCAGCAGCCTGTTTGGCCTGCTGCTGCACAACATGGACGAGACGGCCGTGGCGCGCATGGTCGACGGGCTGAAGTACTTCCAGATCGGCTCGTCCTGGGGCGGCTTCGAAAGCCTCATCGCCTGGTCCCCCGTGGCCGACGGCCGCACCGCCGTGCCCTGGCGCGAGAACCCGTATATGCTGCGCCTGCACATCGGCCTGGAGGATCCTGACGAGCTGATCGCGGACCTGGAGGCCGGTTTGAAACGGCTGGCCGGCTGAAGCGGCGGGCCGGCTGAAGCGCCCGCCCACCCGCGCAGCCAGGCTGCCGTGTCCAACCCTGCACCCATCTCTGTGGAGCGCCCATGAAAGTCGGCCTGTTCGTGACCAACCAGCAGCACCTGGAGCGGGACATGGTGAGCGCCCTGGAGGACCAGTACGCCATGGTGCGCCACGCGCGGGACAGCGGCTGGGACTCGCTGTTCTCCGGCCAGCATTACCTCAACGAGGGCAACAACCAGCAGCTCCAGCTCGTGCCCTTCCTGGCGCGCCTGATGGCCGAGGCGGGCGAGATGACCTGCGGGCTGGGCATCCTGCTCATCAACCTGCACAACCCGGTCTACGTGGCGGAAACCGTGGCCTCGCTGGACGTCATCGCGCGCGGCAACTTCATCTTCGGCGTGGGTCTGGGCTACCGCGAGGTGGAGTTCGGCGCCTTCGGCGTGCCCAAGGGCCAGCGCGTCAAGCGCTTCGAGGACTGCCTGCTGCTCGTGCAGCGCCTCTGGACGGAGGAGTCGGTCAGCTTCGAGAGCGACTACTGCCGGCTGGACCATGTGCGTATGAACATCCGCCCGGTGCAGAAGCCGCGCCCGCCGATCTGGTTCGCGGCCAACAACGACGCGGCGATCCGCCGCGCGGCGCGCCTGGGCGACAACTGGTTCATCAATCCGCACTCCACCGTGGCCACGATCCGCCGCCAGATGACGGACTATCGGGCGGAGCTGGCCCGCGCGAAAAAGCCCTTCCCCGCCGAGCTGCCGGCGGCCAAGGAGGTGTTCTGCGCCAAGGATCGCGCCACGGCGCTGGAACTGGCCGGGCCCTACCTGGCCGGCAAGTACCAGGACTACGCCAAGTGGGGCCAGGACAAGGTGATGCCCAAGGAGGACCACTTCAACCGGGGCTTCGAAGACCTGCTCCAGGATCGCTTCGTGCTCGGCTCGCCGGAGGAGTGCTACGAGCAGTTGCGGCCGTACTGGGAGGAACTGGGCGTGCGCCACCTGGTCATCCGCACGCACTGGGCCGGCATGCCCGTGGCCACCGCGCTGTCGTCCATGCGGCTCATTTCCGACGAGCTGATCCCCGCCCTGCGCACCGTCTAGCGTTGTGTCCCTGAAGTAACTTACATCATAAATGGGCTGCGGCATCGCGTTGGACCCCATCCCCCACCCCCGTCCCCGCTAGGCAGGGAAGGGGCATGGTCGCCGCGGAAGGGTTCGCAAACCCGCGCCCCTCCCTGCTTAGCGGGGAGGGGCTGGCCCGCGCGAGCGGGCCGGGGTGGGGTCCCAGCGATGCGATCGCGCCTGGCCGTGAAATTACCAAGAAACTTGTGGGATACCACACTAGCGCCGGCCCGCCGCTACTTGTCCCCGCTGTCGTGCAGCGCGCAGAGCGTGACCTTGCGGCCGCCCGCGAGCGGCTTGCTGGCCTCGCGGTAGGCCTTCATGCGCGGCGTGTTGGAGTGCACGTCCAAGGCGGCCTGGTCCTTCCAGATCTCGTAGATGAACAGCGTGTTTTCCCCCTCCCTGGGCACGACGACATCGAAGCGAATGCAGCCGGGCTCCTTGCGCGAGGCGCGCGCGTGCTCGGTCATCTTGGCCAGGTAGGCCGGGAACTGGCCCGGCTTGGCGCTCAGCTCTCCGACGATGGCGATCTTGGCCATGGACTCCTCCGCGAAGATAAAGTGGCGGCCCCGCCGGGACGCCGCATGCCGCCGCGCGAGCGGCCTGGCGGGGGCCTTGGGTGGTCCCCGTAGCTGTGCGGCAATCGCCGCCAAATGGCAAGCCGGGAGCCAGCCGGCGTGCGGCTTGCCATTCCCGCGCCGCCCGGATGGAATAGGCCGCGCCGGCCGTGCCCGCCCCCGACGCGCACAGGTGAGACTCCGCCCTCGTGCCCCCAACCGCCCTCGTGCCCCCAAGCGGCCCCGCGCGAACGGGCTCCGCCGCTGGGGCCGCGCGGCCGCCGGGGTTGGACAGGGCGGGCAGGAACAGGCTACCGGTGGAGGAACGCAGCGCGGCGGCCCGCGCTTCCGATAGCGGCGCCGCACCCCATTCCGCCAGCCAGGGAGACCGCATGGCCGTCAACGACCGTCTGAAGCAGCTTGGGATCACCCTGCCTCCGCTCTCCAAGCCGCTGGGCACCTACGTGCACGCCGTGCAGACCGGCAACTTGCTCTTCCTCGCGGGCAAGGGCCCCTGGAGCGCGGACGGCAAGATGCCCAAGGGCAAGCTGGGCCGCGAGTTCAGCGTCGAGCAGGGCTACCAGCACGCGCGCGCGGTGGGCCTGATGCTCCTCGCCGTCATGCAGGATCACCTGGGCAGCCTGGAGCGTGTGCGGCGCATCGTGAAGGTGCTGGGGATGGTCAACGCCGCGCCGGAGTTTGGCGATCACCCCAAGGTGATCAACGGCTGCTCGGACCTGTTCGTCGAGGTGTTCGGGGAGCAGGGCCGTCACGCCCGCTCGGCGGTGGGGATGGGCTCCCTGCCCGCGGGCATCCCGGTGGAAATCGAGGTCATCGTCGAGGTGGCGTAACGCCGGCCGGGAGCCGCGGCCGCGTGCCGCGCTCCCCGCACCCGCACCTGGAGGCGCCATGGCTGCAGCGCAGCGCGAGATCGGCCGCACGGGCGTGCGCGTGTACCCCATCGGGCTGGGCGCCATGCCGCTCTCCCTGGAGGGCCGCCCGGACGAGGCCACCGCCCTGGCGGTCATCCAGGCCGCGCTGGACGCCGGCGTGGACTTCATCGACACGGCCAACTCCTACTGCCGCGACGAGCGCGACGTGGGCCACAACGAGCGCCTCCTCGCCAAGGCGCTGGACCGCCTCGGCGCGCGCGGGCGCGTGCACGTGGCCAGCAAGGGCGGGCTGATCCGGCCAGGCGGCGACTGGCGCCCGGACGCCCGGCCGGAGCGGCTCAAGGCCGCCTGCGAGCAGAGCCTGCGCGATCTGGGCGTGGAGACGATCTTCCTGTACCAGCTGCACGGGCCCGATGCGCGCGTGCCGTTCCTGGATTCCGTGGGCGCGCTGGTCGAGCTGCAGCGCGCCGGCAAGATCCGCCACATCGGCCTGTCCAACGTGGATGCGCGCCAGCTCAAAGCGGCCACGGGCATCTGCCGCGTGGAGAGCGTGCAGAACCGCTGCAATGCGCGCGAGGCGGGCGACTTCCGCAACGGCGTGGTGGCCGCCTGCGCGGCCGAGGGCAGCACTTACATCGCCCACAGCCCCGTGGGCGGCTACTGGGGCCACAAGAGCACCGCCGGCAACAAGGCGCTCGCGGAGGTGGCGCGCGAGTGCGGCGCCAGCCCCTACCGCGTGCTGCTGGCCTGGCTGCTCGCCAAGGGCCCGCACATCCTGCCCATCCCCGGCGCCAGCCGCGTCGCCAGCATCGTGGACAGCGCCGCCGCACCCGCCCTGGCGCTCAGCCCCGCGCAGGTGCGCCGCATCGACGCGCTGGGGCGCTAGCAGTCCCCCACAGCCGATTATTCTGGACGAGTGGAGGAGAGAGGCGCTGCCTCCCTCCTCCACACCTCCTCCTTCCGGCAGGGGCCAGCGGCCCCTGCACCCGATTCACGCGGCAGAGGCGGGGTTCCCCCGCCTCTGCCGCCCAACCGGGGTCAAGGGAGCGAGGCTCCCTTGCAGGGGTTCCAAGGGGGCAGAACCCCCTTGGCGATCCAACTCGATAGTCAGGCTGTGCCGATCGACTAGCTTTCGGTCACAATGAAGGGCTGTTCGGTCTGCGTGGCGGGGTCGAAGCTGGAGCGGCCGGTGGTGTTGAAGTGCTTGCCGTAGACGTGCAGGGACAGCGTGACGCGGTCGGTCTCGTTATCGACGCTGTGGATGGCCTCGGGCAGCAGACAGAGCACCTCGCCATCGCCGAACGTGCGCTCGCCCGCCTTGACGATCTCCGCGTGGCCGGGCCGCGACCCGTCGTCCACGCGCTGCCAGAAGGTGTTGCGCTCCGGCCCGTCCACGCCGGCCACCACGGCCCAGGTGCCGTGGTTGTGCGGGGGCGCCCCGCGCCCGGGCAGCCAGGAGATGGCGAACACGGCCAGCCGGTGGTCGGCCTCCTCGTGCAACAGGTGCACGCCGAAGCCCTGCGCCTCGCCCGCCGCGTAGTGCTCCGGCCGCAGCCAACTCCGGTCGGAGGCGAGCAGCAGCGCCAGGGGCCGCACGCGCTGGATGATGCGCGCCGGGTCGGTGGTCTGCGCCGCGATGGCGCGCAGGTCGCGGATGAAGTCGCTCAGCTCGTAACCGACCGGTCTCGCTGCTCTCATGCCAGTGGCTCCCCGCTATGCTGGGCACCCGCGGGCGGCGCCGTCGCTGCCCCACGCCGGTGCGTCTACGGTCAGCTTCCACTCTCACAGGTGTCTGTGACGGTGGAAATGAGCCCCAACGCTACCTAGATCGAGCGGCGAAGACAAGCCTGGCCCGGATGAACGGCCTCCGCCTCCTGCCAGTGTCGCGGAACCGGTGCGGGCCGAGACGCGGCAGGACAGAGTGGCAGGGGCGGCAGGGGCTGCCGAGGGCGGCGGGGCAGGCGGGGTGTTCGCGGTGTGCGGTGCGCCGTCCGGGCCGCTCAGCCGCCCAGCGTGATCAGCGCCACCGAGGGCACCACCAGCAGCACGCCCAGCACCATGCGCCGGGTGAGGGACTCCTGGCGCAGGAAGAGCCAGCTCCCCAGCAGCGTGAACACGGGGACGCTCGCCGTCACGGGCGAGACCTGCACCACGTCCCCGATGCGCAGGGCGCTGTTGAGGGCGAAGATCGCGCCCGCATTGGAGAGGCCGGAGAGCGCGAACCAGCCGCTGCCCGCCGCGCTGCGCCAGCGGCGGCCCGGGTGCCCCTGGCCTGCGCGGCGCTCATGGCTGCGCCGCACGCCGAGCACGCCCAGCGCCACCAGCAGCGAGACGCCGTAGGCGACCAGGCCGGAGAGCACCACGTTGGGCAGCAGCAGCAGCCCGATCTTCACCGCCACGTGCGCCGCCGAGCGGATCAGCGCCGCGCAGAGCGGGAAGCCCAGCGCCCACAGCGGCCAGCCGCGCCGCAGCCGGCTCCGCTGGGAGAGCACGAGAATGCCCGCGACCACACCCAGCGTGCCCAGCAGGGTGGACAGCGTCAGGTGCTCGGACAGCACCAGCACGCCCCCGGCCACCGCGAACAGCGGCGCGGTGGACTCCACCGTGGAGGAGATGGTGGGCCCGAGCCGCCGCGTGCCTTCGTAGGCGAGCATGGTGGAGAAGACCGGGCGCATCAGGCCCACGGCGGCGAAGATCCACACCGCCGGCGAGAGCCAGTCCGCTGCGGAGATGGCAAGCGGCGCGGCCAGCGCGAACACGACGAAGGACACCGCGATCTGCACCGAGGCGCCGCTGATGGAATCGCCGTGCGCCAGCCCGCGCTTGACCAGCAGCGAGCTCGCGGCGAATTGCACGGCGGCCAGCAGGGCCAGGCTGCTGGCGAGCAGGGTCGGGGCCGAGGCGGTCATGATCGGATGCGGGCCGGGACGGGGCGGGTGCGGCGAGGGACACGGGGCGCGCGGGACGGCGCTCCACGGCGGGTCAGCGGCGGTGGCGCCCCCCTGCTTATCCGGATGGCGTGCGGCCTGTCAATGCGCGGGGTAGCCATCCGCGGCGGGCCCGGTGCTGAGGAAGCGGTAGAGCGGCGGTCATAAGCGGCGTCAGCACACACGGAGTGTTCCTGCTTGCCGTATTGACCTATAGTAAGGTATAGTTTACTCTTGCCTATGGCCCAAGGGCAGGAATTCACGGTCGAGGTTTACGAGACACCCGAAGGCCGGTGTCCTTTCATCGAGTGGCTGGAGGCCTTGGACGTGGCCGTGCGGTACCGGGTGACTGCACGCATCGATCGCTTCGAGCAGGGCCGCCTGGGCGATCACAAGGCTCTCGCAGGTCATCCCGGACTGTTCGAGGCCCGGCTCCCTTTCGGGCCCGGTTACCGGCTCTACTTTGCAAAGGAGCCTGCACGCATCGTGCTGCTGCTCTGCGCCGGCGACAAGCGTTCCCAGCGCAGGGATATCCGCGCAGCGGCAGCGTTGCACCAGCAATACAAGCAGGAACGGTGATCATGCCCGCACGCAAATGGCGCGACTACATGGTGCAGCGGTTGAAGGCCCACCCGGAAGAGATCCCCGGCTACCTGGATGCATGCTTCAAGGAGGACGAGGGGACTTTCCTGACCGGACTCAAGACGGTCGTAGAGGCCAGGTACGGCGGTGCGCAGGGGC
This sequence comes from bacterium, assembly GCA_041477795.1. GTDB lineage: Bacteria > SAR324 > SAR324 > SAR324 > JACQKK01 > DATFMP01. The sequence goes on from JBGOUY010000028.1 coordinate 11,874, forward strand.
TCGCCCGCGTCACCGGTCTGCACCGCGTCTCGATCCAGAACATGCTCACCGACAAGGGAAATCCGCGCTTGCACAGCCTGGAAACCATCCTCAAAGCCCTCGGGCTCCGGCTGTCCGTGAGCGGACAGGCTGATGTCGAGGCGGAGCCACCGTCAATAAGTGCATAAATGGATTTCAGGCGGCGCCGGCCTCGGGTTGCGGTGTCGTCGGTTGACTGCGCTTCCGCCTGGCCCCGTCGCTCACTCCATCGATTGCAGGTTGTCCCGCAGGCCATCGCCGCACGGCTGCGCTGACGGCTGCGCTGACGGCCGTGCCATCGCGGCCCGACCGCCCGTTGCTGCGTGCCGATTGCCGCGCGGCCGCCTGCGCGGTATGAAAGGTGCGCCCGCGCACTGACCCGGGGTGCGCCCGCGCGCCATGGGACGCCTCGCGCCCAGAGCCAGCAGCGAGCCTTCAGCGAGCCACACCGACCATGAGCACCCAGCCGCCCCGCATCGCCCTGCTGGGCATCCACCTGGAGGCCAACGCCTTCGCGCCGGTCACGACGCGCGCGGACTTCGAGCAGGTCTGCTACCTCGTCGGCGAGGAGATCGTCCGCGAGGCGCGCAAGGAGTATCCGGCGATGCCCATGGAGATGGCCGCCTTCGTGCGCGCCATGGATGCCGCCGGCCCCTGGCAGCCCGTGCCGATCCTGCTGCTGGGGGCGGAGCCGGGCGGGCCCATCGAGCAGGACTTCTTCGCCGCGACCCTGGCCGAGATGGAGCGGCGCTTGCGCGCGGCGGGGCCCGTCGACGGCGTGTACATCTCCAACCACGGCGCCATGTGCGCCACCGGCTCGCTCGATCCCGACGGCGACCAGTTCCGTCTCGTGCGCGCGTTGGTGGGGCCGCAGGTGCCCATCGTCGTCACGCTGGACCTGCACGCGAACCTGTCGCGCGAGATGGTGGACGCCACGGACGTGCTGATCGGCTACCGCACCAACCCCCACGTGGACCAGGTGCAGCGCGGGCTGGAGGCCGCCGCCACGCTGCGCGAGCTGCTGGGGGGCGTGCGCGCCCGCAGCGCCTTCGTGCGCCTGCCGCTGGTGCCCGTGCAGACCAGCCTGCTCACGGCGGAGGGCCCCTACGCGGAGCTGATCGCGCACGGGCAGGCCGCCCAGGGGCCCGCCATCCTCAACGTGACCGTGCTGGGCGGCTTCTCCTATGGCGACGCGCCGCGGCAGGGGCTCTCGCTGGTGGTGACGGCGCGCAACGACGTGCGCGCGGCGCAGGCGCTGGCCAAGGAGCTGGCCGCCATGGCCTGGGAGAACCGGCGCCGCTTCACGCGCCGGCTCACCTCCCTGGCGGATGCGGTGGCGCTGGCCGTCCGCACGGGCGCGCACCCGGCGCTGCCCGCGCAGATCCTGGCCGACGTGAGCGACAATCCTGGCGGGGGCGGCCGCAGCAACACGGTGTACCTGCTGCGCGCGCTGGTGCAGGCCGGGGCGCAGGGCGTCCTGCTGGGCAATTTCTACGACCCGCCCCTGGCCGCGGAGGCGCACCGGCTGGGCGTGGGGGCGGCCTTCACGGCGCGCTTCAACCGCGCGGAGACGGCGCAGTTCTCCGAGCCCTACGAGCAGCCGGCGCGCGTGGAGGCGCTGGCGGACGGACCCTTCGTGGGCACGCGCGGCATCTATGCGGGCCGCACGATCAGCCTCGGCCCCTGTGCGGCGCTGCGGGTGGGCGGCGTGTCCGTGCTGGTGGGCAGCCAGCGCAAGCAGTGCGCGGACCCCGCCTTCTTCACGCGGCTGGGGCTCGACCCCGCCCGCGCGCGCACCGTGGTGGTCAAGTCGCGCGGGCACTTCCGCGCCGGCTTCGACCTGCTGTTCCCGCCCGAGCGCGTGCTGGAGGTGGCCTGCCCCGGACTGACCACGCAGGATTTGTTCAGCCTGCCTTATCGCAACATCGACAAGCAGCGTCTGTTCCCGTTCAATGAGAATGCAGCCTGGCACCCGCCCGAGTGGATGACGCGCTGAGGGGCGCTCCGCCCCAGCGCGCCACCGCCCGCCCCAAGGAGAGATTGCCTGCCATGACCGACGACGCCTTCAGCCGCGAACGCATCGCGGACGCCGAGCAGCGCATCCGCCCGTACATCCGCCGCACCCCGCTGGTCGAGGTGGCCGGGGAGGACTTCGGCCTCGGCCCGGCGCCGCTGGTCTTCAAGCTGGAGCTGCTGCAGCACGCCGGCTCGTTCAAGACACGCGGGGCCTTCGCCAACCTGCTGCTGCGCACGGTGCCGCGCGCGGGCGTGGTGGCGGCGTCCGGGGGCAACCACGGCGCGGCGGTGGCCTTCGCGGCGAAGAAGCTGGGCGTCGCGGCGCGCATCTTCGTGCCCACCGTCTCCTCCCCGGCCAAGATCGCGCGCATCCGCGCCTATGGGGCGGAGCTGGTGATCACGGGCGAGCGCTACGCGGACGCCCTCGCCGCCAGCGAGTTCTGCGTGGCGCAGAGCGGTGCGCTGCCAGTGCACGCCTTCGACCAGGACGAAACGCTGCTGGGCCAGGGCACGCTGGGCCTGGAGCTGGAGCAGCAGGCGCCCGCGCTGCAGACGCTGCTGGTGGCCGTGGGCGGCGGCGGCCTGATCGGCGGCATCGCCGCCTGGTACGCCGGGCGCATCCGCGTGGTCGGGGTGGAGCCGGAAGCCGCGCCCACGCTCACGCGCGCGCTGGAAGCGGGGCGCCCGGTGGATGCGCCGGCCGGCGGCATCGCGGCGGACTCCCTCGCCCCGCGCCGCGTGGGCGAGCGGATGTTCCCGCTGGCGCAGCGCTTCGTGGAGCGCGTCGTGCTGGTGTCGGACGAGGCCATCCGCGAGGCGCAGCTCGCCCTGTGGGAGCGCCTGCGCATCGTGGCCGAGCCGGGCGGGGCGGCCGCGTGCGCCGCGCTGCTCTCGGGCCGCTACCGCCCCGCCCCGCAGGAGCGCGTGGGCGTGCTGATCAGCGGCGGCAACACGGTGGCCGTCGACTTCAGCCGCTGACGCACCCAGCGGCAGCATAGGCAGAGACGGGTGGGGGAACACCCCCTCCCTGCCGATCAGGCCGGCGGGGAACCTTTTCGAGGAAAGGAGGCGACGCAATGGAACTGGGCCGGTTGGGCGTGTGGAGCGCGACGGACGCGCTGAGCGTGGCGGAGCTGAAGGAGCTGGCGCAGCGCGTGGAGCGGCTGGGCTATGCGGCGCTGTGGTACCCGGAGAGCCGCGGGCACGAGGCGTTTGCCCTGGGCAGCTTCCTGCTCGGCCAGACCGAGCGGCTCATCGTGGCCACGGGCATCGCCAACATCTACGCGCGCGATGCCGCGACCGCGCGGCTGGGCCAGTACACGCTGGCCAAGCTGTCCGGCGGGCGCTTCCTGCTGGGCCTGGGCGTCTCGCACGTGCCGATCGTGGAGGGCCTGCGCGGCCACACGTACGGCCCGCCGGTAGCCACCATGCGCGCCTACCTGGACGGGATGGAGCGGGCGGCGGCGATCGCCCCGGCCCTGCCCGAGCCGCCGCCGACCGTGCTGGCCGCGCTGGGCCCGCGCATGACGGCGCTGGGCGGACAGCGCACGGCGGGCATCCACCCCTATTGCGTCACGCCCGAACACACGGCCTGGGCCCGCGCGATCGTGGGCGCGCGGGCCTGGGTCTGCGTGGAGCAGAAGGTGCTGCTGCTGCGCGATGCGGCCAAGGCACGCGCCGTGGCGCGCCAGGCGCTGGCGCACTACCTGGTGCTGCCCAATTACCGCAACAACTGGCTGCGCCTGGGCTTCAGCGAGGCGGAGCTGGCCGGCGGCGGCGGCGACCGCTTCCTGGCTGCCATGGTGGTGTGGGGCGATGTGGCGGCCATCCGCGCGCGCATCCGGCAACACTTCGACGCGGGCGCCAGCCACGTCTGCATCCAACCCTTGCGCGCCGACGGGCAGCCTCGACCCGACTTCGCGGCACTGGAGGCCCTCGCCCCCTAGTCCCCTGGGACGGGGCGCCGGAACGGTTCGCGACCCCGCACGCCCCCGCGCCGACAAACAAATTGCGGTCGGCATGCGTTCCATGGGTATGATCCGCCTTGGCTACGCCGCCCCTGCTCCGCTTGGGGGAGCGGGCGGTTCCGGTCGTGCAATGGGAGCCCGGTGAAGCGCGTGCGCAAGCATCCCCTGCGGCTGCTGCTGGTGGCATCGCTGGTTGCGCTGGCGGTGACGATCGCCATCAGCTACGCGCTCTACCGGCGCAAAATCGAGAGCACGCGCGCTCAGCTGCAGCTGATGGTGCAGTTCCAGGTGCACCTGATCGAATCCATGGCGAGCTTCGACGTGGCCCGCGGCGGCGTCCCCGGCTCGGCCCCCCTGGCCAGCGCCACGCTGGAGCGGCTGCTCCGCGCCTCGGCGGCCTATCCCCTGCTCGGCCGCAGCGGTGAGCTGGCGTTCGGCTACCGCGTGGACGGGCGCATCCACATCCTGGCGCGCTCGCCCGACGAGCCGGGCGGCCTGCTGCCCATCGGCGCGGAGGCCGCCGAATCCATCTCCCGCGCGCTGGCCGGCGAGTCGGGCTCGATCATGGCGCCGGATCACCGCGGCGTGCAGGTGCTGGCGGCCTATGCGCCTGTGCCCGCAGCCGGCCTGGGGGTGGTCGCCAAGGTCGACCTGGCCGAGCTGCGCCGGCCTTACCTGCTGGGCGGCGCCGTGGCGGGGGCGCTGATGACGGCCTGCGTGCTGCTGGGCGCGCTGCCCGCGTTGCGCAGCATCGCCCCCCTGCTGCGCCGCCTGAAGGAAAGCGAGGACTACGGCCGCTCCGTCCTGCAGACGGCCGTGGACGGCATCATCAGCATCGATGGCGACGGCACCATCCTCACCTGCAATCCGGCCGCGCAGCACCTCTTTGGCTATCCGGCCGCCGAGCTGATCGGCCGCAGCCTGAGCGACCTCATGCCCGAGCCCCAGCGCGGCGAGCTCAAGCGCTCCCTCGCGCGCTGCGCGGAGCCGGGCCATGCCTCGGCGATCGGCCAGAGCCGCACCGTGCGCGGCCTGCGCAAGGACGGCACGGAGTTCCCGCTGGAGCTGGCCATCGGCGAAGCGACCCAGGAGGGCCGGCGCACCTACACTGCGATCGTGCGGGACATCACGCAGCAGCAGCGCGCGCAGGAGGAGCTGCGGGCCAGCCAGCGCCTGCTGCAGGCGACGTTCGACACGATCCCGTTCCCGCTCACCGTGAAGGACCGGGACAGCCGCTACCTGATGGTCAATCGCGGCTGGCTGGAGCACTACGGCCTCTCCGCGGAGGATGCGCTGCAGCGTTCCGCCCTGGAGATCCACACGCGGCCCCTGGCCGAGCGGGAGAACGCCGTCGCGCTGGACCAGCGCGTGCTGCTGGGAGGCGAGCAGCTCGTCGTGACGGAGATCACGCGCACCGTCCGCACCGGCGAGCGCAAGGTCTTCCGCACCTACAAGACGGCCCTGCGGGACGAACGCGGCGAGCTGCTCGGCATCATCTCCGCGGACATGGACATCACCGATGCGCTCCAGACCGAGCAGGCCCTGCGCGCCAGCCAGCGCATGCTGCGGACGGTCTTCGAAACCATTCCGCACACCCTGGTCATCAAGGACACGACCGGGCACTACCTGATGGTGAACCGCGCCTGGCGCGAGTTCTACGGCCTGACCGAGGCGCAGGTGGTGGGCGCGCACACGCTGGCGCTGCCCGTGCGCCCCTTGCCGGACCTGCAGGATGCGCTGCGGGCGGATCAGGAGGCGCTGAGCGGCAATCTGCCGCAGCGCGTGGTGGAGCACATGCGCACCACCGGCCGGGGCGAGCAGCGCATGCTGCAGGACATCCGCGTTCCGCTGCGCGACGAGAACGGCAAGATCACGGGCCTGGTGGCGCTCGCCATGGACGTCACCGAGCGGCGCCAAGCCCAGCAGGAGCTGCAGGAGAGCCAGCGCCTGCTGCGCGCCATCTTCGATACGATCCCCAATCCCATCTACCTCAAGGATCGCGCAGGGCGCTACCTGATGGTCAACAACGCCCTGGCGCGCAACCACCGGATGGCCCCGCAAGCCATGCTGGGCGTGCGCCTGCGCGACCTGCCCTCCCATGCCGGCCCCGACGCGGACTTCGTGGACGCGGCGGACCGCCGCGTGATGGAGGAGGGCCTGCTCGTGGACGAGCCGGAGGTGGCCGTGCAGCTTGCCAGCGGCCGGCAGAGCTGGCAGCGGATCATCAAGGCGCCCTACCGCAACGACCAGGGCGAGGTGATCGGCCTGGTCGGCATGGCCGTCGACATCACCGAGCGCAAGAAGGCCGAGGACGAGCTGCGCTCCAGCGAGGAGCGCTTCCGCAACCTGATCGAGGGATCGATCCAGGGCGTGCTGATCATCGAGGACTTCCAGCCGATCTTCGCCAACCAGGCCTATGCGGACATCTTCGGCTACGCCTCGCCGGAGGACGTGCTGCGGAACTGGAGCTACGAGCGCACCTTCCCGCCCGGGGAAAGAGACCGCATGGAGGGCTACCAGGCCGCGCGCATGCGTGGGGAAGCCGCGCCGGCCTACTACGAGGTGCAGGCCATGCACCGGGACGGCCGCACGATCTGGCTGGAGACCAACGCCCGCCAGATCCGCTGGCACGGCGCATCGGCCACGCAGATCACCACTCACGAAATCACCGAGCGCAAGCGGGCCGAGACGGAGTTGCAGGCGAGCGAGCGGCGCTTCCGCAACCTCATCGAGGGATCGCAGCAGGGCATCGCCATCTACCGCAACGGGGTGCCGCTGTTCGTGAACCGCGCCTTCGCGGGCATCTTTGGCTACGATTCCCCGCAGGAGGTGATGGCGCTGCGCTCGCTGCAGGCGATCGTGGGCCCGCAGGATCTGGCCGATGTGCAGGCGCGCCAGGCTGCGGTCGGGCGCCGCGGACAGCCCACGGAAACGCAGTTCCAGCTCGTGGGCGTGCGGCGCGACGGGCGGCGCATCCAGGTGGAGGCGTTCTTCCAGGCGATCCAGTGGCAGGGCAGGCGTGCCATGCAGGTGGCCGTCGTCGACGTGTCGGACCGCGTGCACCTGGAGGAGCAGCTACGGCAGGCCCAGAAGATGGAGGCGGTCGGCCAGCTTGCCGGCGGGGTCGCCCACGACTTCAACAACATCCTGCAGATCATCCGCGGCTACACCGAGCTGGCCCAGGCCAAGACGGCGGACTCCCCCGCGGCGGCCTACCTGCAGAAGGTGCTCAAGGCGGCCGAGAGCGCCTCGCAGGTGATCCGCCAGTTGCTGGCCATGAGCCGGCGCGGGAATCTCCAGCCGCGCGACCTGGACATCAACCGCCTCGTGGGCGACCTGCTGCAGATGGTGCGGCGCGTCATCGGCGAGGACATCGAGCTGGTGCTGCACACCGACGCCGATCCCGCGGTGGTGCGCGGCGACGCGGCCATGCTGGAACAGGTGCTGCTGAACCTGTGCGTCAATGCCCGCGATGCCATGCCCCAAGGCGGCGCCCTCACCATCCGCACGACGCGCCTGGAAGTCGACGAGGAGTTCTCGCGCCTGCACGGCTGGTGCCCGCTGGGGCCCTATGTCGCGATCACGGTGGCCGATACGGGCGTGGGCATCGCCCCGGAGGACCGCACCCGTATCTTCGAGCCGTTCTTCACCACCAAGGACGCAGGCAAGGGCACCGGCCTGGGGCTCTCCATGGCTTACGGCATCGTGCAGCAGCACCGCGGGCTGATGGAGATGGAAAGCGAGCCGGGCCGTGGCGCGCTCTTCCGCATCTACCTGCCGGCCATCGCCCGCCCGGCGGAGGCCGCTCCCGCCGAGGAGCCGCGCCTGGCGCAGGGCGGCGCGGAGACGATCCTGGTGGCGGAGGACGAGCCGGGCGTGCTGCACCTGATCGTGCAGCTGCTGGAAAGCCAGGGCTACCGCATTCTCAAGGCCGCCGACGGCGAGGCGGCCCTGCAGGTCTTCCAGCACCACGCGGCCGAGATCGACCTGGCCCTGCTGGACATGGTGATGCCCAAGCTGAGCGGCCGCGCCGTCTACGACGAGCTGCAGGCGCGCCGGCCGGACCTGCCCGTGCTGTTCAGCACGGGCTACACCGCCGACACGATGGACGAGGACTTCGTGCGCCGGCACAAGTTCTACATGATCCGCAAGCCCTACAGCCCCAAGACGCTCTTCCAGGCCGTGCGGGAGGCGCTGGATTCGCCCTGGCCCCCCGTCACGGCCGCCGACGAACCCCGCAGCGGCAGCGCGCGCGCGTAGGCCCGGCGCCCGGCGCCGCATCGCCCCGCCCCAGCGCCGCCCCGCCCCCGCGCCGCCCCGCCCCGCCCCGGGCGTCACATGGTCATGCCGCCGTCGATGGCGATGGCCTGACCCGTCAGGTAGGCGGACTCGTCCGCGGCCAGGTAGGCCGCCAGCGCCGCGATCTCCTGCGGCTGGCCGACGCGCCCCATGGGCTGGCGCGCGATGAAGTCCTTCAGCGCCTGCTGCGGATCGGCGGCCTGGTTGACCCGCTCATGCCAGGAGGGCGTCTCCACCGTGCCCGGGCAGATCGCGTTGGCGCGGATGCCCTGCCCGATGAAGTCGATGGCGAGGCTCTTGGTGAGCCCGATCACGGCGGCCTTGGTGACCGAATACACCCCGCGCTCCTTCACGGCGAAGGGCCCGGCCACGGAGGAGATGTTGATGACGCTGCCGCCGCCGCTTGCGATCATCAGCGGAATGGCGAGCCGGCAGAGGTACCACATGCCCTTCACGTTGATGTCGTGGGAGCGCTGCCAGCTCTGCTCGCTCGCGGCCACCAGCGTGCCGCCCTCGACGATGCCCGCCACGTTGCACAGGGCGTGCAGCGCCCCGTGGCGCTCGCGCAGCGCTTCCACGGCGCGCCGGCAGTCGGCCTCCCGGGACACGTCGCCGCTGATGGCGAGCAGCGTGCCGCCCCGCGCCTGGACGCCCTTGCCCACGCGCTCCAGCGCCGCCGCGCTGAGGTCCAGCGCCACCAGCGCCGCGCCCTCCTCGCTGAAGCGGTAGCAAATCTGCTCGCCGATCCCGGCGCCGGCGCCGCTCACCAGCGCGATCTTGCCCTGCAGTCGCTGCATCGCCTGTGCTCCCGTCCTGGGGCGCTCAGCGCCCGTTGAATTCCCGCATCAGCTCCGCCACGCGATCCAGGCGCGGCAGCACCGTGTCCCGCTCCGCCGGCGGCACGGGGAACAGCACGCGCGACACGCCGTCGGCCTGGTGCTTTTCCAGCATCCCGGGCTTGGACGGTGCCCCGAACACGCCCACCGGGATCGGCCCGCGCCCGGCCTTGGCGGCCAGCTCCTGCAGCTCCTTGATGCGCGGCCCAAAGGTGAGATCGCCCCGCCCGAGCGGCATCCACGCGTCGCCGTAGCGCACGACGCGCTGCAACGTGCGCTCGCCGTTGCCGCCCACGATGATGGGCGGGTGCGGCTTCTGCACGGGCTTGGGCCAGCTCCAGATGCGCTCGAAGTTCACCGTCTCGCCGTGGTAGCTCGCCTCGTCCTGCGTCCAGATGGCCTGCATCGCCTCGACGCGCTCGCGCAGCACGGTCCAGCGCCGCGGGAACTCGGTGCCGTGGTTGGCCATCTCCTCGGCGTTCCAGCCGCCGCCGACGCCGAACAGGAAGCGCCCGCCCGAGACGTGGTCCAGGCTCGCCACCTCCTTGGCCAGCACGATCGGGTCGCGCTCGATCACCAGGCAGATGCCCGTGCCCAGCTTGATGCGGCGGGTCACCGAGGCCGCCGCGGTGAGGGCCACGAAGGGGTCCAGGCTGTGCGAATACTCCTTGGGCAGCTCCCCGCCGCCGGGCCAGGGCGACTTGCGGCTGGCCGGGATGTGCGTGTGCTCGGGGAAGAAGAGCGACTCCAGGCCGCGCTCCTCCACCGCCCGGGCCAGCTCCGCGGGGTGGATGGAAAAATCGGTGGGGAAGACGAACACGCCGATGTCCATTGCCTGCTCCTGGCTGCGCGTGGCATGGCAGGGGGCCGCAGCCCCAGCGCCCCGGTTGCGCTCGGGTGGCGCGCCGCTGCCGGCCGGGCCCGACCGGTGACGCGCTGCGCCGGCGCGCCATCGTGACCTGCACCGTCTTAGCCGGGTCCGGCCGGGATGGGAAGCCTCGCCGCGCAGGGGCCCGCGGATGGGCAGCGGGCGCCGCCCGCCGGAGCAGCCAGGCACACCCGGGCCGCCCGCGCAGCCCCCAGCGGGCCTTGCTCCGTCGCGCCCAACGGGCATAGGATGGGCGCGCCGCGGCCCGCGGCCTGACTTGCACGGGAGGAGCGCATGAAGAGCACGACCGCCGAAGGCATCGCCTGGGTGCCGGAGCGGGCACAGATCGAACAGGCCAACCTGACCGCCTTCCTGCGCGCCAACAAGCTGTCGGACTACGACACGCTGCTGCGGCGCTCGGAGGAGGACCTGGCCTGGTTCTGGGACGCCCTGATCCGCCACGCCGGCCTGCGCTTCTACCGCGACTATGACCGCGTGGTGGATCTTTCGCGCGGCGCCGCCTGGGCGCGCTGGTGCGTGGGCGGCACCACCAACATCGTGCTCAACTGCCTGGATCGCTACCACGGCACCCCCGTGATGCAGAAGGAGGCGCTGGTCTGGGAGAGCGAGGCCGGCCAGGTGCGCCGCTGGAGCTACGCGGAGCTGAACGCCGCCGTCTGCCGCTGCGCCGGCTGGCTGCGCGCGGAGGGCTTTGGCGTGGGGGACGTGATCGCGCTGTACGTGCCCTTCCTGCCCGAAGCGGTGGCCGCGCTGCTGGCCATCGCCAAGATCGGCGCCATCGTGCAGCCGCTTTTTTCCGGCTTCGGCGTCACGGCGCTGGTGGGGCGC
>JBGOUY010000212.1:0-7914 GCA_041477795.1 bacterium
CGCCAGCACCCGCTCGCGCAGCTCGCCCGCGGGCAGCGGCGTGAAGCGGTTGAAGAGCGGGGCGATGACGGACGGGTAGAGCCACACCAGCACCACCTGGTAGGCCGTGAGGAAGCAGAACAGCCACAGCCACCAGGCGCGGCCCGTGAAGGCCATGAATCCGTACACCCCATACAGCAGCGGCAGGCCCAGCGCCGCGCCCAGCGCCAGCCCCTTGGCGCGGTCCAGCAGCCACTGCGCCGGGGTCATGCGGTTGAAGCCGAAGCGCGTCTCGATGCCGAAGGTGCTGTAGAGCCGGAAGGGCAGACCCGCCACGCCCAGCAGCACGCCCAGCGCCACGAGGTAGGCCACGAACCCGTGCGCCCCGGCCAGCCCCGCGCCCCGCAGCGCCGCATCCAGCCAGGGCAGCAGGCCGGAGAACAGGACGAGCAGGGTCAGCGCGGCCCCGAACGCCCCCTCCACCAGGCCGAAGCGCCCGCGCGCCAGCGTGTACGCCTGGGCGCGCTGCGCCGTCTCCGGCGCGATGCGGCCCTGCAGCGGAAGCGGCACGACGGCCCCATGCGCGGCCGTGTGGCGCAGGTTCAGCACGGAGAGCCCCGTCTCCACCGCGACCTGCAGTGCGAAGCAGGCCAGGAACAGGGCGAGGATCCAGCCGGTGACGTCCATGGGCGCCGGAGTGAGGTGAGCGCGGTTCAGCGCGGCGATCGGCTCAGCTCGATGCCGTTGCCGATGGGCACGAGCAGCGAATCCCAGCCGGGCAGGCCGCGCACGTGCTGCTGGTAAGCGCCCGCGTGGGGCGAGGGCGGGAAGGTCATATTGTCGGCGGCGATCAGCGCGCCGGGCGCCAGGCGCGGCCGGACGGCCTCCAGGCTGGCCAGGTAGTCCGACCGCTCGCAATCGATCAGCACGAAGTCGAACGGCCCCGCCATGCCTTCCAGCGCGGCCGGGGCCTGGGCCGTCACCAGCTCCACGCCGTCCAGCAAGCCGGCCTCGGCCAGGTTCGCGCGCGCCTGGCGGTGCTTGTCCGCGCTGCCGTCCAGGGACGTCAGGCGCCCGCCCGTCTCGCGCAGGGCGTCGGCCAGCCAGAGGGTGGAGTAGCCGACGGACGTGCCGATCTCCAGCGCATGGCGCGCACCGCGGAGGCCCAGCAGCAGGTGCAGCAGCCACGCGGATTCCTCCCCGATGGCGAGCATCAGGCCGGGCCGCCGCGCGGCGAATTCCTCCGGCGGCAGCTCCGTGCGCAGGCGCTGCTCCTCGGCCATGCGCGCGTGCAGGCGCGCCAGGACGGATGCCAGGGCGGGGGTCATTGCCGCAGCCCGCCCAGGAAGAAACCAACGACGACCGCGCTGAGCACCGTCGTGGAGCCGATGGTTGCCAGCATGGCGATGGGCGACGGGAAGCCGCGCACGATCATCACCGCCGCCATCGCCAGCACCGCGCATCCCAGCATCACCAGGGTCACCAGCAGCACGGGCGCCAGGAAGTACCCCAGCGGCCGCCCGCGCAGGAGCAGGATGCCCGTGAGCACCAGGCCCGGCAGCAGGAGCGCCAAGTCCAGCACGTGCACGGGATTCACCGGCAGGCCCGCCTCGACCACCCCTGCCGGCGGCACGCCTTCCAGCAGCGCGCGCAGCACCTCGCTGCTCCACAGCGCGAAGAAGCCGGCGCCGCACGCGATCAGCACCGCGGCCGCGAGCCGATGCGGCGTGCGCTCCGTGAAGCTGCGGGCCGCCCGCTCCAGGTCCACGTTGAGCAGGGTCGCGCAGAACAGGTAGAAGGCCAGCCCGAGGATGGCCACGTACGCGGGAAAGAGCGGCCCGAAGTGCACGAAGAACGCAGACATGAGGTAGGCGTACACCAGGTACACCAGCACGCCCGCCCACACCAGCAGCGCCCGCGCGGAGCCCTTCTGCGCCAGCTGCGTCGCCACGATCAGCGTCGGCAGCACCACGCCCAGGTTGGCGAAGTCCTGTCCCACGCCCTGGGCGGCCCAGAGGGGCTTCTCCAGCGCGTAGATGCTGTGCGCGGCCACCCCGGCCAGGCTGGCCAGGGCCACCAGCGCGGCCAGCAGGTACGACAGCAGCGCGCTCCTCATGCCCATGATTCAGCAACCCGTCTCGGCCATCGGTCTCTGTGCTCCGGTTCAGCGCTGCGGCTGGCGTGGGGGGAGCCGCCCCGGCGCCCGGACCGGACCCGCAAGAGTATAGCGCAGACGGCGCAGGCCTGCCCATCGCGGCCCGCCGGCGCCGTCGGGCGCGCTGCGCGACCGATCGTGGCCGCGCCCCATGGGGCCTCGCCCGCCGGGGCCCTGAACCCGATCGGCTTCTTGTCGCATTGGTCGCGAAAAGTAGGTACAATGGCGGCGGATTTTGGCACCCAGCTACGGAATCGGCACCGCGCGGCCCCAGCCGCGCCGGTCGATCCCCTCCCCGGAGCGCGATCATGAGCAAGGGACACGGATATCACGGCAAGATTCTGCGAGTGGATCTCACCAGCGGCGCCATCCGCGTCGAGGAGCCGGGCGACGCCGTCTACCGGCGCTACCTGGGCGGCGGCGGGCTGGCCTCGTACTTCCTGCTGCGCGAGCTGGCGCCGGGGGTCGATCCGCTCTCGCCGGAGAACATCCTCATTTTCATGACCAGCGTCATCGGCGGGGGCCAGCTTTCCGGCACGAACCGCTTCAGCGCGGTGGCCAAGAGCCCGCTCACGGGCGGCTACGGCGAATCGGAGGCGGGCGGCTACTGGGGCCCGGAGCTCAAGGCGACGGGCTACGACGGGATCATCTTCACCGGGCGCGCCCCCAAGCCGACCTACCTGTGGGTCACCCACGACACCGTCGAGTTGCGCGACGCCACGCCGTACTGGGGCCTGGAAGCCGCCGAGGCCGCCGACGGCATCAAGGCCGAGCTGGGCGACAAGCGCATCCGCGTGCTGCAGACGGGCATCGCCGGGGAGAATCGGGTGCGCTTCGCCGCCATCGTCAACGAGCTGAAGCACTTCCACGGCCGCAGCGGCCTGGGCGCCGTGATGGGCTCCAAGAACCTCAAGGCCGTGGCCTGCCTGGGCGGCGGCGCGCGCATGAAGCCGGCGGATGCGGAGCTCAACAAGCAGGTCTTCAACTGGTTCCGCGTGGCCTACAACAAGGAGAAGGACCCCATGCACCTGTTCGGGTCCTCCCGGGGCGTGGCCTCGCTGCACAAGGAAGGCATCCTGCCCACGGAGAACTTCCGCCACGGGCACTTCGACGAGGGCTTCGCGGACATCACCGGCCAGAAGATGGCCGACACGATCCTGGTCAAACGCGGCACGTGCTATGCGTGCACCATCGCCTGCAAGCGCGAGGTGCGGGTGGACGAGCTGGGCGTGGACCCCAAGTACGGCGGGCCGGAGTACGAGACGATCTCCGCCAACGGCTCCCTGCTGCGCATCCACGACCTGAAGCAGATCGCCAATTCCAACCAGATGCTGGGCCGTTACGTGCTGGACTCCATTTCCACCGGCGCGGTGATCGCGTTCGCCTTCGAGTGCTACGAGAAGGGGCTGATCACCAAGGAGCAGGCGGGCGGATTGGAGCTGACATGGGGCAACGTGGCGTCGGCCCAGGCGCTGATCCGCATGATCGCCACGCGCGAGGGCATCGGCGACCTGCTGGCCGAGGGCACCAAGCGCGCGGCAGAGAAGATCGGCCGCGGCGCCGAAAAGTACGCGATGCACGTCAAGGGGCAGGAGCTGCCCATGCACGAACCGCGCGGCAAGAAGAGCCTGGCCATCGCCTACGCCACCTCGCCCACCGGCGCGGACCACATGGAGGCCCCGCACGATCCGTTCTACACCGCGTTCCACCCCAACTCGACCATGATGCCCGAGCTGGGCATCACCGAGGGCGCCCCGTCCACCGAACTCAGCGCGCGCAAGGCCAAGCTCTTCTTCCAGACCCAGCGCGTATGGAGCATGTACAACACGATCGGCATGTGCGACTTCGTGGGCGCGCCCATCAACGCGGTCTCCATGACCAAGATCGTGGAGCACGTGCGCGCCGTGACGGGCTGGGACGTGAGCCTGTACGAGCTGATCCGCGCGGGCGAGCGGGCGGACTGCCTCTCGCGCATCTTCAACGTGCGCGAAGGCTTCACGCCCGCGGACGACACGCTGCCGCCGCGACTGTTCGAGGGCATCGACGGCCCGCTCAAGGGCGAGCGCATCGACCCGCAGCAGTTCGAGCAGGCGCTGGCCGCGTACTACGCCATCGCCGGCTGGGACCCCAAGACCGGCCTGCCCACGCCCGCCAAGCTGATGGACCTGGACCTGGAGTGGGCCGCGCCCCAGCAGCACGCGGGCGCCGCCTAACTCCTCACCGCGCGGGACCTCGCCCCGGCTGCCTGCGGCCGCCACCCCTGTACCATTGAGCGCAATGCCGGATGGACAAATGGAACGGATGAGAAGCGAGATGAGCTTGGGCCAGCTTGCCGGAGAGTGCCGGCGCCACCCGGCGGAGGATGAGGTGCTGTTGCCGGCGGAGCCTCACTCCGGCTGCCGCGTAGGCGAGCGTCGTCTCACACCCTTCTCCGCAAGGTGGAGAAGGGGGAGCCGGCGTCAGCCGGCGGAGGATGAGGTGCTGTTGCCGGCGCCAGCCGGCGGGGGCCTGTCCCGAGCGCAGTCGAGGGGATGAGGCCCCGCGGCGCCTGTGCTAGGCTGTCGCCATGAAGACCCGACCCGAGCGCGCGCCGCTGAGCGAGGCGGACAGCCGCCGCTTCGGCGCGCTGGCCCTGCTGGACCGGCTGGCCAGCCAGCCCGGCGCCTTTCACGCCGCGCTGCTGGAAGGCGACGACGCCTTCCTCGAGCCCGTGTTCGACCACCTGCTGGCCGATGACCTGGCGGCCATCGGCGCGGACGACCGCTATCGCCTCACGCCGCTGGGCTGGCGCGCCTACCAGCGCCTGCTGCACCAGCAGCAGAGCTACCTGGCCCACTTCGACATCTTCGCGGCGGTGGACCTGGGCGAGGGCGCCTTCGCCGATCCGGAGGCGGACTACCTGGACGACCCGCGCTGGAGCGACCTGCGCGTGGCCGTGGCGGAGCACAAAGGGATCGACCCGTACCGGATGGTGTTCCTCTCCCTGCTGGCGGGCGGGGGCTTCTTCGAGAACCCCGGCTGGAAGTTCGATCTGGCGCTCGGCTCCAGCTTCTTCAGCGAGCTGGCGGAGATCGTGCAGAACCAGATCCGCGTGGAGGAGCTGGCCTACGGCGCCGAGGATGGCGCGGAGGTTTCCGGCGCGGACGTGCTGGAGGACGTGATCCTGCAGGGGGCCGCCTTCAACCAGCAGCGCTTGACGGAACAGCGGCGCACCCTGGCGCAGCATCCCGAGCTCCTGGAAGACGAGGCGCAGGCGGCGGGTGGCGAGGCGGAGCCAGCCGACAGCGCGGACGCGGGCGGCGCGGGCAATGGCGGCGACCGGGGTGACGGGGGCGCGCTGGCCGCGGGGCTGGTGCCCTACGAGCCGGTGGGCCCGGCGGCGGCCTATGCCGGCAGCCCGACCTTCGTGGAGCCGATCTGGCTGGCACCCCACTGGTAGCCGCGGGCCCGGGGGGAGGCGGGGCCGCGGGCAGCCGCCCGGCCGTGTGGCCGCCTTGCCAGCACCGCGGCGCCGTTGTGGCGGCACGAACACACCGCGGCCGGCAAAGTGGGAAATTCTGCTACAATTCGTCCAATTCCCGCCGGATTTCCACGCAAGTCATTGAAATCTCGACGTATCTCTGTGGCACGGAGGTTGCACTCAACAAGGCACCAGAAGGCACCAGGCCGGGGTCTGGGCAGACGGCGTCTGGGCAAACAGGGTTTGGGCAGAGTCTGGGCAGACAGCGAGGCCAGCCCATTGCAACGCCCCTCTGCACGGCCCCTTTGCATTCCGGCCTTCGGATTGCACGGCAGACTGGAGCCTCCGGCAACCGGTGCCGGAACGGAGCAACGGACGGTGCGCGGAACGGACCGCGAACCGGGAACAGACGGCGCAGCGGCAGACGGCACGGAGGCCTGCTGCAGACCGGCAATAGGCGGCCCGCCGGGCCGCGGATGGAGACGGGACGAGACCGATGCAGCAATACACACTTCGCGCACCCTGCCACCTCTACGGCACGGGTCTGCACACGGGCAAGGCCACGCAGATCACCCTGCTGCCCGCCCCGCCGGACACGGGCATCTGGTTCCGCGTCTTCGCCGGCGGCCGGCAGGTGGAATTCCCGGCCACGCACGAATCGGTGACCCGCACGACCCTGAGCACCTGCCTGGGCCGCGAGGGCCTGGAGGTGTGCACCGTCGAGCACCTGCTGGCGGCCCTGGCCGGGCTGGAGATCGACAACGTCGTGATCGAGGCCGAGGGGCCGGAAGTCCCCGCGATGGATGGCAGCGCGCAGCCCTTCGTGGCGCGCATCATGGAAGTGGGCCGCAAGGTGCAGTCCTCGCCCCGGCGCTATATCAAGGTGCTGGCGCCGATCCAGGTGGAGGCGGGAGACAAGGTCGCCAGCCTGCAGCCCTCCGTGGTGCCCAGCTACTCGTTCCTGATCGATTTCGACAATCCCGGCATCCAGACGCAGTCCCTCAAGCTCTTCCTGACGCCGCAGACCTTCGTGGCGCAGTTGGCCAAGGCGCGCACCTTCGGATTCGTCGAGGACCTGCAGTCCCTGCAGCGCAAGGGCCTGGCGCTGGGCGCCGGCCTGGACAACGCGGTGGGGCTCGATCCGCAGGGGGCCGTGCTCAATCCCGATGGCCTGCGCTACAAGGACGAGTTCGTGCGGCACAAGATCCTGGACGCCATCGGGGATCTGTCCCTGGCCGGCGCGCCGATCCTGGCCGAATACCGCGGCATCAAGTCCGGTCACCAGCTCAATCACCAGTTGCTGCGGCGCATGGTCGAGCTGCCCGAGCACTGGGAAATCGTCACGGCCGGCGCCGAGGCGCAGGCTGTCTAGCCGCGCGCTGCCCGCCGCCTTCGGGCGCGCGGGAACCCCACCACGGCCGCTCCCGCTGGCCGCGGCCCCCGCTCAGTGAAGCCCGACAAGCGGCAACTGCTGGCGCTGATCCTGCGGCCCGAGCGGCCGGCGGCGACGGTGCTGGCCCCGGCCGAGCGCTTCCAGGCGCGCACGGAGGTGCGTTCGGATTTCGCCGCGTGGCTGGCCGCGCTGGAGTCCCTGCTGCCGCCGCTTTCCGATCCGGAGCTGGACGAGTATTACCGCACGGCGCTGATGGGCGTGGTGGTGGGCTTCGGCGACCGCAACCTGTCGCCCTTCCTGCCCCAGCACGCCGCGATCATCCCGCCGCTGCTGGAGGACATCCGCGCGGTGTACGAGCAGATCCGGGCGTCCGGGGCGGATTACAGCAGCGAGGAGTTCACCTACCGCGCCTTCGACTACGGCATCCACAAGGCCTACTACCTGGACTGGGACCTCTATCTGTCCCACGACATGTACTGAGCTGTCCCACGACATGTACAGAGGCGCGGGAGGGGGACGGATGCGGCGCCCCGGCGGCTAATCCAGGTGGCGCACCTGCACGGCGGCAGGCCGGCCTTCGCTGAGCTCGATGACGAGGTAGGTGCCGGTGCGATCGGGCGAGATGGGCACCGGCGCGCCGCTGTAGTAGGCGGCCGTGCCGTTGGCGCTCACGTCCAGCAGCGCATGGTGGTGCCCCAGCGCGATGTAGTCGAAGCCGGAGCGGGCGATCTGCCGAGCCTCCACGGGCGAGGAGCGGAAGCTGAAGCCGTCGCGGCCCACATAGATGCCGTGGCCCATGGCCAGGTTCCAGCGCTCCGGGTCGGCCGCCGGCAGGCCATCGAGCGGGCGGAACTCGGTGGAGTGCTCCACCATCCCTTTGCCCCACACGCGCACCTGCAGCTCGCTCAGCTCGCGCTGCTCGCCCTC
>JBGOUY010000265.1:0-6143 GCA_041477795.1 bacterium
AACATGTGCATGGACACCTACGGAGGCTATGGCTACGCGCGCGAGTACAACATCGAGCGCAAGTTCCGCGAGTCGCGCCTGTACATGGTGGCGCCCGTCACCAACAACCTGGTGCTGAGCTACATCGGCCAGAACGTGCTGGGCTTGCCGCGCTCGTAAGTCCGCTTTTTCCCCGCTTTGGTGCCAACATTCCGGCTGCGCCGGGCGGCCGGATGTGCTATAGTGGTCGATAGGTCATGACCCGCGAATCGGCCCGGGGAGCGGATTGGCGGTCGAGCGAAAAATTTCCAAACGAAGCCACCGCGGGCGGGCTGCCCTCGGGGGCCACCCCCTGACCCCCTCCGAAGGAGGGGGAACTTCGCCGCGGGTGCGACGGTGCAAAGCCCCCTCCTTGTGAGGGGGCTGGCCCGCCGCAGGCGGGACGGGGGCGGCCTCCGCACCGCCCCGTGCGGATTGCGAAACGAAGCCAAGGCGAGCGCCAACCCGCGCCGGCCGCGCGCCCTACGCCGGCACGGGGAACTCCGTGGGCCGCAGGAAGATCGTCGTGCGCTTGGCCAGGCGCGGCACGTCCGGGTCGATGGGGTCGCGGCGGTGGCAGGTGCGGCCATTGTCCCACAGCATCACGTCCCCCATGCGCCACTCGTGCCGGTAGACGCACTCCGGGCGCGTCATCACGGCCGCCAGCTCCTTGAGCAGGGCTTTGCTGCGGACCTCGGGCAGCCCGACGATGGCGGTGGTGGTGCTGATGTCCAGGTAGAGCGTCTTGCGGCCCGTGGCGGGGTGGGTCAGCACGAGGGGATGGCGCACGGGCGGGTACTTCTCGCGCAGCGCGCGCTTCTCCTCCTCGGAGATCGTCTCGCGCTCGTAGCCGTTGTAGCGCGATTCGCCCTGCAGGCGCTCCAGCTCGGCCTGCAGGTCGGCCGGAAGCAGCTCGTAGGCGCGCTCGCCGTTGCACCAGGAAGTGCACCCCTGGCCCGCGGGCATCTCCACGGCGTAGAAGATGGAGCCCGTGGCCGGGCGCGGCTGGTAGCTCTGGTCGGAGTGCCAGTTCAGCTCCGAGCTGGCCAGGCTCCCCACGCGGCGCCCGGTCTGCGTGAGCAGGTTGGAGACGTACATGATCTCCGGGTGGCTGCGCGAGCCCAGATAGTTAGGCACCACGAACAGCTCGCCGAAGCGCTGGCTGAAGGCCACCAGGTCCGCTTCGCTCAGAACCTGGCGCCGGAACAGCAGCAGCGGCTGCTCCTGCCAGGCGCGCAGGATCTGCGCGTACAGCGCGTCGTCCAGCGCCGAGAGATCGACAGCGAGCGCCTCCAGCCCGAAGTGCGGCTGCAGGGGATGGGTCTTCAGCATGGGCACGGCGTCTCCCGTGGGTGGGCGGCCGCCATCGCAGCGGCGGCTATCGGCCCGCGTGGGCGGGCAGTGCACCGGCACCGGCACCGGCCGCCTGAGGGGAATCTATGCCACGCGGCGCCCGCTTGGCAAACGCCCGCGCGACCCGGCGCCGTGCCGCCGCGCGGCCAGCAGCGCCGCGGCGGGTGCGCACGGTCGCGTTGACAATCCAGAGGCGGCTCCGTATACTACAAAGTTAGAATAATTTCATGGAGTTACGCTCCCGTGCCGCCCGGGGCTATTCACTGGCGGCAGGTCGGCAGACCGTGTCGATCCCTGCATGGCTTGGAGGAAGCCGATGCCCATCTATGAATATGTGTGCACCGCCTGTGGCAAGGAGTTCGAGGCCATCCAGAAGTTTTCGGACGAGCCGCTGACAAGTTGCTCCTGTGGGAAATCCGGCACGGTCGAACGCAAGCTCTCGCTGAGCGCGTTCCAGCTCAAGGGCAGCGGCTGGTACAAGGACCGCTACGGCTCCGCCAACAGCAAGAATGGGAGCAATGGCTCCAGCACGGGGGACCCCGCAGGCAAGGGTGCGAGTGCGGAGGCCGGCAAGAATGGCGGCGCGGCCACGAAGGGCGATGCGGCGGCCAGCAAGTCCGGCGAATCCGGCAGCGCCAAGTCCGGCGATTCCGGCAGCGCCAAGTCCGGCGAATCCGGCAGCGCCAAGTCCGGCGAATCCGGCAGCGCCAAGTCCAAGGGGGCGGCCGGCCCGGCCCCGGTCTGAGCGGCCCTCAGGCGCCCGGCGCGGCCGACTGCAGCAGCACGATTGCCTGCGCGGCGATGCCTTCGCCCCGGCCCGTGAAGCCCAGGCCCTCGCTGGTGGTGGCCTTGACCGAGACGCACTCCAGTTCCACACCGAGGATGCCCGCCAGGCGGGCGCGCATGGCAGGTACGTGAGGGGCGAGCCGGGGCCGTTCCGCAATCACGGTGCAGTCCAGGTTGGCGGTGCGCCAGCCCTTCCTGCCCACCTCCGCCACCACCTGCGCCAGCAGAGCTGCGCTGTCCGCCCCGGCGTAGCGGGGGTCGCCGGGCGGGAACCAGTGGCCGATGTCGCCCAGCGCGAGGGCGCCCAGCAGGGCATCGGTAACGGCGTGCAGCAGCACGTCCGCGTCGGAGTGGCCCTCCAGGCCGTGGCTGTGCGGGATGGTGACGCCCCCCAGGATCAGCCGCCGCCCCTCCACCAGAGCGTGCACGTCGAATCCGGTGCCGATGCGCAGGCGGTTCATGCCGGGCGCCTCAGAGGGAATCGTGCCGGGCAGGACGCCGCTGGCGGGGGGAGCGGGTGCCGCCGGCAAGCCGAACCGTTCATCATGGGAGAGAGTCCATCATGGCTGTGAAATTGCCTCGCGCGACCGCCGAGGAACTGGACAAGCTGGTCGAACAGCTCGGCAAACCCGACACCAAGCTCCGCGAGACCGCGACCCTGCGGCTGATGGACTTTGAGCGGTCGGGCCGCCTGCCCGTGGCGGCGCTGCTGGAGTTCAGCGAGTCGGATAACCCCACGCTGTCCATGTACGCCATCTCCGCGCTGGGGCGCAACGGGGAGGCGGCGGCCGTCAAGAAGCTGATCGACCTGGCCGAGCGCCACCGCGAGGGCAATCCGCTCTACCTGGAGCAGATCATCGATGCGCTGGGCGATACCCGCAGCGCGGACGCCGCGGGGGTGTTGCTGGGCATGCTGGGCATCCGCGCCGGATGGAGCGGCAAGCTCTTCGGCCGCCGCTCCCGCAAGGAGGAGGAGGACGCCGCCCTGGAGCGCAGTCGCGCGCGCCTGACCCTGCCCGTGCTGCGCGCGCTGGAGAAGATCGAGGACCGCAAGGCCGCCCAGGCGCTGGGCGGGGAGTACCTGGGCCACGAGGACCCCCTCGTGCGTTGGCACGCGGTGCAGATCCTGATGAAGTGCAACGTGGGCGAGTTCAACGCCCGGCTGCGGGAAATGGCCGCGCAGGAGCAGGACAATCTGGTGCGGGAGGCCGCATCCATCGCCATCGACCGGCTGGAGCCGCTGCCCCCCAATCTCAACAACTAGCCGCCGGCCGAGCGGGCGCAGCGGAAGCCCACGTCCTGCCAGGCCAGCGAGGGATTGCTGGAGCCGCGGAAGTAGGAGGCGGTGGTTTCGTAGGTGGTGGCCCAGGAGCCTCCGCGCACGACGCGCTCGCGCCCGAAGCGCGGATCGGCCATGCCCGAGCTGCCGGTGTACGGCTGCAGCGTGTCGGCCACCCATTCGCGCACGTTGCCGGCCAGGTGCTTCACGTTGTACGGGCTGACGTCGCGGGTGGGCTGGTGCTCCTCCACCGGGCCCTTCTTGCCCGACTCGCGCGTGACCGTGAAGCCGGGCGAGAACGTGTCCCCGCCCCAGGGATAGGCCAAGCCGTTGGGGCCGCGCGCCGCCTTCTCCCACTCCTGCTCCGAGGGCAGGCGCTTGCCGGCGAATTCGCAGTAGCGCTTGGCATCCTCCCAGCTCACGCCGACGACCGGCATGGCGTCCTGACCGGGGGGGAAGGTGCGGTTCTGCCAGCCCACTGGCGGCTGGTGGCTGCGCGTCTGCACGAATCGCTGGTACTGGGCGTTGGTCACTTCGGTCTCGTCGATGAAGTAGCCGTACAGCGTGACGCGGTGCTGCGGCGCGGCGATGCCCTGGCTCTCGTTGCTGCCCATCAGGAACGCCCCTTCGGGGACGTACACCATGCCCGGCGGCGCCTGCGCGGCGGGGCCGTCCGACTTACCGCCCAGGCTCGCGGTGAGCGGCATGTCCTGCATGGGGATCAGATCGGCCCACTCGATGACGCCATTGAACACGTTCATCAGCTTGAGCGAGGCCAGGTACGTCCCATCCGGCCGGCGCTTGATGGCGCCGTAGATGAAGGCATCCACCCCGTACAGCTCGCCCAGCCGCTTGGCCTTCTGCTCGTCGATGAACACGGCCTGGTTGAGCTGCTGCTCCCCGGTGATGAGGCGGATGTTCTCCCGGTCCACCACGCGCAGGTTGCCTTCCTTGGTCAGGGCCACCGAGAGGTAGTCCATCACCGACTTGGGCGAGAAGGTGTTGTTGGTGTCGAAATCCCAGAAACTGACCAGCCGGATGCGCGCCTTCTTCAGCCGGTCCAGGTCCTTGTCCAGCGAGGCCACCGTGCCCTTGCCGAGCGACTCCAGGTAGCCCATCTCCGAGGCCCGCTCCGAGAGCGGGAACAGGTCGGCCCAGACGATGGCCGAGTTCTGCACGTCGATGCCCTTGATCACCAGGGCGTCGCGGTAGAGCGTGCCGTAGATGAACACGTCCACGCCCATCAGGCTGCCCAGCTCTTTGTACTTCTGCGTCGAGATGAAGTCCTGCAACTGAACCTGCTGCTCCTTGAGGATCAATTCCAGTCTGGAGCGGTCAATGACCTTGAAGCGGCGCCCGCGGACGAGCTTGACGTTGGTGAAGTCGATCAGGTCTTCCAGGTTGGAGGCGGCGCCGTCCTGGCGAATGCGGGAGATGGCGACAGTCTGGTATTTGGGGTCGGTGAGATGCAGCTTGAGCGAATCCGCGATGTGCGTGGCCAGCGCCTCCACATCCACGGCCGCGGAGAGCTGCGCCGGTGCCAGCCACAGCGCGAGGCTCAGCGCGCATACCGCTCCCAGCCGGGCCGCCCATGCAGAACCGCCGTTCATGTGGTCCTCGTTGATCAGGCCGTCCCTGCAAGATTCACCGAGACGATCTTCGAGACGCCGGCTTCCTCCATGGTCACGCCGTAGAGCCGATGCGCCACCTCCATGGTGCGTTTATTGTGAGTAATAATAATGAATTGTGAGTGATCTGTCATGCTCTGGATCAGGCGGTTGAAGCGCGTCACGTTGACATCGTCAAGCGGGGCGTCCACCTCGTCCAGCATGCAGAAGGGGCTGGGCTTGTAGAGGAAGAACGAGAAGATCAGCGATATCGCCGTCAGCGCCTTCTCGCCGCCGGAGAGCAGGTTGAGGCTCTGCAGCTTCTTGCCGGGCGGCTGCGCCTCGATGTCCACGCCGGCCAGCAGCGGGTCGTCCGAGTCCGTCAGCACCAGCCGGGCTTCCCCGCCCCCGAATACGCGCGGGAAGAGCCCCTGGAACTTCTCGTTGACCTGGTCGAACGTGTCCTTGAAGCGCCGCCTGGATTCGGCGTTCATGCGCCGGATGGCGGCCTCCAGATCGGCAATGGCCGTGTTCAGATCGTCCTGCTGGCTGCGCAGGAAGGTGAGCCGCTCGTTGAGCGCGGCGTATTCCTCCGGGGCGCCCAGGTTGACGCCTTCCATGCGTTGGAGCTGTGCCTGGCTGGCCACGAGGCGGCGCTCCAGGGTGCGCTCGTCCGCCGGCTCGGCCAGCGTCTCGCGCTGGGGCAGGCTGGCCAGCAGGCCGGTGTGCTGCTCCAGGCGCATGCGCTCGGCGGTCAGCTTCAGTTCGACCTCGTGCAGGCGCGCCTGGTTCGCCTCGTGGGCGCGCTGGCTGTCCTTGGCGCGCTCGGTCAGGGCGCGGTGGCGCTCGGCGAGGGCCTCGAATGCCTGGCGACGCTCCCGCTCGGCCTGGCGCAGGCCCTCCATGGCCTCGTGCAGGGCCTTCAGAGCCGCTTCCAGGGTGGCGATGGCGGTGGCGCCGGCGGCCTGCTTGGCTTCCTGGCCGGCCAGGGCGGTGGCGATCTCTTCCAGCTTCTGCGCCGCTTGCTCCTGGTCGCGCTGCTGCTCGGCCAGGCGGGCGCGCAGGGCCTCGAGCCGGGCCACCCGCCGGCCCTGCTCCAC
>JBGOUY010000179.1:0-9069 GCA_041477795.1 bacterium
CCTCGTTGCACGGCAGGCCCGTGCCTGGTGCCAGCAACGCAACGAGCGTCAAGTCGCCGTGGAGTGGCAGTTCACCACCGGGGACGCCCGCATCAAGCTCAAGGGCCTATACCCGAACGTTTTGGAGTGTTGAAGTACTAGGCGCGCGCTACGCCCATCGGTGGAGGGGCTTGGCATGGCGCCCCTACGGAAACCAGGCAGGCCCCACGCCGGTGTGGGTAGGGGCGCAGCATGCTGCGCCCCTACCCTACGAATTGCGGGCACTGCCGTCCGGGCGGCCTACACCAGCCCGGCGGTCTCCTCGCAGCCAAACATCAGGTTGAGGTTCTGCACGGCCTGACCGGCCGCGCCCTTGAGCAGGTTGTCGATGGCGGTGACGATGACCCAGTTGCGGCCGGAATCGTCGGCATGCAGGCTCAGCACGCAGTCGTTGCTGCCATTGGCCATCTTCAGCTCGGCGCCCTGGCCCTCCGGCAGCAGGGTCACGAAGGGCTCCGCCGCCGCGAAGCGCTCGAAGCGGCGCCGCAGCTCGGCCGGCGGGACAGGCTCGGCGAAGCGCAGGTAGATCGTGGACAGGATGCCGCGCGAGATGGGCAGCAGGTGCGGCGTGAACACCACCGCGCCCTGCAGAGCGGGGTCGTAGGGCGAGCACTGCGCCAGGTACTGCTCGATCTCCGGCGTGTGCTGGTGGCTGAAGACCTTGTAGGCCTTGAAGTTCTCGTTGACCTCCATGAAGTTGGTGGAGTCGTCCTCCACGCGCCCGCCCGCCCCGGAAACGCCGGACTTGGCGTCGATCACGGGCGGACTCGCCAGCGTGCCCAGCAGCTCGCCCAGCGGCAGCAGCCCGAGCAGCGCGCCGGTGGGATAGCAGCCCGGATTGGCGACCAGCCGCGCGGCGGGGATCTGCGCCCGGAACGCCTCCGGCAGCCCGAACACCGCCTCCCGCAGCAGCTCCGGCGCCGAATGCGTCAGGCCGTAGTAGCGCTTGAACACGGCCACGTCCGCCAGGCGGAACACGCCGGACAGGTCGATCACGCGGATGCCCCGCTTCACCAGGCGCGGCGCGATCTCCAGGCTCGCCTTGTTGGGCACGGCCAGGAACGCGACATCCGCACCCCGCAGGCCATCGTCCAGCGCGGCATCGGGATCGCTGAAGGAAAGCTCCACCCGGTGCAGCTCCGGGAAGGCCTCGGCCACGCGCTGCCCCTTGTACTTGCCGGAGGTGACGGTGCTGAGGCGCACCTGGGCGTGGCGGGTGAGAATGCGGATCAGCTCCCGGCCGGAAAGCCCGGCGGCGCCAATGATGGCGGCGTTGATCATGGTCTCCTGTGCGCGCCGGCGTGGGTGCCGGCTTAGTTCGCAGGGCAAGCGCCCCTATTTCAGCAGGGGCCGGCCCGCTGCGCAAGCGGCGCCCCTGAATGCAACCTCTTCAGTTCTTGTCGTCCTTGAAGCCCGCCTCCCAGTGCGCTCCGTCGCAGAATGGCTTGCGCTTGGACTTGCCGCAGCGGCAGAGTGCGTAGTGCTCGCGGGAGGCTTCCCGACCCCAGGTGTCGCAGGTGAGCCCGATGCCGCCCACCACGAAGTACGGTCCGTCCTTGGAAACGGTGATGGCCGGCTCGCGCTCGTAGTCGCGCTCCACGGTGCGCTCCCCGCTGCCGCCCAGCGCGTAGGCCAGGGCGCCGGAGGGGCAGCGCCGGATCACCTCGCACACCTGCTCCGGAGGCGCGGCGTCCGGATCGATCCAGGGCTCCTGGCCATAGCGGAACACCGCCGCCAGACCGTCCGTGCAAGCGCCGATGTGGGCGCAGAGGAAGCGGTTGTCCAGGATCGTGACGCCCTGGCCTGGGTAGTGCTCCGTGCGGTCCTGGCTGCGCTCCGCGCTGTGCTCCGACTTGAAACCGATGCGGGCATGGGTGCCGTCGCAGAAGGGCTTGTTGGCCGAGCCGCCACAGCGGCAGAGGGCCACCACGCCCCGCGTCTGCAGGCGCTCGGCTTTCGAATTGCGCAGGTGCTGCAGGTTCCGCACGATGAGCGGCCCGTTCGCGGACGGGTTGATGCTGGGCTTGGCGCCGGACTTCTCGTCTGCCATGAGGACTCCACGGTGTGCCGGTGGCAGGTGCAAGGAATGCGGTGACGTCAGCGATCCCTACTCAATGGCGCCCTGGGCGCGCAGCGCAGCGCGTTGCTCGGCAGCCAGGCCCAGCAGGCGCTCCAGCACCGCATCCGTATCCTCGCCCAGCCGCGGCGCGGACTTGCCCAGTCCGTTGGGACGGCGGGTGAAGTGCCAGGGTACGCCCATCAGGGTGCGCACGCCCACTTCCGCGTGCGGCCAGCGCGTGAAGACGCCGCGCGCCTGGAGGTGCGGATTCTCCTGCAGCTCGCGGCCGTCCAGGGACGGGAACGCGGGCACCGCGGCGGCCTGCAGCACGCGCGTGACGTCCCACTTGTCGCGCGGGGCGCACCAGTCGCTCAGGAGGGCGTCGAGCGCGTCCTCGTGGGCCTTGCGCGCGGGCGCAGCGCGGAAGCGCGCATCGTCCGCCAGCGCGGGCTGCCCCATGGCTGTGCAGAGGGCGCGCCACTGCTCCGGCGTTTCCGCCGCGATGGCCACCCAGTCGTCGTCCCCGCTGCAGCGATATACGCCGTGCGGCGCGTGAAGCGGATGGCGGTTCGCCATGGGCCGATGCGGCGCATTGCCCAGGGTGTGGTTCATCCACCCCTCGAAGGCCGTGCAGAGCATCGCCTCCCACATGGACAGGTCGATCACCTGGCCCGTGCCATTGTGGGCGCCGGCACGCTCCCGCGCCAGCAGCGAGGCCAGGATCGCGAGGGTCGTATAGGCGCCGCCATTGGGATCGCCATAGGCCAGTCCCACATCCTGCGGCACGCCGTCGGCATAGCCCGTGGCCGCGGAGATTCCCGCCAGTGGGGAAATGAGCGGCCCGTAGCCCATATAATGGCGGGACGGGCCGGTCTGCCCGAAGGCGGAGATCAGCGCGCAGATCAGCGCCGGATTGCGCCGTTGCATCTCCTCCGGCCCCAGCCCCAGGCGCTCCAGCACGCCCGTGCCGAAGTTGCTGATCATCACGTCGCACTGCTCGCCCAGCCGCCGCACCACGTTCACGCCCTCGGGATGGGAGAGGTTGATCGCGATCGCCAGCTTGCCCTGGTTGACCTGGTTGAAATAGCCGCAGCGATTGGGGCCCTTCTCCATGCCCGCGGCGAAGAGGCGCGTGCGGCGCGTCAGGTCGAGGCGGCTGTGCGACTCGACCTTGATCACCTCGGCCCCCAGCAGGCCCAGCATCATCGTGCAGTGCGGCCCGGCCCAGACCCAGGACAGGTCCAGCACGCGCACTCCGGAGAGCGGCAGCACCCGCTCCGGGTCGAAGGGGGCGCGGGCCGGACGACGGGTGCCGCGCGCCGCTCCAGCGCTGCCGTTCGGCAGGGCGCCGGGTCCGTCTGCACGCACCCGCAGCGGCGCCGGAGCACCCGGAAAGAGGGTGTTCACGACGCCATTGGCCTCGCCCAACAGCGGCGCCGGGCGGCGCAGCGCCCAGAGCGGCCGCTTGAGGTGGTACGGAGCGCCGGGCAGCTTGATCGCACCGGCCACGCGATGCTCCTGTGTGACGTGGAATTCGCGGGCGAGCAGGTGTTCGTCGCGCTCGAGCTGGGCCTGCGTGAACACGGGGGCCGCACCCACGCGGGCCCCCTGGCAGGCATGGTAGAGCGCCTGCGCCTCCCAGCCGGCGGTCCATTCGCTGAGGCGCTCCTTGAGCGCCGCGCCTTGCACCTCGCGCCCGGGGCGGGTATCGAAGCGCCCGTCGGTGGCCCAGGCCGGGCGGCCCATCAGCTCCACCAGGCGCTCCCACTGCGCCTGCTCGGGGCAGATCAGGAAGATGTAGCCGTCCTTGCAGGGGTAGAAGGACATGGGCTCATAGGCCGCCGGGGAACGCCGCGAATCCGTGCGCCCCGCGTAGGACCAGGCGGCGAAGTGATGCCCCAGCATGCCGGTCACCACCTCCTGCACCGAGACGTCCAGGTGCTCCCCCAGGCCGCTGCCCGCCGCGCCGTAGACCGCGGCCAGCGCGGCCACGGCCCCGTGCAGGCCCGCCTGCACCAGCGCGTGCTGGCCGAAGGGCTTGATGGGCGGGCGCTCGGGCGGTGTGGATTTGCCCGGGCAGAGCCAGCCCCAGCCGCCGGCGTGGGTGAGCGTGAGGTCATTGGCCGCGTAGTCCCGGTACGGCCCAGTCAGGCCGAAGGGCGTGATGGAGAGCAGCACCAGCGCCGGGTGCTGCGCGGAGAGCGCAGCGTAATCCAGCCCGCAGTCCGCCATGCGGGCCGGCGGCAGGCCGTGCACGACCAGGTGCGCGCGCGCGGCCAGCTCCCGCAGGATGGCGCGGCCTTCAGCGTGTGCCAGGTCGAGCTGCAGGCTGCGCTTGTTGGTGTCCAGGTAGAGGTGCGCGCCACCGGCCTCCGGGTCCGCATGGCCGCCGCGGAACGGCCCCTCCTGGCGCACGGGGTCGCCCTGCGGGGGCTCGAGCTTGAGCACCTGCGCCCCCAGGTCCGCCATCAGCTTGCTGGCCAGCGCCGCCGGGATGCCCCCACCCACTTCTAGCACGCGCAGGGTGTCCAATCCGTACGTCACGTCATCGCTCCATCGCTCGGGGGGTGGGTGCGGGGCCGCCGTCCTCACCTACCTAGCAGCGTCGCGCGGCAAGGGGAAGCGGCGGCGGGACCTCTCTCCGGCTGCCTGACGGCAGCCACCTCTCTCCCACGGGAGAGAGGTCGACCTTCCGCCCCGTGGGAGGACTCGCGACAGCCTTCTCCCGTGGGAGAAGGCGGAGCCGGCGTCAGCCGGCGGGGGCCTGTCCCGAGCGAAGTCGAGGGGATGAGGTCCCCGCGCCGCAGCCTGCGGGGGCGGGACCTCTCTCCGGCTGCCTGACGGCAGCCACCTCTCTCCCGCAAGGAGAGAGGTCGACATTCCGCTCAGGCGGGCGGGGGCAGCTTGCCGGCGC
Organism: bacterium; assembly: GCA_041477795.1. Taxonomy (GTDB): domain Bacteria; phylum SAR324; class SAR324; order SAR324; family JACQKK01; genus DATFMP01. The sequence continues at coordinate 5,013 of JBGOUY010000179.1, forward strand.
GCAGCGCACTCACGGTTTGCTCCAGGCGCCGCGCCCGGGTGGCGGCCTGCCTGGCGCCGGCGATCCAGGCGGCGGTGCGCCCCTGCTGGAAGGGCGTCATGCGTTCGTAGGCGGCGCGCACGTCGGCGTCCGCGGCCAGCGCCGTCTGGAGTTCGGGCGGGTGCGGCACCTCGTCCGTGCGCAGGCCACGCGCCCATTCGTAGCGGGCCGTGACCATCTGCGCCCACCAGCCGTTGAGCCCGTGCTCCTCCAGCAGGTGCTGCGCGGCGGCCGCGTGGCCATGCGTGCTCACGTCGAAGGCGTCCAGCACCGCGTACCATTCCTCCGAGGTGCGTCCGGTGCGCTCGCGCACGGTTTCGTCGCTGTAGCCGCGCGGACCCGTCGGCTTGGCCATCCCTCCCCTCCCCCGCTGGATGCGCTGCAATGGCTGCCCGAGCTACTCGATGGCGCCCGCGGCACGCAGCCGCTGCACCTCTGCGCGCTCCAGCCCGAGCAGGCCGGTCAGCACGGCGTCCGTGTGCTCGCCCAGCAGAGGCGCGCGGCGCCGCACGCCATTGGGCCGCCGTGCCAGGCGCCAGGGCACGCCCGTGGCCAGGCGCATGCCCACTTCCGGGTGTTCGATCCGCTCCAGGTAGCCCCGGTTCTGCAGGTGCGGCAATGCGGCCAGCTCCCGGTTGCAGAGGGCCGGGAAGGCGGGCACGCCCGCCGCCTGCAGGCGCTCGGCGGCGGCCCATTTGTCGCGCGGGGCGCACCAGGCGCCCAGCACCTCGTCCAGCAGGCGCTCTTGCGCCTTGCGGCCCGCGGCGCTGCGCAGGCGCTCGTCCGCCGCCAGCTCCGGACGCTCCAGCAGCGCGCAGAGCGCGGGCCACTGCGCATTGTCGGTGACGGCCACGGCCAGCCAGGCGTCCTCCCCGGCGCAGCGATACAGGTTGTGCGGGGCATACTGCGGATCGTGGTTGCCCTGCGGACGGGGAGCGGGCCCGCCGAGGGCGTGGCCCATCCAGCCCTCGAAGCCGGTGCAGAGCAATGCCTCCCACAGCGCCATGTCGATGACCAGCCCGCCGCCGCTCCGGCGCCGCCGCTCCAGCCCGGCCAGCACGGCGAAGGCCAGGTACACCCCCGCATTGGGGTCCGCGTAGGCGATGCGCAGGTTCTGCGGCACATCCTCGTCCGGATAGCCCGTGGCCGCGCCCAGCCCGGCCATGGGCGCCATCGCCGGGCCGTAGCCCGTGTAGGCGCGGTACGGACCGGTCTGCCCGAAGGCGGAGAGCATCGCCACGATGAGCTCCGGCCGCAGGCCCCGCAACACGTCCACCCCCAGCCCGAGCCGCTCCATCACGCCGGTGGCGAAGTTGCTCACCACCACGTCGCTGCGGGCCGCCAGAGCCTTCACCAGCGCCAGGCCCGCGGGATGCTGCAGGTTGATGGCGGCGCTGCTCTTGTCCAGCCCGATCTGGTTGAAGTAGCCGTTGCGATTGAGCCCGGGCGCCCGATCGGCGGCATACAGGTTGAGCCGCCGCGCCAGGTCCGGGCGGCGCGAGGATTCGATCTTGATGACCTCGGCGCCCAGGAAGGCCAGCAGTTGCGTGGCATAGGGCCCGGCCCAGACCCAGCTCAGGTCCAGCACGCGCACGCCGGCCAGCGGCCGCTCCGGCGCCTGGGTTGCGCCACCCGGCCCGGCCGCGCGGGGGCCCCCGGCGGGCTGGCCGTTGCGGCCGAAGAGCCGCTCCGGGGCGGCGCCCGCTTCCGCATTGGCCTCGCCCAGGGCCGGGGCCGGACGGCGCAGGGCCCAGGCGGGGCGATCCAGCAGATAAGGCGCGCCGGGCAGGCGCAACTCGCCCAGACGCGGGTGGGGCAGCGTGCGGAAGAAGCCGCGCGCCCGCAGGTGCGGCTCCTGCGCCAGATGCGCCGGCAGGTAGACCGGGGCCGCGCCAATGCGCCGCGCCTGGCAGGCGTGGAAGAGCGCCTGCACCTCCCAGTCGCGCGTCCAGGCGGCCAGCTCGGCCTCCAGGCGGTCGATGGTGGCGGGCTCCCCGCGCAGGGCAGTGCTGCCAAACTCCGGCGCTTTGGCCCAGGCAGGGCTCCCCATCAGCTCCACCAGCCGCTCCCACTGGTCCTGCTCCACGGCGATGAGGTAGAGGGTGCCGTCGCGGCAGCGAAAGTACGTGGCGGGGCCGGCGAGATTGCGGCCCAGCCGCGATTCCACGCGCCCCTGGTAGGCCCACGAGGCGAAGTGCCGGCACAGCAGATTGGCCACCACCTCCAGCACGGCCACGTCCACGTGCTCGCCCACGCCCTGCTGCGCGGCGCCGTAGCAGGCGGCCAGGCCGGCCAGCGCCGCGTGCAGGCCCGCCTGCACCAGCGCGTGCTGGCCGTAGGGCCGCAGCGGCGGCCGCTCGGGCGGCGGGGTCCTGTCCGGCACGAGCCAGGCCAGGCTGCCGCCGTGCACGGCCGTCAGGTCCGCGCCCTGCCAGTCGCGCAGAGGCCCGCTCAGCCCGAAGGGCGTGATGGAGACCATGGCCAGGCGCGGATTGGCCGCGGCCAGCGCCGCGTAGTCCAGCCCGTGGGCGGCCATCTCGCGCGGGGGCAAGTCGTGCAGCAGCAGGTGCGCCGCGGCGGCGAGCCGGTGCAGCGTCGCCTGCCCGGCGGGATGCCGCAGGTCCAGGCACAGGCTGCGCTTGTTGGTATTGAGATAGAGGAAGGTGCCGCTCGCTTCCGGGTCGGGCACAACTGGGCCCGCGCCACGGGTGGGGAAGGGGCCGCGCTGCCGGGCGGGATCGCCGCCGGGGGGCTCGATCTTGATCACCGTGGCGCCCAGGTCCGCCAGCAGCTTGCCGGCGGCGGGGGCAGAGACGGGCCCGCCCACTTCGACGACGCGCAATCCGGCCAGTCCTTCTTCGCTCACCGCCAACCCCGCGTACCGGTTGCCCGCCGCGGGGGCTGCGCGCAGGCCATCCGGCGCGAGCCAGCCTGTCCGCGGGCATCCCCCGACTATGGGGCGATCGCCCCGATATCGTCAAGGACGGGGCGGCAAGCCAGGGCCGGCCGCGACCCAGGGCAACCGCAAGGTCGCCTGCCATGCGCCAACGGCTCGGCCGGCGCGGGACCTCATCCTCCCCGCAAGCCGCGCCTGCGGCGCAGCTTGCGTCCCTCCTGCCCCGCTAGGCAGGGCAGGAGGGACCGTGCGCGAGGCGCGCTCTCCGACGGTCTCGCGAAGGGGCCATTGCTCTGCCACAGGAGTGTCGCACGCTCATATTACCGCCATTTCAAGACACAAGGGGCGGGCCCGCGCGAGTGGGCCGGGGTGAGGTCGCAGTTGCCCCTCTCCATGGATGTCTCTCCATGGATGTATAGACCGGGCGGGGGTGAGGCTTCGCGGCTCACGCCTGCGTCGGCGGGGGCGCCGCGCCGGTCGTCAGCAGGGGGTCGGGGAAGTCGGCGCTGGCGCCCGTGAAGTCCTCCGCGCGGCGCAGCAGTTCGCGCAGGACGGCCTCCACCTGCCGGCAGTGGGCAGCCTCGTCGGCCTGGGCCGGGTCCAGCCAGATCGGATCGCCTACCAGCACCACGCGTTCGGCGAAGAGCTTGGGCAGCTTCATGCGGTCCCAGCTCGCGAACTCGTGGCGGCGCCGCGCGGAGTAGGCGAGCGGCACGATGGGCGCGCCGGTCTTGCGCGCCAGCGCCACCAGGCCCGGCTTGAGCACGTAACGCGGCCCGCGCGGGCCATCGGGCGTGACGACGACCGGCTCGCCCGCGGCCAGCATGCGCATGGCCTGGCGCAGCGCGCCGGTGGCGCCGACGGCCGTGGAGCCGCGCAGGCTGCGGTTGCCGAAGCGCTCGGTGACCCAGGCGATGTCGTCCCCGTCGCGGCTGCGGCTGATCATGGCGCCGCAGCGCTCGCCGCCGGTGATGTCGACCAGGCCCAGGATGTTGTTGTGCCACAGGCCGATCAGGAAGCCGCGACCCTGGCGGCGCAGCGTTTCCACCACGTGCCAGTTCACGCGCACGACGCGGCCCGTGCGCACCATGGCCCAGAGCAGCAGCGCGATGCCGACCCTCC
>JBGOUY010000101.1:0-13666 GCA_041477795.1 bacterium
CACCAGCACGTTGGCGCTCGCATCGAAGAGCAGGCGGCTCAGCGAGGCGCGGTCCATCCCGTAGACCAGGTGCCGCAGCGGCAGCAGCGTGTCGATCACGGACTGGCAGCGGCTGAAGTAGAACTCGGCATAGAGCGAGACCCACAGGGCCAGGCGCCCCGGCGGCAGGCGTCCGGCGCGGCCCAGCGGGATCAGCGCGCGGGTCAGCTCCAGGTGCCGGTGCGCCGCCTCGCCCTCGGCCAGCTCGTAGCGCTCGGTGCGCTCGCGCAGCATCATGGGCATCGCCTCCAGCCAGCGGCGGCGGAAGGGGCCCTCGAGCGAGTCGGCCACGGCGGCCAGGGCCGGCTCGGCCAGCCCGGCCTGGCCCAGCACGCGGATCAGGTCTTGCAGCTCGCGGTCGGAGAGGAAGGCGGCCATGCGCGCCCAGGGCACGCGGCCCTGGCCCCAGCCCGTGGCGCGGAAGATCGCCTGGCGGTTGGGCAGGCCGGAGCTGGGGTGCGCCATGCCCTTGGCCGTGGCCCGCATCAGCCAGTGCCAGGTGTGCGGGGGGATGGCCAGCATCCACTCCAGGTGCCCCTCGTCCATCCGCGCGATCTGCCGCACGACCAGCCCGCCGCCCTCCAGGCGCTTGGTGACCGCGTCCACGGCGTCGCTGGGGATGCGCCGCACGGCCAGCAGGCGCCAGCTCATGGGCGTCTCGCTGAAGCGCTCCCAGAGCCGCCCCGCCTCCCCGAACAGGGCGCGGAAGAGATCGCCCAGGAAGCGCTCGGCACCCGAGCGGCTGAGCCGGATGAGCTGGCCGGCCGCCGGCGCGGGCAGCACCACGAACAGCTCCAGCGCCTTCTCGTCACCGAGCTGCAGGCGCGCCACGGTGGGCGGGCCGTCCTTGCTGACGACCGCCCGCAGCAGCTCCGCATCGGCGAGCTGGCACTGCAGGCCGACGGGACGCTGGAAGAGGCGATTGGCGATCTCGCCGTCGTTGAGGCCGAAGAAGGTCTGCAGCCAGCCGTTCAGCATGAGTTCCGATAGCTGCGTGCCCTGCTCCAGGCCGGGCGGCGCGGGCGGCGGGTCCCATTGCGGGCGGCACAGATAGGCGCCCTCGGTGATGGAGAACAGGGCGCGCTGGGTCGCCTTCTGCTCGGTCCGCGCCTCGATCCGGTCCCGCCCGGCCGGGGTCACGAGCAGCCGCAGCGAAAAGCCGTTGGCGCGGGGCACCGAAAAGATGCCCGTGGCCATGGTGTAGTTCACCTCGCCGCCCAGATGGTGCGCGGTGAGGCCGGTCACGTTGCGGGAGACCTGCAATCCGGTCAAGCGGTTGCGGCGCTTGCTGACGAAGTTGAAGGGCTCGGCCGCCGTGCTGATGACCTGCTCGAGCAGCTTGTGGAAGGGCATGCGGTCGCCCAGCAGCCGCGTCAGGCCCGCCACGTCGTGCTCCGTCAGCGCGAAGACCCAGGGCACCTCCACCTTGGCGGCAAGCTGCGGAAGCAGCACCGTCTCCACGTCGCTCCAGCGCAGCTTGAGGGTGTTGGTGGTGGAGAGGGCGATGCGCTCCAGGTTCACCGGCACGCCGGTGAGGTTGGTCATGGACGTCCCCACGGCCGTCATCACCGCCTGGGCGAAGAAGCCGAAGTACGTCTCGATGTGCATCCGCTGCGCGCCGGCGCGGGAGGGGCGGATGCGGGTGGGCGGGGCGAGCGTAGGCACGCTTCCGGTATAGCACGCGGGCGCGGCGCGGGGCGACGGGGAGCCCACCCCGCAGCGCGGGCGCGCGGCGGCCTTGCCTCTCGCTGCAACGGCCGCCTGACCCCCGCCCTGCCGGCCGTTCTGACCGCTTTTTCCCCGAATCTGTCCGATCATTTCTGCTGCGCCGGGCGACGCTTTGTGGTAGACTGGGTCTTCGCTGATCCGCCTGGAAAGCGGGTTGGCGCGATCCATGGGAAATTTCCAAACGAACCCAGGTGCGGGGGCCTCCTCCCCCTCGTTCCCCCTTCTCCAGAGGAGCAAGGGGAGGCGGGACCCGGGGTGGAGCGGCTGACCGTCTCCATTGGCGAGGGTCGTCCGGCTCCAGCCGGGCGAGGTGCAATCCCGCCGGAGCCGTCTGGCGCGATCCATGGGGAATTTCCAAACGAAGCCGATTGAGGATTCCGGAGGGGAGCGCGCGAGGGCTTGCTCCCCCGGACCACGCAGCGTTTCCGCAGCGAGTCAGGGCTTGCGCGCCTTGCCTTGCACGGCCGGGTTGGCGAGGTGCGGCAGCGGCTCGCCCTTGAGGCCGGCCAGCAGGTTGCGCACGGCGATGTCGGTCATCAGCCGCCGCGTCTCCCAGGTGCCCGTGGCGACGTGGGGCGTGACGAGCAGGTTGTCGCAGCTCAGCAGGGGGTCGCTGGGGTCGATCGGCTCGGGCTCGGTCACGTCCAGCGCGGCGCCCCGGATGCGCCCCGCCGAGAGCGCGGTGTAGAGCGCCTTGGGATCCACCACGCCGCCGCGCGCCACGTTGATGAGGAGCGCCGACTCCTTCATCTTGGCCAGCGCGGCGGCGTTGATGTGGTGCCGCGTGTCCGGCGTGAGGGGCACGATGGTGATGACGATGTCCGAGGTGCGCAGCAGGTCGTCCAGGCTCACGTGGCGGCAGCCATAGGCCTGCTCGGCGTCGGGGCGGCGGTTGCGCGTGTGGTAGAGCAGGCGCATCTGGAAGCCCACGGCGCGGCGGGCGATGGCCTGCCCGATGCGGCCCATGCCGATGATGCCCAGCGTCTTGCCGTACACGTCGTTGGAGATCATCAGCGTGGGCGACCAGGTCTTCCACTGGCGCCCCTTGACGAAGGCAGCGGCCTCGCAGATGCGCCGGCTGAAGGTCAGCATGAGCGCGAAGGCCATGTCCGCCGTGGCCTCCGTCACGACGCCGGGCGTGTTGCCGGCCGGGATGCCGCGCGCGGTGCAGGCGGCCAGGTCGATGTTGTCCGTGCCCACGGCGTAATTGCTCACCACGCGGAGCCTGGGGGCGGAGTCCAGCAGGGCGGTGTCGACCGGGTCGAAGCTGGTGACGTAGAGGCCCTCGGCGTCGACGGCCTGCGCGCGCAGCAGCTCCTGCGGCACGATGCGGTCCTCCTGCCAGGCCCACACGTCGCAGGTGCGCCACAGCTCGGAGTCTTCCAGGCCGGGGGTCATGCGCGCCACCAGGACTTTCGGCTTGGCCATGCTCGCTCCTCCGTTGCGAGGGGTTGGGGGGCCGCCCGCGGGACGGGCGCCGCAGCGCAGGAAGGCCGGCCCGGCGCGCTGTAGGCACACTCCTAGTCGAAACGCGCCGGCCATGCAATGCCGCCGGCGGCCGCGGGCCCGGGCAGCCGCCGGCGCGACTGGCGAGGCAGGGCGCGGCGGGCGCGCGGCTCAGGTCTTGGCCTTGGGCGCGGGGTTCTCGTCGGCGGGCGGCGCACCGGGCGGCGCGCCCGGCTCAGCGCCCGGCGGTGTGCCCGGCGGGGAGGGCGCCGCGATGGGCTTGAGCAGCCGGGCCTCGGCGAGGATGGGCGTGTCGTTGCGCACGGCGATGGCCAGCGCGTCGCTGGGGCGCGTGTCGAAGTCCGCCACCTCCCCGCGCGCGTTGACTTGGACGGAAAGCAGGGCGTAGTAAGTGTTGTCCTTCAGCCCGGTGATGGTGACGCGGGTGACCTTGGCGCCCAGCCGGCGCAGCAGGATGCCGATCAGGTCATGGGTGAGGGGGCGATCCAGTTGCGGCCCGTCCAGGCCCATGCGGATCGCCGAGGCCATGAAGAAGTCGATGAAGATCAGCAGATAGCGGTGTTCCGGGGCATCCACCAGCAGCACTGCCGGAGCGTCATTGACCAGCACGACCTGCTTGACCCGCAGCAGCACCAGCGAGGCCGCGGGGACCGACGGGCCGGCTGCCGTGCCTGCCTCGCCGGCGAGGGCTGTGCCGCTCAGCAGCAGCAGGCACAGCAGGGCCAGGCTCACGCTGCGCATGGATGCACCTCCCCTGGGTTGGATCGCCTGCCTCCCTTGTAGCGCCGCGGCCGGCGCGAGGCAAAGCGGCTCCCGCGGCCGGCGCGAGGCAAGGCGGCCCCCGCGGCGGCGCGGGGACGCCCGGCGATGACGACGCAGCCGCGCACGCCGGCCGAGCTAGCCGCGGCTCAGCGCACCGGCATCGGGCTCGTGCTGACCGCCGCCACGCTGTGGAGCAGCAGCGGGCTGTTCATCAAGCTGCTCACGGTCAGCCCGCTCGCGCTGACCGGACTGCGCTCTGCGCTGGCGACGCTGGCGCTGCTGCCCTTCGTGCGGCTGCGCGCGTTGCGGCTGGACGGCACGATCGTCGTGCTCATGCTGGCCTTCGGCGTGACGCAGGTGGCGTTCGTCATAGCCACGCGTTGGACCACCGCCGCCAACGCGATCGCCCTGCAGTCCACCGCGCCGGCGTGGGTGTTCCTGCTGAGCTGCCTGGCGAGCCGGCGCGTGCAGTTGCCGCTGCTGCTGCCGCTGGCGCTGATCGGCGCGGGCATCGCGGCCATGCTGGCCGAGCCGGCGCACGGCACGTCCATGCAGGGCAACCTGCTGGGACTGGCCTGCGGCTTCACCTTCGCCGTGATCCAGCTCGCCTTCAAGCGCGTCAACCAGCCGGCGGTGGGCGCGGTGGCGCTGGCGAACCTGGGCTCGGCCATCGCCATCCCGCTGCTGGCGCCGGACGCCTTCCGGCTGGCGGAGATCGCCGCGTGGGAGTGGCTGGCGCTGCTGTACCTGGGGGCGATCCAGATCGGCCTGGCCAACCTGTGCTTCGTGGCCGGCGTGCGCCGCATCACGGTGAGCCAGGCCTCGATCCTGGTGCTGCTGGAGCCGCTGCTGAACCCGCTCTGGGTGTACCTGGTGCTGGGCGAGCTGCCTTCGTCCTACGGCTTTGCGGGCTACGTGCTGATCCTGGCCGGCATCGGGGTGGACTTCTGGCTGCGCCTGACGCTGCCGTCCCTGCAGCACCCGCCCGGCGCGGCGCGCTGAGCGCCCGCTGTGTCGCGCCGCCGCCGGACGTGGCGGCACGGCTGCCGCGCCGGGGTGGCCTCGGCGGGGCGCCCGCAGTGGGGCGGATTGCGGGCGCGCGCCTCATAGCGGGCCGCGTTGCACCCCACGGGAGCGTGGGTTAGGCTGGCGGCAGTTCGAAGCCATCCACCGCTTCCCTAGACAGGCTGCTGCGTCACCCATCACCGGGAGGGCATTCATGAAGGCAATTCGTATCCACAAGAACGGGCCGTCGGACGTCATGAAGCTGGAGGAAGTGCCGACACCGCAACCCGGCCAGGGTCAGCTGCTCGTCAAGCTGGCCGCTGCCGGGCTCAACTTCGTCGACATCTATCAGCGCAGCGGGCTGTACAAGATGGAGCTGCCCTTCACGCCCGGCAGCGAGGGCGCGGGCGTCGTGGAGGCCGTCGGCCCCGGCGTGTCCGGCATCGCCAAGGGCGATCGCGTCGCGTACACGGGGGTGCTGGGCGCCTACGCGCAGTACTCGCTGCTGGCCGCCGACCGCGCCGTGAAGATGCCCAAGGGCATGGACACCAAGCTGGGCGCGGCCATCATGCTGCAGGGCCTCACGGCGCACTACCTGTGCAAGGACTCCTATCCGCTCAAGAAGGGCGATGCCTGCCTCATCCATGCGGGCGCCGGCGGCGTGGGGCTGCTGCTGATCCAGATGTGCCACATGATCGGCGCCACGATCGTCGCCACGGTGTCCACGCAGGAGAAGGCCAAGCTGGCTAAGGAGGCCGGGGCCAACCACGTGATCCTCTACACCAAGGAGGACTTCGAGGAGGCCAGCAAGAAGTTCCTCGGCACCCGCAGGTTCGACGTCGTATACGACTCGGTGGCCAAGACCACCTTCGAGAAGGGCCTCAACCTGCTGCGCCCGCGCGGCACGATGGTGCTCTACGGGCAGTCCAGCGGGCCGCTGGGGCCGTTCGACCTGGGCGTGCTGGCCGCCAAGGGCTCGCTGTTCGTGCAGCGGCCGAGCCTCCAGCACCACATCGCCACGCGCGCGGAGCTGGAGCGGCGCGCCAGCGACGTGATGGGCTGGGTGGCGAGCGGCAAGCTCAAGGTGCGCATCGGCGCCGAGTACCCGCTGGCCAAGGCCAAGGACGCCCACGACGCCATGGAGGGCCGCAAGACCACGGGCAAGGTGCTGCTGATCCCGTAACCAGCGCCGTTCGCGGGGCTGCCCAGGCGGCCCCGCGCGCACCATGCGCCCGACCGCCCTCCTCCCGCCGCGCAGCGTGCCCGCGACCGGCACCGCAACCGGCACCGCGACCTGCACTGCCCCGCGATGACCTTCCTCGTGTTGGCGGTGGGGGTGCAGCTGGCGATGGCCATGCTGCTGAAGATCGGCGAGCTTTACCAGCAGGACCGGCTGGTGGTGATGGGCTTCAACTACCTGGTCGCGGCCTTCGTGACGCTGATCGCCTGGGCCGTGCAGGGCACGGGGCTGCCGGGCGTGGCCACGCTGGTGCTGGGTCCGGTCGCCGGCATCTTCTATGCGCTGGGGCTCTTCCTCTGGATGGGCGCCATCGCCACGGCGGGCCTGGGCATGTCCACCGCCGCCCTGCGCCTGGCCGTGCTCTGGCCGACCCTGCTCTCGCTGCTGGCCTTCGGCGAGGTGCCCTCCCTGGCCCAGCTGGGCGGGGTCACGCTCACGTTCGTGGTGCTGGGCCTGCTCTGCGTGCACAGCGTGCGCCTGGGCCGGGCGCGGCCCGGGCACGGCGGCAGCGGCTGGCTGCTCGCCACGTTCGGCATCAATGGCGGCGTGGGCATCGCGCAGAAGCTCTTCATCGAGTGGGGCCAGCCCGTCGAGAAGGCCGCGCTGCTGGCGCTGATCTTCAGCACGGCCGCGCTGCTCTCCGGCGCGCCCATGCTGCGCCGGCGGCGGCGTCTGCGGCGGAGCGACCTGGTGCGGGGCAGCTTGTTCGGCCTCGGCAACGTGCTGTCCAACGCCTTCCTGCTGCTGGGCCTGGAGCGGGTGCCGGGCGTGGTGGCGTTCCCCTTTGCCAGCGTGGGCACGATCCTGCTCACGTCCCTGGCGGGGATCGTGCTCTGGCGCGAGCGCTCCGGCCCGCTGGGCCTGTCGGCCATCGCACTGTCCGCCGTCGCCATCGTGATGATGCTGGGCTGAGCGGAGCGTGCCGCTTGTCGGGCGTCATTTGCCGGGTGCCGGGTGGCGTGGTAAGGACCGGCGACCAGGCCGGCGTCCAAGCGGCCTGCCATGCAACCTGGAGGTGAGCCAGCGATGAAAGCGATGACCGGCCGCGGGGCCTTCCTGAGCGTGCTGGAGGACGAGGGCCTCGAGTACCTGTTCGGCAATCCGGGCACGACCGAGCTGCCCATCATGGACGCGCTGGTGGATCACCCCGCGCTGCATTACGTGCTGGGCCTGCAGGAGGCGGTGGTGGTGGCCATGGCGGACGGCTATTCGCGCGCGTCCGGCCGGCTCTCCTGCGCCAATCTGCACGTGGCGCCGGGCCTGGGCAATGCCATCGGGGCCATCTTCAACGCGCGCTTCTTCGGCTCGCCCGTCATCGTGACGGCCGGGCAGCAGCAGCGCGGGCTCTCCCTCACCGAGCCGATGCTCTACAACCAGTTGGTGCCGATGGCCGCGCCGGTCGTCAAGTGGGCCACGGAGGTGGAGCGCGCGGAGGATGTGCCGCGCGTATTCCGGCGGGCGGCCAAGGTGGCCCTCACGCCGCCCACCGGGCCGGTCTTCGTCTCGCTGCCGGGCGACGTGCTGCTGGGCTCCGCGGAGATGGAGCTGGGCGCGCCCACGCGGCTGGACAGCCGCAGCCGCCCCACCGACGAGGCGCTGGAGCAGCTCGCCGCGCGCCTGCTCGCCGCCGCTGCGCCGGCCATCGTGGCCAGCCACGAGGTGTACTCCAGCGAGGCCATGGCCGAGGTGGCCGCGCTGGCCGAGCTGCTGGGGGCGCCGGTGTTCAACCAGTCCGTGCCGTACGTCGCCGTGTTCCCCACCGCCCATCCGCTGTACGTGGGCGAGCTCACCCGCAACCAGACCCGCGTGCGGCAACTGCTGGAGCCGCACGACCTGCTGATGATCGTGGGCGGGGACGGCCTGCGCATGTCCGTGCCCGGTCCGGTGGATCCGCTGCCGCCCGGCATGCCCATCGTCCAGGTCGGCACGCGCGACTGGGAGATCGGCAAGAACTATCCGGTCGAGATCGCGCTGGACGCGGACGTGAAGGAGACCCTGCGGGCGCTGGCGCCCATCGTGCAGCGCCGCCGCAGCAAGGCCCAGGCCGCCGCGGCCACGGAGCGCGCCGGGCGCATTGCCGCCGCCAACTGGACGACCAAGCGCGCCGCGCTGGCGGCCAAGACGGCGCCGCTCGCCACGCGCAAGCCCATCATGCCGGCCTACCTGATGATGCAGATCGCCGACGTCCTGCCGCGCGATGCGGTGATTGTGGAGGAAGGGCTCACCTCCACGCGCACCCTGCTCAGCTTCCTGCCGGTGCAGGACCGCCAGCGTTTCTACGGGCTGGCCAGCGGCGGCATCGGCTGGGCCGTGGCCGGGGCCATCGGCGTGCAGCTCGCGCTGCCCAGCCGGCCCGTGGTGGCCGTCATCGGCGACGGCAGCTCCATGTACAGCATCCAGGCGCTCTGGACGGCCGCGCACCTCAAGCTGCCCATCACCTTCCTCATCACCAACAACGGCGCCTACAGCATCCTCAAGGAGCGCCTGGTGGCCTTCGGCGGCTCGTCTGTGGCCAAGGAGACGATGATCGGGATGGACTTCGACCCGCCCATCCGCTTCACGGGCCTGGCCGAATCCATGGGCCTGCAGGCGCGCCGCATCGAAGATCCGGCGGACATCGCGCCCGCCCTGCGCTGGGCCCTGGGCGCCGGCGGGCCCGTGCTGCTGGATGTGGCCGTGCACGACGGCTACCGCAATTGACGCCTCCCGGGCGCAAGGGGCCGGTCGGGCTGCGGGGGCTGTGCTCCCAGCCGGGGGCCTGAAGGCGGAGCGCCCGGGAACCGGCGCCGTCGCACCGGTGGCGGGCGTCCCAGCTCAGACCCGCACCACGAGCCCGTCCGCGGCGCACTCGAATTCCAGCGTGTCCACGCGCGCCAGCATGTCCGCGCTCATGTGGGTCAGGATCACGCGCCGGGGCCGCAGCGCGTCCAGGTGCTCGCGCAACGTGGCCAGGTTCAGGTGCAGCGGGATCGGCTTGTCGTAGAAGTACGCCTCGGCGATGAGCAGGTCGGCCTCCTGCGCGGCGGGGATGAGCGCCTCGCACCACTCCGTGTCGCCCGTGTAGCACAGCGTGCGCCCGGCGCACTCGATGCGCAGGGCCAGCGGTGCGGTGCCGGGCGTGTGCCGCACCGCCTGCGGCGTAACGGCCAGCCCAGGCAGCTCCCGTCGCGCGCCCGGCGTCAGCTCCACCAGGTCGATGGGGAACTTCTGCCGCACGGCGCGCATGCCCGGGAAGAGCGCGTCCATGGCCGCTCCCAGGCGCTCGGCGAGGCCCGGCGGACCCGCGATGCAAAGCGGCTTGCTGCGCTTGCTGATGAGCTGCGCATCCAGCAGGAAGAACGGGACGCCGCCGAAGTGGTCGCCGTGCAGGTGCGAGAGCAGGATCGTGTCCACGGCATTGGGATCCACCGCGGCGCGGCGCATGGCGATCAGGGAGGAGGCGCCGCAGTCCACCAGGAAGCCCGTGCCGCCCCCCTGCACCAGGATGCAGGTCTGGAAGCGGCCGCCACTGCCGAAGGCGTCCCCGCTGCCCAGGAAGGTCACGCGCAGCCCGTCCATGGCCCTCGTCTCGCGTGGGTGCTGCAGCGGTCGCTGGAAGGTGGCTTTACGGCCGAGTCTACCACGCGCGCGGCGGCATCGCTCGGCAGGCGCGGGGGTGGGAAGAGCCCCTGGCGGCCGGGCAAAAAAAAACGGTGCGACCCCAGGATGGGCCGCACCGTTGCTGTCGGTCGGATCGGGCGAGACGCCTAGTCGGCGACCTGCTCGAACGTTTGGCTGAGGTCTTCCCGCACCGTGGAGCGACGCCGCGAGAATTCGGCGAACGCGGTGTCGTGGAAGCCTTGCGACACGGAGTACAGGAACTCGTTGAGCACGTTGGCCATCGCCATCATGGTCGTCTTCTTGCGCTTGACCGAGGTGATGTCCAACTCCAGCAGCACGCCGGGCAGAATGTGGTACGGGTTCACATTCGACTCGAACTCCTCGAACTTCTGGTCGAGGAAGTGCAGGCGGCTTTCCACGATCGTGCGATCCGCCGGGTGCTGGTTGCCGAAGACCTGCTGCAGCTTGCGCTTGGTGTTGGCGATGCGTTTGCGCAACTCTTCCACGATGAACAGGTTGGTCTTGTTCAGGTCCTCCACTTCCGTGGAGTGCGGCGGAATGAACGTGACCTCATTCCACAGCTTGGGCGACTCTTCGACCGCCTCTTCCTCTGCCGCGCGCGAGAACCAGCCGCCCGACTTGGGCTTGTCCTTCTTCAGGTACTGGCGCGCGATGTCGTCATAGTCCTGGATGCCCTTGGCGGTCTTGTTGTCGTTGTACAGGACATCCGTGACGTCCACGACCTTCAAGACCTCGGTGCGCAGCTCGTCGAACTGGGCATCGTAGGCATTGCGCATGCTCCGCACCTGCTCGTCGTCGTAGTACGACAGGCGGATCGTGTAGCGCTCGTCGGGCAGCGCCGTCACGTCCGTGTCCTCGTACTCGCGGATGACGGCCTGGCGGGCGTTCTTGAAGTTCTCGACGTGCTGGTAGCCCATCTTGGAGGTGTCCAGCACCGAGGTCAGGTTGTTCACCGCCGTGTTGAAGCCGCGGTTGCGGATGTTCTCGTTGTCGATGATGCGCTTGATGTTCTCCCGCACGTTCAACGGATCGAACTCGTCGGGGTCGATCTCCGCGTGCAGGCCCTCGACGCGGTCCATGAAGCGCTTGGCGATGAACTGGTAACGCCGCGACTGCTCGTTGTTCACGTCGTCGTCGACGTAGTTGTCCAGCGCCTTGATCTTCTCGAACATCACTTCCGTGTCCGAGAGCTCTTCCTTGCCCTCGTCCACCAGGGTGTTGTTCAGCTCGACGATCTCCTGCTCGATCAGCGAATGGACGTGCTTGCTGATGATGTCCTTGATGATCGTCGCCAGCGAGGTCTGGTAGTGATAGACGGGGCTGATCAACTCCGTATCCAGGATGTTGATCGCCAGCTTGATGTCCATCACGGTCTTGGGCTTGTAGAAGTTGTTCTTGAACGAGCACTTGGCGATCGCATAGGCGTTCTCGCCGCGCACGAACGCGCCCACGTCCGACTTCTGCCGCAGCAGGGCGTTGGTCTCGTTCTCCAGTTCATACATCCCGCGCTGCACGTGCCCCTGCAGGTGCCCGTAGATGTTGACGATCGATTTCTCGATCTCGCTGGTATTGAATTTGTCGATCCCGCCGATCTTGTCCAGGATCTCCGCGATCTCGCGCGGGGTGTAGCGGTTAAGCGCCCGGTACTCCTCCTTGTCCACCAGATCACGTACCTTCTTGCCCAGTTCATCCTCCATTGTGGTGATGTACCGGTTGTACATGTTCTGGAAGTTCTGGTTGAAGTAGTTGTGCAGCTTCGACTTGATGGAGCCCATCACGTCGAGCTTTTCCAACACTTCAGGCGGGAGCTTCGCGTGGATATGGTTCAGCACCTTATCCACTTCCTCGTCGATCAGGAGCTTGGACTCTTCGTACTCGTTCCTGCTGTCGCGGTTGAGGCTGTTCCTCGACCCGACGGCACTGGGCTTCTCCGGATGGATGACATTCGGACCGCGGGTCATGCTGTCTCGAGCCATAGTCTTGCTCCTTTGTTTCCGATTCGCTCGTAATCTCAGGGCACAACAGGAAACTATAAAGGGACTCAGTCCCCACAATCAATGGGCTTGGAAAGCTTTTTCGCCCCTCTTTCTTCTGCAATTTCGACCCGATTGTCAAACGAAATCGGAGCCGCGGCCCGCAGCGGGATGGCATCCGCCGTGGTCGCAGGGCCAATCGGCCGGGCGTGGGCGCGGGGCGCGGCGGCCGGCGCGGCGGGGGGCGTCACCGGGCCCCGCCCTTGAGGGCGTAGAACAGCCGCGGATCCTCCCACTTGAGGGTCACGGTGCCCTTGATCCCCGTGATGATCAATTCGAACGGGTGTTGCCCGATGGGCTGGCCCAGCCGCTCCTTGGACAGCTTGGGGAAGTCCGCCCGGTACACCTGCGACCAGCGGTCCAGGCCCTGGAAGTACTTGTCGATGTACTGGTAGGTCTGGCTCTCGGGCTTGATGCGCGTGAGGGCCAGCGGCGCTTGCAACTGCCCGTCGTCGTCCCGCAGCAGCAGCCGCCAGGCCGCATCGGGCCGGGCGATCTGCGTGGGCGTGTTGGTGCCCTCGTACAGGAAGAGCAGGATCGAGACCTGCGTCTCGAACTCCTGCTCCTGCTCGGCCTGCAGCTTGGCCACCTCGTCTTCGGGCAGCAGGAACTGCTGGTGCAGCGTGTCCACGTAAAGCCGGCGGTAGGCGCGGTCCTGCACGATGGCATCGACCACCAGGGCCGGGCGGAAGTCCAGATAGAGGTTGCCGCTGCGGTAGGCGGCGTCGAAGTACTGCGCCGTGGCGGGATCGCGGTAGTGCAGCAGGCTCAGCGGCCCTTCCGGCGCATCGCGCCGCCGCGCCGTGGAGCATGCCGCCAGCGCTGCCGCGAGCAGCAGCACGGCCAGTCCCCGCGCCGCCCGGTGGGCGCTGCGCTGCGAAGGGCGGGGCCGGTGCCGTGTTGTCATTCCGCCTGCAATGTGACACGAAGATACGCTTATTAAGCCGTTGCCATCGAAGGTAATCGATCGGGGGAGGCCTGTCCATCACCCCGCGGCCCGGGCCGGCTGCGGGCACAGGCACGGGCCGCCGTGCCCGCCGCCCGGCCGCTCCCCAGGCGGGCCCATCGTCTGAAGGTGAACGCTCCAGGAGAAGGGCAACTATGACCGTCATGTGGGTGATACTGCTGTGCGGGCTGCTCTCCATCCTCGCCGCCTTGTTCTTTGCCTGGCTCGTGCTGCGCGTGCCGCCCACCGAGGGGGTCACAGACGAGCTGCAATCGGCCAAGCTGATCGAGATCTCCGATGCCATCAAGGAGGGCGCCATGGCCTTCCTGATGCGCGAATACCGCTACATGGCGGTGTTCATGGTCGTCTTCGGCCTGCTCGTGTGGACGTTGGTCGACTGGGAGTCGATGCTCTCCTTCCTGATCGGTGCGTCCATTTCCATCGGCGCCGGGTTCGTCGGGATGCGCGCCGCTACCGTGGGCAACGTGCGCACGACGGCGGCCGCCACGCACTCCCTCAGCCGCGCCTTCCGCATGGCCGTCAATACCGGCGCCGTGATGGGCTTCGGCCTGGTGGGCATGGCCGTGCTGGGCCTGATCCTGATGTTCCTCCTGCTCACCGTGCTGATGCCGGGCGAATCGCGCTGGCACATCATGGAGGCCCTGGCCGGCTTCGGCCTGGGCGGCTCGTCCATCGCCCTCTTCGCCCGCGTGGGCGGCGGCATCTACACCAAGGCCGCGGACGTGGGCGCGGACCTCTTCGACAATGTGTACGCGGGCAACCACGACGACCACCAGCTCAACGAAGCCATCAAAGCGGAACACG
>JBGOUY010000032.1:0-22147 GCA_041477795.1 bacterium
ACCGCGCATCACGCGCTGGGCCAGGCCCTCCACGATGGCCGTCTTGCCCACGCCGGGCTCGCCGATCAGCACCGGATTGTTCTTGGTGCGCCGGCTGAGCACCTGCACCACGCGGCGGATCTCCTCGTCCCGCCCGATGACCGGGTCCAGCTTGCCGTCCCTCGCCATGCGGGTCAGGTCGCGGCCGTACTTTTCCAGCGCTTCGAAGGCGTCCTCGGGAGTGGGGGAGGTGATGCGCTGGTTGCCCCGCACGGACTTGATGGCCTCCAGCAGCGCCTCGCGCTCGATGCCCGATTCCTTGAGATACTGCGCCGCGGGGTCGCTGCGGTCGCCGGCGAGCAGGCCCAGCAGCAGGTGCTCGGTGCTGATGTACTCGTCGGAGAAATGCTGCGCCTCCTGATCGGCCTGCACCAGGGCCTCGTTGAAGCCGTTGCTGGCGGCCAGCTTGCGGCCGCCGCCGCTTACCTGCGGGGAGCGCTCCAGGCGCTGGGTGACGCCGCTGATGAGTGCATTGACGTTGCGCCCCATGCGCTCCAGCAGGCGCGGCACGAGCCCATCGGACTGCTCGGCCAGCGCCAGCAGCAGGTGCAGGGTGCCGATCTCCGGGTGCTTGAAGCGCACCGCCAGGCTGTGCGCGCCTTGCAGGGCCTGCTGGGCCTTTTCCGTGAATTGCTGAATCTGCATGCGGGACCTTCCTTGCGTCGGGGTTGGCAACGGTCTGAAGCCGCGCTTTCCGCTTCGTTAGCAATCATAACAACAGAGTGCTAACAAGGCAAGTAGCTTACCGAAACAAGAGCCAGAATGGAGCCGAGCTTAGCGACGCTGCGGTGGGCCGGCACAGGCGCTGCGGGCACCGGCCGGCCATGCCTGGCGGGCGCGCGTCTGGGAGCCCTGCTGCGGGCGGGGCGCCGCCTGGCACCGCCCGGAAGGCGGGACTGGTTTTTGCATTTCCGCCCGGCAGGTGGGGCACTGACCGACCGCGCAACCTCGCACATGGGATGTGACATGCATATCGACGAACGACGGGCCAAGCAGTTGCACTACGACGTGATGGGCATCGGCCTTGCCATCCGCGGACACACGGGCGAAACGGGACTGTTCCAGGAGATCGACGCGGCGTTGAGCGAACGGGACTGGCGCAAGATGGCGATCATCCAGAGCGCCTTCGACATGCTCTCCGCCGAACGGCAGGAGCTGATCATGGGCGACATGCGCAGCCCGGACGAGGTAATGCGCTCGATCGCCCTCTTCGAGCGACACCTGCGCACGATGGCCCCGATGCCCGGCCAGCGCACTGCCTGAGCGGCGCCCCCAGCGTTCTCCCCATCCCCCGCACGAAAAGAACCCGCGGAGCCACATGCCGGCCGTGCATGCGCTCCGCGTTGGGTCTTATGATCCTCGGCCGTCGCTTCCGCCTGCGGCCGATATCGCTCCACACGAGAGTGGGGCGTAGCGAAGGACTCACTCCTTCTCGGTACTGCAGTCTGTTTGACAATCCACCATAGGCAACCTCTTACATCTCGCACCTGATGGTGTTGGGCGGGGCGGCCCTGCGTCCTGCACCCACCCTGCGGGGTCCCGACAGCGCCCCTGCCGCCCGGCCCGGTTCCGGCAGCACCCACCTGCCGGCCTTCGCCTGCTGGCCCCGGCGGCTCCGCCTGCTTCCGGGCGGCCAACCGCCGCCCGCCCGTCGAGGCTCCCTGCAACTTCATTATAGCACCGCCAGCGGATGCGGGCAGGAAATTCGCGCATCCCGGCCCTCAGCGGGCCGATTTGCCGCGCCGCGGCACGGGCGGCGCCGCAGCCGGCGGCGCGGAGGCCAGGAAGGTCGTCAGCTCCTCCGGTGGCGGCGCCTCGAAGCGCAGGCTGCGACCCGTCTCCGGGTGCGTGAAGCCCAGCACGGCGGCGTGCAGCGCCATGCGGCGCGTCTTCCAGTGCGGATGGCGCGCGCGCTCGGGCGCATAGCGGGGGTCGCCCAGCACCGGGTGCCCCGCCTCGGCGAAGTGCACGCGGATCTGGTTGCGGCGCCCGGTCTCCAGCCGCACCTCCACGGCCGTGGCGCCCGGCAGGCGCTGGCGCACGCGGTAGTGCGTGATGGCCAGCTTGCCCGCGTCCGGGTGGCTGGTGGAGCGCTGGTTGAGCGAAGGGTCGGTGGCCAGCCGGCTGCGGAAGGTGCCGCTGTCCGCGGGCAGGCTGCCCGCCACGATGGCCAGGTACACCCGCTCGGGCTTGTGCGCCGCGAACTGGGCCTTGAGCGCGTGGGCCACGTCGGCCGTGCGCGCCAGCACCAGCAGGCCGGTCGTCTCCCGGTCCAGCCGGTGCACGACGAATACCGGCGGCGGCCGCTTGCGGCCCCGGCCCAGGTAGGCCTGCACGGCGCCGACCAGCGTGTCCGGCTCGCCGTGATTGGGCACGGTCAGCACGCCCGCCGCCTTGTCCACCACCAGCAGGTAGGGATCCTCGTACACCAGCCCGAAGGCGGAGGAGGCGCGCGGCCGGGGCTTGCCGCGGTAGCGCCGGGCGGGGTCGTAGCGCACCAGCAGGCGCTCGCCGGCGGCCAGCAGCGCGCCGGGATCCTCGCAGGGCGCGCCCTCGCGCAGCACGCAGTCATGATCGAACAAGCCCCGCACCACCGAGTGCGGCAGCCCGGTCGCGCGGTGCACCAGCGCCCCGGCGCGCTCTCCGCCGGCGGCGGTGATGGGGACCTCGCGCAGGGGGGTCATCGGGGCATCTGGGACATTGGGGTGAAGCCAGCTCTGACGTGCACCGGCAGCACAGCGGCGACGCTCGGCCGTCGCAGAGGATCGCAGCCGAACCGCCAGTGGGCCGCCGCCGTGCAATTTGTGGCGTGCAGCCGACGGCTGTACAGCCGCTGCGCCCGCCCGCTTCCACTTCTAGCACGGCCTGGGCGGACGGGCAGCCGCGGCGCCCGCCTGCCCTTGCGCCCCGTCCTCGGCACACACGCGGTGCAGCTCCGCCCAGTGCCCGGCGGCCGGCGCGCCCACGGTTGCGTTTCGATTGGAATCACCGTATGCTGCTAGGCTGATATGATTGAACTGGCCAACGCACTCAAGCTGCTGGGCGACGACACGCGGCTGCGCATCCTGCGGCTGGTGGTGCGCGAGCCCCTCAACGTCAGCGAGCTGACGTCGATCCTGGGCCTCGCGCAGTCGGGCGTCTCGCGCCACCTGAGCCTGCTGCGCAAGGCGGGGCTGGTGGAGGAGCGCAAGGAAGGCGTGTGGACATACTACCAGGCCGCCACGCGGCTGCACCTGGCCGGCGCCGCAGCGGACGCCGCCGGCGGGGAGGGCGGCCCGGAGACCAATGGCGATTTGGCCACGGTGTGGGACTTTGTGAGCGGGCGCCTGAGCGAGGCGGACGACCCCTTCAGCGACCTGCCGCGCCTCGCCGAGGTGCTGCGCCAGCGGGACAACTTCGGCGGCGGCCTGAGCGAGAAGCTGCTGGAGCCGGGCCAAAGTTGGTTCGCCTGGTCGCGCGCACTGGGCTTCCTGCTCCCGCCGCTGGATGCGATCGACCTGGGCTGCGGGGACGGCACGATCACAGTGGAGATCAGCCGCTTCGCCCGGCGCGTGGTGGGCATCGACGCCAATCCGCGCACTGTCACATTGGCCCGCAAGCGCGCCGAGCGCGAGCGGCGGGACAACGTGACGTTCCGCGTGGGGCGCATCGAGGCGCTGGACGAGCCCGCTGCCGCCTACGACCTGGTGGTGCTTTCGCAGTCGCTGCACCACATGGCCGCGCCGGAGCAGGCCCTGCGCCAGGCCTACCGGCTGCTGCGCCCGGGCGGGCGCGTGATCGTGGTGGATCTCGCGCCGCATCAGCAGGCGTGGGTGCTGGACAAGCTGGCGCACCGGCACCTGGGCTTCGCGCCGGAGCGGCTCACGGCCATGCTGGAGGACGCCGGCTTCGCCCCGGTGGCGCTGGAACAGGTGCACCAGCGGCGCGGCGAGGCGTTCACCGTCCTGCTGGCCACGGGGCAAAAGCCCCCGACACCCGGCCGCCCCGCGCGGCGTTGAACCGAACCCGGAGCGGCCGCCCCGCGCGGCCCTCCCGCACCCTTCCGGAGGCGGTGGCCCCTTGAGCACGGCACAGCGTTCCCAACGCATCCAGGCCCTGCGCAGCGCCCTGGCCGAGCGCATCCTGGTCCTGGATGGCGCGACGGGCACCTACCTGCAGGACTGCGACCTGACCGCCGAGGACTTCGGCGGCGCGCAATTCGAAGGCTGCAACGAATACCTGGTGCTGACGCGGCCGGACGTGGTGACGGCCATGCACGAGTCCTACCTGCAGGCGGGGGCGGACATCGTGGAGACCAACACCTTCGGCGGCACGCCGCTGGTGCTGGCCGAATATGGCCTGGCCGACCAGGCCATTGCCTTGAACCGTCGGGCGGCCGAGCTGGCGCGCGAGGCGGCCGACCGCTTCAGCGGCGCCGAGCGGCCACGCTTCGTGGCCGGCTCCATGGGGCCCACCACCAAGGCCATCACGGTGACGGGCGGCATCACGTTCGAGGCGCTGGAGCGGCACTTCCACGACCAGGCCGCGGGCCTGGTGGCCGGAGGCGTGGACTACCTGCTGGTGGAAACCTGCCAGGACACGCGCAACGTGAAGGCGGCCCTGCTCGGCATCGAGCGCCTGCTCGCCGAGACGGGCGAAGCCGTGCCGGTGGCTGTCTCGTGCACCATCGAGGCGATGGGCACCATGCTGGCCGGGCAGGGCGTGGACGCCTTCTACGCAAGCATCATGCAGCACGAGCTGCTCTACATCGGGCTGAACTGCGCGACCGGCCCCAGCTTCATGACCGACCACCTGCGCTCCCTGGCGGCGCTGGCCAAGGTGCCCGTGGCCGTGATGCCAAACGCAGGGCTGCCGGACGAGAACGGGGCGTACCTGGAGACGCCGGAGATGATGAGCGCGGTGCTGGCGCGCTTCATCGACCATGGCTGGGTGAACGTGATCGGCGGCTGCTGCGGCACGACGGCGCGGCACGTGGCCGCCTTCGCGGCGCTGGCCCAGGGCAAGCCGCCCCGCACGCTGCCCGTCTACCAGCGCTCGTTCGTCTCGGGCACCGAGTTCCTGGAGCTGACGGACGAGATCCGCCCGGTCATCGTGGGCGAGCGCACCAACACGGTGGGCAGCCGCAAGTTCAAGCGCCTCATCGAGGCCGGGCAGTTCGACGAGGCCAGCGACATCGCGCGGCGCCAGGTGAACAGCGGCGCGCAGATCATCGACGTGAACCTGGCCAATCCGGACCGCGACGAGGTGGCGGACATGCGCGCCTTCCTGGAGCAGGCGATCCAGAAGGTGAAGGTGCCGTTCATGATCGATTCCACCGATCACCGCGTGATCGCGGCCGCGCTGACCTATTGCCAGGGCAAGAGCATCATCAACTCGATCAACCTGGAGGACGGCGAGGAACGCTTCCGCGCCGTGGTGCCCCTGGCCCGCCAGTTCGGCGCGGCGCTGATCGTTGGCACCATCGACGAGGACCCCACGTCCGGCATGGGCGTCACGCGCCAGCGCAAGCTGGAGATCGCCCTGCGCTCCCACCAGTTGCTCACCACCCAGTACGGCGTGGAGGAGGTGGACCTCATCTTCGATCCGCTGGTCTTCCCCTGCGCCACCGGAGACAAGAACTACATCGGCTCGGCGGAGGAGACCATCGAGGGCGTGCGCCTGATCAAGCAGGCATTGCCGCGCTGCAAGACGGTGCTCGGCGTCAGCAACGTCTCCTTCGGCCTGCCGGAGGCGGGGCGCGAGGTGCTCAACGCGGTGTTCCTGTACCACTGCGTGCAGGCCGGGCTGGACCTGGCCATCGTCAACTCCGAGAAGCTGCAGCGCTACGCGACGATCCCGGAGGAGGAGAAGCGCCTGGCGGACGACCTGCTGTTCAACCGCGGCGAAGACCCCATCGCCGCCTTCGCCGCGCACTTCCGCGAGAAGACGCCGGCCTCGCAGAAGGTGTCGCGCGAGACCCTGCCGCTGCAGGAGCGCCTGCCGCGCTACATCGTGGAGGGCTCCAAGGACGGCCTCGTGCCCGACCTGGAGGAGGCGCGGCAGACCATGGCGCCCCTGGCGATCATCAACGGGCCGCTCATGGCGGGCATGGACGAGGTGGGGCGGCTGTTCAACGACAACAAGCTGATCGTGGCCGAGGTGCTGCAGAGCGCTGAGGCCATGAAGGCGGCGGTGGGCCACCTGCAGCGCTTCATGGAGAAGCACGACAGCGTGAGCCACGGCTCGATGATCCTGGCCACGGTGAAGGGGGACGTCCACGACATCGGCAAGAACCTGGTCGACATCATCTTCACCAACAACGGCTACAAGGTGATCAACCTGGGCATCAAGTGCGCGCCCGAAACGCTGATCAAGGCCTACCAGGAGCACCGGCCGGACCTGATCGGGCTCTCCGGCCTGCTGGTGAAGTCCGCCCAGCAGATGGCGGTGACGGCGGAGGACCTGCGCGCGGCGGGCGTGGCGGCGCCCCTGCTGGTGGGCGGGGCGGCGCTCAGCCGCACGTTCACCTACAAGCGCATCGCGCCGGCTTACGGCAGCCTGGTCGCCTACGCCAAGGACGCCATGAACGGCCTGGACCTGGCCAACCAGATCACCAATCCGGCGCTGCGCCCGGCGCTGGAGGCACGCCTGGCCGCCGAGGCCGCCGCGCTGCCCGTGGCGCCCGTGAGCCAGCGCGGGCCGGCCGTGCAGGTCGGGCGGCGCTCGGCCCACGTGCGCATCGACCTGCCCATTCCCGCCGCGCCCGATGGGGAGCGGCACGTGCTGCCGCGCCTCAACCTGGACGAGGTGTGGAGCTTCCTCAACCCGCAGATGCTCTACGGCAAGCACCTGGGCCTGCGCGGCAACGCGCGCCTGCTGCTGGAACGCAAGGACCCCATGGCCATCGAGCTGCGCGACGTGGTGGAGGCCGTCAAGGCCGAGTGCCGCGCCGGGGCCATGACCGCCCGCGGCCTGTGGCAGTTCTACGCCGCCGAGGCGGACGGCAACCGCCTCACGCTCTATCGCCCGGACGGGCAGGTGGCCGAGACGTTCGAGTTCCCGCGCCAAGCCAGGGCCGAGGGGCTGGCCCTGCCGGACTTCGTGCTGCCCCGCGACGGCGCCCGGCGCGATCACGTCGCGATGTTCGTCACCACCGCCGGCGAGGGCATCCGCGAGCGCGCCGAGCAGCTCAAGAACGAGGGCCAGTACCTGCGCAGCCACGTGCTGCAGGCCCTGGCGCTGGAAACCGCGGAGGCCGCCGCCGAGTGGCTGCACGCCAAAATCCGCACCATGTGGGGCTTCCCTGACCCGCCGGAGCTGACGCCCACGCAGCGCTTCCAGGGCAAGTACCGCGGCAAGCGCTACTCCTTCGGCTACCCGGCCTGCCCCAACCTGGAGGACCAGGCCAAGCTGTTCCGCATCGTGGAGCCCGAACGCATCGGCGTCTCCCTCACGGAAGGCTTCATGATGGAACCCGAAGCCTCCGTCTCGGCTGTGGTGTTCCATCACCCCGACGCCATCTACTTTTCCGTGGGCCCCAGCGACGGCGCGGATGGCTCGGGCCAGGAGGAGGCCTAGCTAGCCCTCTTCCAGGAACAGGTGCACGTCCATCACGTTGTTGCGGGTGGGCGGCACCTGGATCAGGTTCCCCGCACGCTGCAGCAGGTGGTAGCTGTCGTTGTCCGCCAGCAGGGCCTCGTAGGGGATGCCCGCGGCGCGGATGCGCTCCCAGCTCTCGCGATCCACGACGCCGCCGGCGGCATCGGTGGGGCCGTCGTTGCCGTCGGAGCCCGCGGCGAGGACCACCGTGCGCGCGTCCAGGTGCGGCAGCATCAGGGCCGCCAGCTCCTGGCAGCGCCCGCCCAGGCCGCGCCCCGTCACCTCCACGGTGGTCTCGCCGCCCGAAACGAGGCAGCGCCGCGCACCCGGCCCGCCGCCCGCCTCGCGCACGAAGGCCCGCCAGCGCTCCAGCAGCCGCGGCAGCGCGGCGGCGTTGAGGCCCGTGGTGGGCGTCTCGTCGACGCGGACGTGGAATCCGGCGCCCTGCGCGGCCTCGCGGATGGCTCGCAGCAGGTGGCGGTTGGTGCCGATCAGCCCGTTGACGGGCGCCTGCGGGGGCGTCTTGGCGGGCGCCTGCCCGCGTTCCAGCACGGCGCGGATGCTGGCCGGCACGCCCTCCCAGATGCCCTTGGCGCGCAGCAGGCGCACGACCGCCGGGAAGTCCACCGGCTCGGGCACGGTGGGTCCGGAGCCGATGGACGACAGGTTGTCGCCGGGCACGTCGGACAGGTACAGCCCCGCCACGCGGGCCGGCGCGGCGAGGGCGGCCAGCCCACCGCCCTTGAAGCGCGAGACGGCCTTGCGCACCGTGTTGATCTCGTGGATGTCCATGTTGGTGCGCAGCATCAGCTGGACGAGCGCCTGCTTGTCGGCGAGCGAGATGCCGGCCAGCGGCGCGGGCAGCAGGGCGGAGGCCCCGCCGGAGACCAGCACCAGTACCCGGTCCTCTGGCGCGACGCCCGCCAGCAGGGCCTCCACGGCCTGGGCTGCCGCGACGCCGCGTTCGTCCGGCACGGGGTGGCCCGTCTCATGCTGAGGCCAGGGCAGGCCGGGCAGCCCGAAGCCGGCCTTGGTCACCACCAGCCCGCCGGCCACCCGCGCGCCGAGCAGCCGGTGCGCCTCCTCGGCCATGGGCGCGGCGGCCTTGCCGATGCAGAGCACCCACAGGCGACCGCCGGGCGCCAGCGCGATGCGCTCGCGGCGATCCAGGAACACCAGCTCCAGCGCGGAGTCCTCTACCCGCAGCGCCTGCCGCAGCAGGTATTCGGGCGTGATGCGGGCGAGGCCCTGGCGGTAGAGCGCGATCGCGGTCTGGCGCAGGGAGGCGGACATGGCTCCGCGTGGCGGCGGGGGCAAGGGGACGAAACGAAGAACGCCAGCGACCCGTCCGCAAAGCGCGCGGGTCGCTGGCGTCACAAACGCTAGATCAGCGGACCGCGCCGGTCAAATCTGCTCGTTGATGGTCTCGCGGATCAACACCGCATCCTTTTGGATGGAATCCAGGAAGAGCTTCTCCACCGGCTCGTTGTAGATGATCTCGCCGGCCAACATGGGCGTCGAACCGTCCGAGCGTTTGCGGAAATACGTCTTGGCGTTCTGGTAGTTCTCCGTGCTCCCGGCGCTGTCGCCGTCACGGTTGATGATATGCAGCGTCGTGCCCACGGCGGCATTGGCGGTACCGGTGCCGCCCACGGCGAAGGAAGCGTCATAGGCGATGTCCAGGCTGATGATCACCACGCCGTCGAGATTCTCGGCTGCGCAAAACTCTTTGACCTTCGCTATCACTTCCGGCGTCATCACCGGCATGCGCGGCAGCTTGGTGGCGCTCAGGGCCAACGCCTGCAGCGCCCCCACGACGCCGCCCATCTGCTGATCGGCGGCCGTCTTCATGTCCGCGGAGAACTTCACGAAATCCGGCTTGTCCCAGAACGTCGAGGGATGCACCGCTTGCCAGCCCTTCACCTTGCCGAGCTCGTCGGTGAAATTATCCACGGCGGTATTGACCAGCTTGAAACCGCCGAAATCGACCTCCTCCGCTTTCTTCTCCTCGGGCTTGGGCTCCTTTTTCAGGAAGCTGGCCACCGCCATCAGACCGCCTACCTTCGATCCACCGGTATCCATGCTGTGCACGCCGCGATTGGCCATCACGCTGATCACCGCCACGCGTTTGACCTTGTTGATGGCGGGCTTATTGACCAGTGAGGCGCTGCAGGATGCAAACAGCATCGATACCGCTGCGATCACCAAAAGGGTGAGGCGGCCTTGCATATGCGATCGCACGTTCATACGAGAAACCCCTCGCGAGCATTGGTTCGAATGGTTGCGCTTAACACCCCATGACAGGGCTCCCCCCGCTTGAGCAATATGCTCAACGGATTCGGCACGGTCCGAGCCGAAAAGTAAGACCCAACCTTTTGCCGAATTCATTGCATGATCGTTGGGCGGTGGCAAGGGAAAACGGTGATTATACTGACGGCTCGGCGAGGCACGAATCAGGCCGCCAAGCAGGTCAGGCGGACGTCTGCCCCTCCAGCCGCTCGGCCTCGGCGCGCACCTCGCGCAACTGCAGGCCGGTGGCCACGAAGCAGATGCCGCCGACGAGGGTGACCGGCAGCCACTCGGCCACCAGATAGAAGACGCTGGCGGCCAGCGCCGTCTCCTGCGGCACCCCGAAGGGCCCCAGCGCGAAGACGAATGCCGCCTGGATGGCGCCCACGAAGCCGGGCGCGGAAGGCGCGGTCAGCGCCAGCGCCATCACGGCGATGACGATCATGCTCACGCTGAAGGAGATGGAGCCGCCGAAGGCCCGCAGCGAAAGCCAGATCATCCCCCCGCAGGCCGCCCACTTGAGCAGCGAGTGCGCCACCATCCGCCCCAGCATCAGCGGGGACTTGAGGCTGGCCAGGCCCAGCACGGCGTGGTGCAGCAGCGCCGTGCCGCGGGCACGAATGGCGGCCGGCAGGCGGCCGGAGCAGCGCTCCCAGCCGCGCTCGAAGGCCTGCGGGTAGCGTAGGAACACGACGATCCCGAGGCAGGCCACCCCCACGATCAGCGCGACCACCTGCGCGCCGAGGCGGATCTGGGCCGGGAAGGGGTGGATCAGCAGCACCGCCAGGAAATAGAAGAGCAGGATCGCCAGCACGTCCAGGATGCGCTCCACTACCAGTGTCATGAAGACGGCGGTGGCAGACCGGCCGAACTGCCGCCCGAACACCACCGCCCGCACCAGCTCGCCCAGGTGCGCCGGCAGCACGTTGTTGCCGGCATAGCCGATCATCATGGCCGGCGCGCTCTGCGCCAGCGTGTAGCGGCCCAGGGAGCGCAGGATCAGGTTCCAGCGCAGGCTATTGAACAGGTAGAAGCCCACCAGGCACGCCTCGAAGGGCGCCAGCAGGCGATAGTCCGCCCGCACCAGCAGCTCGCCCAGCCGGCCGAAGTCCACGCCCCACAGCGCGTAGAGCAGCGCCGCGACCGTGACGGCCAGCACCGCCAGCAGGTGCGCGAGCCGCTTCACGGGCCCCCGCGCCCGGCGCCCGGGGCAGGATGTGCAGTCGCGCACGGGGCTGCGGCGAGGGCGGAGGGGGGAAGTCGGGAGCGACGCATGGATGCGGCAAGCCGTGCCGGCGGTGGGCGCATCGGGAGCGGCACCGCCGGTCATTGTTGCAGGCAGGGAGGGCTAGTCGCCGCCGCCCAGCAGGTAGGCGTGGATGTTGCGCGCGGCTTCGCGGCCCTCCCAGATGGCCCATACCACCAGCGACGCGCCGCGGGTCATGTCCCCGGCCACAAACACCCCGGGCACGGAAGTCAGGTAGCGCTCGTCGCGCTTGACCGCACTGCGCTCGTTGAACTCCACGCCCAGATCGACCAGCAGACCCGGGCGCACGGGGCCCAGGAAGCCCATCGCCAGCAGCACCAGGTCCACCGGCGTCGTGAACTCCGTGCCGGGAATCTCGCGCATGACGGGCCTCCCGCCGTTGGTCTCCGGCGGCAGCCATTCCACCGACACGCCGTGCAGCTCCTTCACGCGGCCCTTGCTGCCCGAGAAGCCCTTGGTGAGCACGCTCCAGCGGCGCTCGCCGCCCTCTTCGTGGGACGTGCCCGTCTTGACCTTGCTGGGCTTGGGCAGAATCTCGAACTGGTGCACGCTGAAGGCCCGCTGGCGGTGCGAGGTGCCCAGGCAGTCCGCGCCCGTGTCGCCGCCGCCCAGGATCACGACGCGCTTGTCCGCGGCCAGGATCGATAGGTCGCTGGGGATCGCATCGCCCAGGTTGCGCCGGTTCTGCTGGGTCAGGAAGTCCATCGCCAGGTGGATGCCCTTCAGGTCGCGCCCCTCCACCTCGTCCGGCAGGATGCGCGCGTGCTCCGCCCCGCCGGCCAGCAGGATCGCATCGAAGGACGCGCGCAGCTCCTTGGCCGACATGTCCTTGCCAACGTGGGTGTCCGTGTAGAAAACGACGCCCTCCTCGCGCATCTGCTGCACGCGCCGCTCCATGATGGAGGGCTCCAGCTTGAAGTCCGGGATGCCGTAGGTGAGCAGACCGCCCAGGCGGTCGCTCTTCTCGAACACGGTCACCTGGTGCCCCAGGCGCGCGAGCTGCTGTGCCCCGGCCAGGCCTGCGGGCCCGGAGCCCACCACCGCCACGCGCTTCCAGGTCTGGTGCTTGGCCGGCTGCGGCCGCACCCAGCGCTCCTTGAAGGCGCGGTCGATAATGGACTTCTCGATGATCTTGATGTTGACCGGCGCATCGTTGATGCCCAGGATGCAGGCATCCTCGCAGGGCGCGGGGCAGACCCGCCCGGTCACGTCCGGGAAGTTGTTGGTGCGGTGCAGCTCTTCGATGGCGCGCTCCCAGTCACCGCGGAACACGAGGTCGTTCCAGTCCGGAATCAGGTTGCCGAGCGGACAGCCGCCTTCGCCGTGACAGGTGGGCACCCCGCAGTCCATGCAGCGCGCCCCCTGTTCGGCCAGCAGCGGCTCGGGCCAGGCCAGATCAAACTCCCTGAAGTCCTTGACCCGCTCCTCCACCGCGCGCCGCAAGGGTTTCGTGCGGGAAAACTCCAGAAATCCCGTCACCTTTCCCATCTAGGCAATCTCCCGCTGCTTGCCTTTGCGTTCCTGCAGGACGCGCTTGTAATCGACTGGCATCACCTTGACGAACTTCTTCAGCAGCGACTTCCAGCGGTCCAGCACCTGGCTGCCCAGGGGGCTCTGCGTGTATTGCACGTGCTTGGAGAGCAGGCTGTAGACCAGCTCGGCATCCTCTGCCTCCAACCGCTCCAGCTCCACCATCTGCTGGTTGCAGCGGCTGGGGAAGCGCGCGTGCTCATCCAGCACGTAGGCCACCCCGCCGGACATGCCGGCGGCGAAGTTGCGGCCCGTGGCGCCGATCACCACCACGCGCCCGCCCGTCATGTACTCGCAGCCGTGGTCGCCCACGCCTTCCACCACGCTATAGGCGCCGCTGTTGCGCACGGCGAAGCGCTCGCCGGCCAGGCCATTGAAGAACGCCTCGCCCGCCGTGGCGCCGTAGAGCGCCACGTTGCCCACCAGGATGTTCTCCTCGGGCGCAAAGGTGCTGCCCTCGGGCGGGAAGACGATGAGCCGCCCGCCGGAGAGGCCCTTGCCGATGTAGTCGTTGGCGTCGCCGGCCAGCGTGAGCGTGACGCCCCGGGGCAGGAAGGCGCCGAAGCTCTGCCCGGCCGATCCGTTGAACTTGAAGTGGATCGTGTTGTCCGGCAGGCCCTCGCCCCCGTGCAGGCGCGTCAGGCGCGAGCCCAGC
This sequence comes from bacterium, assembly GCA_041477795.1. Classification (GTDB taxonomy): domain Bacteria; phylum SAR324; class SAR324; order SAR324; family JACQKK01; genus DATFMP01. The sequence continues at coordinate 13,359 of JBGOUY010000032.1, forward strand.
AGCGTGCCTGTCGCCAGGTTGGCGTTGCTGATGGGCAGCTCGTGGTAGACCGGCTGGCGCTGCTCCAGGGCCGGGCGCGCCAGCTCGATCAGCTGGTGGTCCAGCACGTCCTTGATGCCGTGCTCCTGCGCCTCCACCTTGTAGGTCGCCACCCAGTCCGGCACCTGGGGCCGGTGCAGGAGCGGGCTCAGGTCCAGGCCGTGCGTCTTCCAGTGCGAGATGGCGCGGCGCGTATCCAGCACGTCCACGCGGCCCACCATCTCGTTCACCGTGCGGAAGCCGAGCTGAGCCATCAGCCGCCGCATCTCGGCGGCCACGAAGTGGAAGTAGTGCGTCACGTGCTCGGGCGTGCCGGCGAACTTCTTGCGCAGGCGCGGATCCTGCGTGGCGATGCCCACCGGACAGGTGTTGAGGTGGCACACCCGCATCATGATGCAGCCCAGCGCGATGAGCGGAATGGTGGAAAAGCCGTACTCCTCCGCCCCCAGCAGCGTGGCGATGACCACGTCGCGGCCGGTCTTGAGCTGGCCGTCGGTCTGCACGCGGATGCGCCCGCGCAGGTTGTTCAGCACGAGCGTCTGCTGCGTTTCCGCCAGCCCCAGCTCCCAGGGCGTGCCGGCATGCTGGATGGAGCTGAGCGGGGAGGCGCCCGTCCCGCCCTCGTGCCCGGAGATGAGCACCGCATCCGCCTTGCCCTTGGCCACGCCCGCGGCGACGGTGCCCACGCCGGTCTCGGAGACCAGCTTCACCGAGATTTCCGCCTCGGGATTGGCGTTCTTCAGATCGAAGATGAGCTGCTTGAGATCCTCGATCGAATAGATGTCGTGGTGCGGCGGCGGGGAGATCAGCGCCACGCCGGGCGTGGTGAAGCGGATGCTGCCGATGTAATCGTCCACCTTGTGCCCGGGCAGCTGGCCGCCCTCGCCCGGCTTGGCGCCCTGCGCGATCTTGATCTGCAGCTCGCGCGCATTGACCAGGTACAGGCTGTTGACGCCGAAGCGCCCGGAGGCGACCTGCTTGATGAAGCTGTTGCGCGAGTCGCCGTTGGGGTCGGGCGTGAAGCGCACGGGATCCTCGCCGCCCTCGCCCGTGTTGCTCTTGCCGCCCATCCGGTTCATGGCGATGGCCAGCGTCTCGTGCGCCTCGCGGCTGATGGAGCCGAGCGACATGGCCCCGGTGCAGAAGCGCTTGACGATGGCCTCTTCCGGCTCCACTTCTTCCAGCGGCACCGGCTCGCGCGGCTTGAACTCGAACAGCCCGCGCAGGTTGCCCACCTGCTTGTCGCTGCGGTTGACCAGCTCGGCGAAGCGCTCGTAGGCCTCCGCGCTGTTCTCCCGCACGGCCTTCTGCAGGAAGTGCACGGTCTGCGGATTGACGGCGTGGTACTCCCCGTCGCGGCGGAACTGGTACTGGCCGCCCACATCCAGGAACGGGTTGACGCGGTCGTCCAGCGGGTAGGCATAGCGGTGCCGCCGCAGCACTTCCTCGCACAGTTCCCGCAGGCCCACGCCGCCGATGCGCGAATGCGTGCCAGTGAAGAAGCGGTCGATCACGTCGCGGTTCAGCCCCAGCGCCTCGAAGATCTGGGCGCCGTGGTAGCTCTGCAGCGTGGAGATGCCCATCTTGGAGAAGACCTTGAGCAGGCCCTTGCCGAGGGCCTTCATGTACTGCTGAATCGGCTTGGGCACTTCGTCCTCGGCGCTCGTCTTGAGCTCCGTTTCCTCGTCCACGAGGGTCTCGAAGGCGAGGTAGGGATTCACCGCGGTGGCGCCGTAGCCGATGAGCAGGGCGAAGTGGTGCACCTCGCGCGCCTCGCCCGTCTCCACGATCAGGCCCACGTTGTTGCGCGTGCCCTGGCGGATCAGGTGATGGTGCACCGAGCCCACGGCCAGCAGCGAGGGGATGGAGGCCGTCGTGCGGTCCACGCCCCGGTCGGTGAGGATGACCAGGCTGTAGCCCTGGCGCACCGCCTCGTCCGCTTGGCGGTTCACCTCGTCCAGGGCCTGCTCCAGCGCCTGCACCCCGCCGCTCACCTTGAACAGGATGGGCAGGGTCTTGGCCTGGAAGTCCCCCTGGCCGATGGTGCGCAGCCGCTCCAGGTTGTAGTTGGTGAGGATCGGGTGCGGCAGTTGCAGCACGTGCGCATTGCGCGGCACTTCATCCAGCAGGTCGCCCTCCCGCCCCACGAACGTCGTGAGGGACATCACCAGGTCCTCGCGGATCGAGTCGATGGCCGGGTTCGTCACCTGGGCGAAGTTCTGCTTGAAGTAGTTGAACAGCAGCATCGGCCGGTTCGAAAGCACGGCGATGGGCTGGTCAAAGCCCATCGAGCCCACCGGCTCCTCCCCCGACTTGGCCATCGGGCCGAGGATGAGCTTGAGGTCTTCCTTGGTGTAGCCGAAGGCCTGCTGGCGCTGCAGCACGGTGGCGTGGTCCGGCTGGTGCACGCCGGGCGGCTCGCGCAGGTCGCGCAGGTGGATTGTGTTCTGCTCCACCCAGTCGCGGTACGGGTGCATGGCGGCCATGCGCGCCTTGAGCTCATCGTCCGCGATGATGCGGCCCTCGGACACGTCCACCACGTACATGTGGCCGGGCTGCAGGCGCAGCTTGTACCGGACGTTCTCCGGCGCCACGGGCAGCACGCCCGCCTCGGAGGACATGATGACGCGGTCGTCGTTGGTCACCAGGATGCGCCCGGGGCGCAGCCCGTTGCGGTCCAGCGTGGCGCCCACCACCGTGCCGTCCGAGAATCCCATCGCCGCCGGGCCGTCCCAAGGCTCCATCAGCGTGGCATGGTACTGATAGAAGGCCTTGACCGCCTCGTCCATGTGCGGATTGTTGTCCCACGCCTCGGGGATCATCGTCATCATGGCGTGCGGCAGCGAGCGCCCCGTCATCACCAGGAACTCCAGCACCTGGTCGAAGATGGCCGAGTCGCTGCCCTTGGGATTGATGATAGGGAATACCTTGGGCAGGTCGTCCCCGAACAGCCGCGAGCGCAGGTTCTTCTCGCGCGCGGTCATCCAGTTGATGTTGCCGCGCAGCGTGTTGATCTCGCCGTTGTGGGCCAGCATCCGGTAGGGATGGGCCAGCGGCCAGGATGGGAACGTGTTCGTGCTGTAGCGCGCATGCACCAGCGCGATGGCCGTCTGCATCGCCGGCACGTGCAGGTCCGGGTAGAACTTCTCCAGTTGCTTGGCCGTCAGCATGCCCTTGTAGACCACGGTGCGGGCGGAGAAGCTGGGGATGGCGAAGGGCGTGAGTCCGGCGGCCTCGGCGCCTTTCTCGATCACGCGCCGGATCACATACAGCTTGCGCTCGAAAGCGGCCGCGTTCGTCAGCTCCGGGGCGGCCTCGACGAAGACCTGGCGGATGAAGGGCTGCCCCACGCGCGAGGCCTCGCCCAGCATGTCGTTCACCACCGGCACCGTGCGCCAGCCCAGCAGGCGCTGGCCCTCCTTGGCGACAGTGCGTTCGATGAGGGCCTCGCAGTGCACCCGCAGCGCCGCGTCCTGGGGCAGGAAGATCATGCCCACGCCGTAGCGGCCCGGCTCCGGCAGGCGCAGCCCGGCCTCCCCCGCCACCGACTGGAAGAAGCGGTGCGGCAGCTGCATCAGGATGCCCGCGCCATCGCCGACCTTGGCATCGGCCCCCGTGGCGCCGCGATGGGCCAGCGAGGTCAGGATGTGCAGGCCCTGCTCGATGATGTCGTGGGACTTGACCCCCTTGATGTTGACCACAAACCCGACGCCGCAACTGTCCTTTTCCAAGGCCGGATCGTAGAGTCCTTGGGCCTCAGGGGGGTGGGGGTTCATCATGGCTGGCCGCTCCTGAATGGGTGCTGCAGCTACGGTATCATGCCTGTCGCGCCGCCGGGCGTTGGGGCCGCTCGGCGCGGGACGCCCGCGCTGGCGACTCTCGCCTCGGGCGAGGGCCCGGACGCACCCGCCCGCACACTGCCGCTGCGGGGGAGTCTCCCGCCCGGCTCAGCCGGGGCGCGCAGGACGCGTCCGCTGCGGCGCGGTCGCCAGCGGGCAAACGGGCCCCTGCGCGGGGTTCCCTTCGCGAAGGCCCTTCCCCTTTCTGATCAGACCGCAATTGCTGCAACTGCCACTGCGATGGATTGGGATTTGGATGGGCGGCGGGTCCGCGCCGTTACGAGCCCGCTCCAGTCCTGCCGCGTCGGCCAGCAATCCGCATGGTAGGGAGTATAAGAATCCACAGCGATCTGTCAAGGTCCGCGCGCCTGCACGCCGCCCCCGCGGCGGCAGTCCCCGCGCGGCCGGGCCGGCACCGGGGGCCATCCTGCGCACGGACCCGGGCGCAGGCGTCGTGCGCCGTCCGCCCGCGGCCGGAGGGCGCCGCCGCTAGCGGCTGCGCAGACGCGCCAGGCTCTCGCGCAGGCGCCGGTTGGGGGCGTCGCTGTGGAAGGTCTGCGAGAAGGCGTCGATGCTGGCGCGCACGCCCGCGGCCACGCCGCCCTCCAGCCAGCCCTCGATGAGCCGCTTCTGGGTGCGGATCGCGCCCGGCTCGGCGGCCAGGATCGCCTCCAGCCACGGCTGCAGCGCCGCATCGAGCCCGGCGCGGGGCGCCACCTTCTCGAGGAAGCCGATGCGCTGCGCCTGCGCGGCGTCGATCAGCGCCCCGGTGTAGAGCAGTTCGCGCGTGCGGCCCCAGCCGATCAGGGTGGGCAGCAGCCGCGCCTCCACCACCGAGGGCAGACCCACCTGCACCTCCGGCATGCCATAACGGCTGTCTGCCGTGCCAATGCGCAGATCGCAGCTCGCGGCCAGTTCCATGCCCGCCCCCAGGCAATAGCCCTGCACGCGGGCGATGCTGGGCACGGGCAGCGTGCGCAGCACGTGACAGGCCTGGTGCACCTTGTCGATGAAGGCCAGCGCAGTGGCCGGCGTGAACGTCGCCATCTCCTGCAGGTCGGCCCCGCCGACGAACGCGCGCTCGCCCGCCCCGGTGACGATCACCAGCCGCAGGTCGGGCTGCTGCTGCAATTCCAGGCCGGCGCGCAGGAACGCGTCCAGCACCGGCGTGGAGAGGAGGTTGAAGCGCGGCTCCTGGATCGTCACGGTGGCGACGCGCCTGTCTGCGCTGAGGCGCACGTCCACCCGCGCGGCATCGGACATGGGGTCTTCCGGCTGGGAGGTTCGAGGGTCGGATCCAGCGGACGGGCGATCCGGGAGGGCGGCAGCGCTATTGGGCTACTTGCGCCAGCGGCGCACCAGGCTCGTCACGCCGGACTTTTGCAGGCGCCGCGCCACGCGCTGGGCCTCGCCGCCGTCGTCGTAGGGCCCGGCAACCACGGAGAGCAGGCCGTTGGGACGCGGGTCCACCATGAACTCGGCCCAGTCGAAGCGGCCCTGCATGCGCACCAGCACGTCCTCCGCCTTGTCCGGCTCGGGATAGGCCGCCACCTGCACCACGTACTGCGAATACGCGCGCAGGCCCAGTTCCGTATCGGTGCTGCGGGGCCAGCGCAGGATGGAGATCTGAACGGGCGCGGTGCCCTCGTCCACCATGCCCAGGCGCTCGGCCGCCGCGCGCGACAGGTCCAGCACCCGCCCCTTGGCGTAGGGCCCGCGGTCGTTCACGCGCACCCACACCACGTGCCCATTGCTCTGGTTCTGCACGCGGATGATCGTCCCCAGCGGCAGGCTGGGGTGGGCCGCGGTCATGCGTTGCTGATCGTAGATTTCGCCGCTCGCCGTGGGCTTGCCGTGGAAGCCGGGTCCGTACCAGGAGGCGATGCCCTCCAGCAGGGGCGCCATCGCATCGAAGTCCTTGAGCGAGTCATCCACGTGCCGGCGCGGGGCGGGCGCATCCGCCACGGGTGGCGCCTCGGCGGGCGCGTCGCCGGGCGGGCCGTCGGCCGCCGACTCGGAGTGGGGCTCGGAGCGGGGCTCCGGCGTGCCATCCGGCAAGAGATGGCGCCGGAACAGGGGGTCCACCGAGGGCGTGTACCAGTGCGGCGTGAAAGCCGGGCGATCGAGCGGCGGGCTGGGCAAGTACCAGCGCGGGATCATCGCGGAGGCATAGGCATCCAGCGGCAGCGGGTTCTCCGCCGGCCGCTCAGGCGGCGCCTGGGCGGCCTTCGCCGGCGGCGCCTCGGTGGGTGCCACGGCGCGACCGCCGCCGCTGCAGCCGGCCGCGAGCCCGAGGGCGATCCAGACGACGCCGGGCCACGCGGCCCGGTAAGCAAAGCGAAGCCAACCGAAAGGGCGCATCCTCCCTCGGAAGCAGCGGTGACGGCGAGCGCGGCAGGGCCCTGCCGGGCCCTGGCACTGCCGGGGTCCCCTCATCCATTCAAAACCCTGGCCACCCGCTTCGCGAAGTAGGTCAAAATCAGGTCCGCCCCCGCCCGCCGGATGGAGGTGAGCACCTCCATCATGATCCGCTCCAGGTCCAGCCAGTCGTTGCGGGCGGCGGCCCAGATCATGGCGTACTCCCCGCTCACGTTGTACGCGGCGACGGGGAGCAGGGTTTCCTGCCGCACGCGCCAGATCACGTCCAGGTAGGACAGCGCGGGCTTGACCATCAGGATATCGGCCGCCTCGGCCGCATCGAGCAGGGCCTCCTTCACGCCCTCGCGCCCGTTGCCGGGATCCATCTGGTAGGTGCTGCGGTCGCCGAACTGCGGCGCGCCCTGGGCCGCGTCGCGGAACGGCCCGTAGAAGCCGGAAGCATACTTGGCCGAATAGGCCATGATCGGGAGCTGGGCGAAACCCTCGCCATCCAGCGCGGAGCGGATCGCCTGCACGCGGCCATCCATCATGTCCGAGGGCGAGACCAGGTCCGCCCCCGCCTTGGCGTGGGACACGGCCATCTGCGCCAGCACGGGCAGCGTCTCGTCATTGAGGATGGTCTCCCCCTGCACCAGGCCGCAGTGACCGTGCGAGAGCCACTCGCACAGGCACACGTCCGTCATCACGACGAGATCGGGGTATTTGTCCTTGATGGCGCGGATGCAATTCTGGATCAGGCCGTGTTCGTCGACGGCGTGGCGGCCGGCAAGGTCCTTCTGCTGGGGCACCCCGAACAGGTCGATGGCCGGGATGCCCAGGCTTACCACCTCCTTGAGCTCCTTGACGACCTCGTCGATGGAGAGCTGGAACACCTCCGGCATGGAGGGCACCTCCTTGCGCACGCCGCGCCCCTCCGCCACGAACAGCGGGTAGATCAGGTCGTCCACGTGCAGGCGCGTTTCGCGCACCATGCGGCGCAAGGCGGCGGAACCGCGCAGCCGGCGCGGGCGCGCGGCAGGAAAGCGGGAGGATGCGTCGATCATGGTCGGGTCTCAGCGCGGGAATCGGGTTTGCGTGGCCCCCCAGCCGGTGGGTCGCGGCCACCGGCCTAGGGCGGCCGCAGCAGCACTTTCACTGTGTCGCCGGCCTGCAAGTTCAGCCGGCCCTGAGCGGATTCGCCATAGACGGTCAGCTCCAGCCGGCCATCGCTGTTGATGATCGCGCCCGGCCGGGAATCGCCGGCGAGCTGGGCGTAGTGCTCGCACACGCGCAGCTCCTGGGTATTGCGCAGGTAGATGCGCTCGATCGCGCGGCCGCGCAGCGACTCGCCGGTGATGTCGGTGATGCCGTTGCCGAAGCGGTCGAACAGCACGATGCGGCCTTCGATCACGTTGCCTTGCACGCGCGCGGTGGCGTCCGGCCACTCCACCAGCTCCTCGGCATCCGGGCCCACGTCCTCCAGCGCATGGCCGGAGAGCAGCAGCGCCGCCACGGGCGCGAAGAGCGTCAGGCCGTCGAAGCTGGTGCTCTTATACCATTCCTGGGTGTCCTCGTTGATCTCGATCACGCGGCGGATGCCATCGTCGCGGGCGGCGAGATAGAGCACCCCGTTGTCCGGCCCCACCAGCAGGTAGTGCTCCGTTTCCACCACGATGCCGGCGCGCTGGGAGCCCACCCCCGGGTCGACGACGGCCAGGTGCACGGTGCCGCTGGGGAACTGCGGCACGGCCCGGCGCAGGCACCAGGCGCCGCGCCCGACGTCCTGCGGGGGGATATCGTGGCTGATGTCGAAGAGGGTCGCCTCGGGCAGGATGGAGAGGATGCGCCCCTTCATGGCGCCCACGTAGCCATCCGCGGTGCCGAAGTCCGTCGTCAGGGTGAGCAGGTGCGGGCCGCGCCTCATGGTGCCGTCTCCTCCGCGGCGGGCGCGGCCTGGACGCCCAGCCGCCACAGGCTGCCCTGCTCGAGCGAAGCGAAGTAGGGTTGTGCCATGCCCGTGTCCGCGAAGCCCTGGGCGTTCAGGAAGGCGGCCGCGTCCGTGTTTTCCCGTTCCACCGGCACCACCACGGCCTCCCACTGGCTGTTGCGTGCGTAGTCGGCGGCCCAGCCCAGCAGCCGAGCCCCCAGGCCCGCGCGGCGGTATGCCGGCTCCACCGTCAGCGAGATGATGGCGGCGCGACGCGCGGCGGGCTCGCCGCGCACGATCAATCCGCCAATCACGTCGCCCTTGCGCTCGCCATCGATGACCAGGGCGGACACCCCCACCTGCTGCAGCGTCAGCAGCAGCTGCTGATAGCCGAAGCGGAAGGGCGGTGCGTAGCAGCGATAATCCAGCACGAACAGTCCGTCCAGATCGTCCGGCCGGAACGGGCGTATGGAAACTTCCACCAGGAGTTCTTGGGCAGCGTCGCGGCGTGCGGTCCGGAGTCGTTGGCCAGAGCGGCGGGCGGGCACCGCGCCCGCCATGGCCCCGGTGTAGCACGGCGGGCGGCGGCCCGCCACCCGCCGGCCCGGCCCCGGCCGCCCCGCTAG